>JBCBDN010000071.1:0-14329 GCA_038529685.1 Cyanobacteria bacterium J06598_1 | reverse complement strand
GCTAACGACTTCAAAGATTTTTTACTCCGTGGCAACGTTGTTGACCTTGCAGTTGCCGTCGTCATCGGTGCTGCCTTTGGCGCAGTTGTAACTTCCTTAATTGAAGACATCATCACGCCGCTGTTGCTTACACCCGCGCTCACCGCAGCAGGTGTTGATGATATTGGCAACCTATCTGCTAACGGCATCAAGTACGGATTATTTCTATCCTCACTGATTAACTTCGTCGTCATTGGCTTAGTTCTGTTCATCATTATCCGCTCGTTTGAGCGCATGAAGCGGAGTGACGAAGCGGTTGCAGAACCCACCCCGACTGAAAAGCTAGATGTGACCATGCAGCGCCTAAACGAAACACTAGAGAACAAGCTGTAGATCGACTTGGACGATTAAACGCTTCAGTTTTAGAAAACAAAACCCCTCAGCAACGCTCTACTAAACGCTACTGAGGGGTTTTTGTTGTGTATAACAGGCTTTTGGCTACGCGCAAAAGTCGCTAGTCTCGGCAGCCCAAGCTCTCGCGAGTAGAAACGCCGGTGGTAGGATTCACACCGTCTGCGCGTTCGCACATGCGCTTTACCTGAATGCGATCAATAATCGAATCGGAAAAGTCTGCGCCGGTGATAATGGCACCGCCAAATGAGGAGCTCGTTGCGATCGCCTCTACAAACACCACATTAGTCATATCAGACCCATCAAAAGCAACGCGATCAGCAAACGTCTTGGTGAAATCTGCACCCACCAAATTCGTCCGCAAAAAAGTTGCCTTCGTCAAAATCGTGCCGCTCAGATTCGCACCCTCGAAATTAGCATCGCGGGCATCTGCTGCGGCAAACGAGGTGCCTGAAAGGTCTTTACCTGAGAAATCTTTCCCAGCCTGATTGGTCAACGTATAGTCCACCGCATTAGCTTGAGCCCAAGCACTTGGGGCTACTGACCCAACGACCAGCGCAGTCGTCATCAGCCCTACTAGCAGTCCTGTTACCAGACTAGCTCCAACGAAGTCCCAACCTTTCTGCAGCCGCTGCAACCAGTCCATAACCTATCTCAAACACATAGTCGACTTCTCGATCATACGCGCTATGGCCACGGTTATACGCAAACGGATCAAACCACTAGCGTTCGATCACTAGCACCAAGCACGCTCACGCTTTAGTCCTTCTGTAACATTTCAGAGAAGTCCAAATTCTCTGCGGCCAGTACCAATACCGTTGGCGGCAAGTCAGCAATTCGGTCTTGCAGGGTCTGGTAGTAGTCGGTCATATCTTCATCAGGCTCTGCCAGTCCTAAGAACACCAAGTCTGCCGAGGCTGAAGATTGCTTCAAAATATCGTTGAACGGGCGGCCTTCCGCCAGAATAATCTCTGACTTAGCACCAATCCGTAGGCTGTCTGTGAGGTTAGTCAAATTGGCTTCAGCCGCTTGAGCCGCCGCTTCGTTGGGCACCACCAGCTTGAGCCGAATATCAGCCGAGCGCCACTGCCAGCTAGTGCGCAGCAGATAAGCCAAAATCAGCATCAGTCCACCGTTGGACTGTAAACCGCCCCACCACACATCTATCTGCTGCTTTTGGTCGCGGCCAAACATGGGGGGATTCAAGGAATCAGGGGGCGCTTCGTCGCTTTCTTCGTCGCGGAAAATAATCACGTTGCGCTTGGCGTCGTGGCACATGCGAATGGTTTTGCAGTAGCGCTCAATGCTGTCAGGGGAAGGGTCTTCAGTGTCTCCTAAGAGGACGGTGTTGGGAACCAAAGGGCCCATACCGTAGGTTTCGAGCAGCTGCTTAGAACCTACGTAGGGATCGTCAGCAGTGATGATTTTGGCAAAGGCCTGGACGCCTTTACGATCGAGGAAGTCGCGCAGGGTGACTTCAGCCTTTTCCTGTTGAGAGATGCTGCGTGAGCCACTGGGCAAAATGCTAGCCACGGTAATCAGGCCGCGATTGTGGGTAAAAGAACGGGCCATTTCAATCAGATACCAGCGCTTGGTGGGCGTACCAGAGAGCACCAGTAAATGAGGTCGCCAGTTTTTGGGATCGGCATTGTCGTCAATATTGAGCAATGCCGTGCGGACAATGGTCATCCACACCCCTTGGCGCACGTCCCCCCAGGTGCTTTCGATTTGGCGACGCTCCAGCCAAAAATAAATCAGGCCAACAATCACCAGCGCTGCAATCGTAGCCACTGGGTTAATTAAGAACATTACGCCAATGCAGCCGATGGCCCCCAGCAAAGACAGCGACCAGTGCACGCGAAAGGTCGGTCGAAAAGACGGACTTTGCAAAAAGCCTTCTAAGCCAGCAGCGATGTTGAGCACCATATAGGTCGTGAGGAAAAACATGGAAAGGACAGGGGCGATCGCATCCAAGCTCCCCATCATCACCACCGCCAGCACAATCCCCAGCGTAAAGAGCGTTCCCAAGCGCGGATCATCGGTCGGGCCATTGCCTTTCCCCAGCCAGCGCAAACTGCTTGGCAAAATATTGTCGCGAGCCAACGCCTGCAAAATGCGCGGTGCCCCTAAGATGCTGCCAATCGCACTCGAGAGTGTTGCCCCCCATACACCCAGCACAATCGAATCGATCAGATAGTCTCCCCCGAGAGCAATGCGCTTCATGACCATCACGTCGGGGTTCAGCAACGCCGCCGAGGCAGTGGGCGTCCGAAAGTGCAAAATAAACGGCACAAACATATAAACGGCATAGCCCACCAGCACAGCTGCAATCGTTCCTCTGGGGATAGAGCGAATCGGGTCTTTGAGATCGCCCGACATATTGACCCCCGACATAATGCCGGTAACCGCTGGAAAAAAGACGGCAAAAACGGTCCAAAAACCCACCCTGACAACCTGAGACGAAGCCGCATCGGAAGATATTGGCGTCACATCGTGGCCAAACACAAGCGCCACCAGAGACAGCACAATCGCCGCCATAATGACGTACTGAGCTTTGATCGCAGCATCTGCTGACGCCAACGCCAGCGCCGTTACTAGCACCGTCGTTACCAGTGCCACGAGGACAATAGATGTGCTGGGGAAAATATTTTTGACGCTCTCTGCAAAACCGATGGTGTAAAGCGCCACAGAAAGCGCCTGGGCAAAGTACAGCGGAATGCCGACTGCACCACCAGTTTCGATACCAAGCGAGCGGCTGATCATATAGTAGGCACCGCCAGCTCGCACCACTTTGTCAGTGGCGATCGCACTGATAGAAAGCGCCGTCAGAAAAGTAATTGAAGTGGCGATCGTGACAATCAGCAGCGTGGCAGGCAGCCCTACTTGGCCCAACACCCAGCCAAAGCGCAGATACATGATCACGCCCAAAATGGTGAGAATAGAAGGCGTAAACACACCGCCAAACGTACCTAGGCCCGTGGCCTCATCTTTGACCGGTAGCGTTGAGACATCGGGTGAATTTGAAGTCATTGTGGGTTCAAATATGGATCTGGGGGCTCTGCACCGGTCTACAGTTTAGAAGGCTTTGGCGCGCTCAGCAGCTATCCCGACTACGCCTTATCTTTTTGATCAACCGTCCTTCTATTTACCGTCTTACGAGCAACCTTAATTAACATGCCCTCTTCAGAATCTACCACCAGCCAATGGCAACGCCTCCTCAAAAACGTAGGCACTTGGCAAGGCTCCTTTACTCAAATCTCTCCCACCGGACAGATACTATCGGACGTGCATACAGAAGTAGAGCTGACGCCCACCGAAGCAGGCAAAGCTATGCATCAAGAGGTGAGGCGCTACCCTACAGATGGCGAGCCACAGATTCAAAAGCTAGACTACCGCTCGCTGAATCGAGCCACGCTGTTCTTTGAGGGCGGTGCATTTTCACAGGGGTCGCTGCAGTGGGGCCCGTTTTCTAGCTTTGGCGCAGAGCTAGGACTCATTGCTGGTGAGCGTCGGTTGCGGCTGGTACAGCTATTTGAGAAAAACGAGCTAAAGCCCATCACGCTGATTCGAGAGGGCCTACAAGGAAATGGCTCAGCCGAGAGGCCACCGCTCAAGTTTTCTGATTTGCTGGGTACTTGGCAAGGCGAAGCGGTGACCCAATACGCTGACCTGCGCCCCGAAACAACGAGTGTCACGCGGCTTACCGTGAGTCAGACGAGTAGCGGCCAAGTTCAGCAAACGATTGACCTAGGTGCAGGAATACCCCCGATTAGTTCAACGGGAAGATTAGAGGGCGATCGCATCCTTTTTCACTCAGACACTCAATCCGTTCAGGTACTGTTTCTCCCTGACGGCGCATCCTCTACTTGCCCAGTTCAAATCACCCCGCGCCAACCAATTTTTCTCGAAGTGGGCTGGCTGCTTAATAGCCATACCCGTCAGCGCCTGATTCGGAGCTACGATGCCTCAGGCGCTTGGGCCAGCCTAACGCTCGTGACAGAACAAAAACAGTAGTTTCCGGCTTACTGTTTTGGCTTACTGTTTTGGCTTACTGTTCTGGCTTACTGTTCTGGCTTACTGTTCTGGCTTGCTGTTTTTTGGGGGTGCTAAACCTGTTCTTCTTTTTGTGAGATAAAGTCCAACAGTAACAGCCCAGTCGACAGGCCAAAAACAATCCCGCTAACAACAATAGAAGCCATCTGAAAAAGCATATATAGCCCTGGCAATGAGCCATCTAACTGCTGCATGAATACCGAAAAATTGGGTGAGGGAACCCTCTGAATTAGCAGCATCGTCAGAACAATGACGGGTATCCAAGCAGCGGATTTGTGAACATGCCTTGCGCGAAAAAATAACCATTGGGCTATCCCGACAACAGCCCCATACATCAACGCTTGCCCAGTATAGGCAGCACTTTCAGAGGAAAACAAGGGTGCAATACCCCAAACAGAAGGGTCAGAAAGCACACTAAAAACAAACTTTAAAAGCCCTTCACCCAACAGAGACGCCATGCCATATCCCAGCGCTGTCGCCACAATCCACCAGTAGGCTTTGCGGAAATGAATCCTGAGAACAAACCACTGACAAAGCCCAAATACGAGGCCGATAATGACAGCCGAAAGTAGTGATACACCAGCCAGACGAGCGGGTGTCATCTCTACGGGCAAAGACTGCACCACGATAGCGGGCACTGGAGCCAGCTGATAGGCAAGAAAATAGCTCGCGATGCAGGCAAACACCCACGAATGAAAGACTCTTGAGCCAAGCGCTTTTGAAATTTTCTGCCACAGGCTGGGCTGAGCGTCATAACGCATGAGTGTAGAGATGGAGGATACTTTTGATACTACAGCGAGTCAGCATACGCTTACGGATCGCTCACTCGCCTAATCATCAGCCTTGCCCATCAGCGGTGAACCGGGTGCTGGCCGTAAAAGGGCATCACAGATGACCAGTCAGGCCGCTCGCCTTTGCGGTAGCGCGCGATCGCAATCTCCATCACCCCGGTCACAGAATTCCCCAATCCCACGCCAGCTGCCACCGGCACGTCCACCACTGGCCGATCCCAACCCGTCAAAATCGTGGCCCACTCAGCTATCGGCACTACTTCATCACTGCGCACCGCCACCAAATCTGTGTCCCCATTTGCCGTTGGGCGATACACCGCTCCAAAAACAGCTTCTCGCTTCGCTGCCATCGAAACCGCAATATCTTTTCTATCGAAGGACTTTCCAAGCGAAGGCACTGCCAGCGCAGCCAAGCAAGACACCCCAAACAGTGGAATCTCTAACTGCTGAGCCAGCGTGCGTGCAGCCACTACACCGATCCGCGTGCCGGTAAAGCCCCCCGGCCCTTTTGCCACCGCCACAAAGCCCAAATCTTGCCAGCTGTACGGCTCAATAAATTCAACCATCTTCGCGTGTAGTTGGCTGGTCACCTCACGGCCTAAGTCCCAAACCTGATGGCGGCTAATGGCTTCACCATCGGGGTCAGTGCCTTGCAGCATCAGGCCAAGTTGAGGGCTAGCGGTGTGAATGGCAAAGCCAAGCATAGCGAAACTAAAATGAAAGAATATCAGTGCCTTTGAATCATGCCACGCAAAGCTAACCTGACCACCTCATGGCTCCCAAAATTTCTTACGCCCTTTCTCCCCACACCGCGACCTGTCAGCTGTGCGCTCGCAACTGTCCCAAACTCACCGAACACCACCTTATCCCCCGACAAGAAACCAAGCGTAAAAAAAGAACTCGAAATAAATACAACCATCCCGACCTTGGCCCCACTATCGACATTTGTCCGCCTTGTCACAAGCAGGTGCACACCCTTTTTACTAACAAAGAACTCGCCGCTGACTTAAATTCAGCTGAGCTCCTCAAATCACATCCGGCTATGGACAAATTTTTGAAATGGGTCGCAAAGCAAGACCCCTACAAAAAGGTTCGCACCCGTAAGTAACACGACCTCCGGTTGTTAGAGACTGGGCGTTAATTCAATCGCATAGTCTGGATAGTCCGACAGCGTGATAATGACATTCTTCACGCCGATATCTAAAGACGCGAGCTTGCAGCGATCTTGAATAACGGCTATTCGGCTTGCCATACTTCGACAATGGATGTAGAGCGTTTTTTGTTCTGGCTGAAATTTGAGCTGGCAAATGCCCCAAAACGGGAACTGCCGCGAGAGAAAATGTCCCAAGATGTCTAAAAAAGTCATCACCGTTACCCGTCTCAAACAACACAGCAGTCGGGAAAAAAACTGCGATCCCCACCACTATCAAAAGATAAACTCAGAATGTGGATATTTTGTGAGGACGGCGTCTACTGTGGCGGTTTGATAACCCGTCGACAGAATGAGGGCGCAAGATTTTTGCGAAGAAATCACCGAATTCTGCCCTAGGGAGGGTGCTGCGGGGAGCAAATTCGCGATTGAATAGTAAGCACTCGAAAAAGCTGCGTTCTTTGGGCGCAAAGGAGCTGCCAATGGCTAGGATCAATCAGATAAAAACCCTAGTGTTGTTGGCACTCATGGCCGGACTGATTGTGCTGGCAGGCTATTTGCTAGTGGGCAACGAGCAGGGGCTATATTACGGATTGGCCTTTGCCGCTTTCAGCAGCTTCGGATCCTGGTACTACTCTGACCAAGCCGCACTCTCAGCCTTTAAGGCAAAGCCAGTGGCACGCGAGGAAAGGCCAGCGCTGTACGAACGGATTGAAAAGTTGTGCGATCGCGCTGAGCTGCCTAACCCTAAGCTATACATTGTGCCGTCCAAGTCACCCAACGCCTTTGCCACCGGACGTGACCCTGAGCATGCGGCGATCGCCCTTACCGAAGGCATCATTGACCTCCTCCCGCCAGACGAACTCGACGCCGTCGTCGCCCACGAACTCACTCATGTTCGCAACCGCGACACCCTCACCCAAGCCGTCGCAGGCACTTTAGCCGGGTCTCTTACCTACCTAGGTCGCATTCTTACTATCGGCGCACTCTATTTCCCAGTCGCCCGCATCGGCAAGCGTGGCAGCAGTCCGCTCGCTATTTTATTTTTGCTCATTGTGGGCCCCTTCAGCGCTGGGCTCATCAAAATGGCCATCTCTAGAACTAGAGAGTACGCTGCTGATGAAGGAGCCGCAGAAATTACTGGAAATCCGTTAGCCTTAGTGCGCGCGCTCGAAAAGCTAGAAGCGCTCGGGCAAGAAATCCCCATTCACGGCAATCCGGCCTACGCGGCAATGTTCATCATCAATCCCTTATCTAAAAAAGGGTTAATGCAATTATTCCTCACCCATCCACCTACAGAAGACCGGATTGAGCGGCTGAAGGAATTAGCAGAAGGTGACAAGGTATCTCCAGCGACTTCTAAAGAGCTGAGTCCTGCGACCTAAATACATTGAATCGACTGGTCGCAAGTACACGGCAAAGTGCCCAGACACACGGGCACTTTGTGATCTGGTTCACGGTCAGCACTGCGATCGCGGCTTACTATTGAAATCAATTAAGTTCAATACATCGACTTTCTATATGAAGCGAAGCCCCGGCCATATTTGGCTGGGGTTTCTTATTTGTGAGCTCGTCTCACCGAATCTATAGCCGTCTGCCGCAGGTTAGCGGTAGCGGAAAATGCGATTACGTCTTTCAGGCGCAGCAATATTGAACCGATCAACGCCTGCATACTGACCGACGGTGGCCCCTTCAGGAAAAGCCATCAGTCGATACACATAAATACCATCGCGAGGATTGCGAGCTTTGAGGGCAAGCCCTTTCTACTCGGAGAGTATCCTACGATGCTTAGATGCAACGTGCTATGCCTTTTTGGCCAATCTGCTGCGCATGGAGCTACCGGAGCTACCTGCGATTTTGGCTGACTATACACAGCGGTTTGATAATTCGCGCAAGTATTGCGATCACACAGAGGCTCAGTTTTGGTCATAGCTCCCGGATATAAACCAAATATATATTTGTAAGCTTAGTAAGCTAGGACGTAATGATGTCAGCAGTTAAACGCAAGTTACTCAACGTAAACAGCAGTATTATTTCAAAATTCGAAGAAACATTAAGAAACTTTTATACATCATTATATTAGGATGAGTTCTCTATTCATTATTGAAGATTTTCTAAAAATGATGATAGCTAAGTACGGTCGAAAAATTGTCAAAGATAAACGCCCACGTACTGAGGTCACGGGCGCATTCGTCACCGCACTTCCACTGGCGGAGCAGGTTGAATGGATGGTGCACTGGGCAAAAGCCAACTTGAGCAAAGTTGTCTGTGTTGCCAACGTGCACATGCTGATGGAGGCCCGCAACAATCCCATTCTTCGTAGCGCCTTGGAAAAAGCGCATTTGGTTACACCAGACGGGATGCCTTTGGTGTGGGTAATGCGATCGCTTGGTTTCTCCTCTCAAGATCGCGTAGCTGGCATGGATATTTTTGAAAATGCCTGCCGTCGATGCGAAGAAGAAGGCATCTCAATTTATTTAATCGGTTCTACCACACCTGTTTTAGAAAAAATGGTGAGCCGACTGAGCGACGACTTTCCACAGCTAACCATTGCCGGAACAAAGTCACCACCTTTTCGCAAGCTAAGCCCAACAGAAGAAGAAGAGATTATTCAGGACATAAACAACAGCGGCGCTGGACTCACCTTTGTAGCGTTGGGCTGCCCAAAGCAAGAGTATTGGATGCTCAGACACCACAACAAAATTCGGTCTGTCATGGTGGGAATTGGCGGCGCATTTCCGGTATATGCTGGGCTGCACAAACATGCCCCTCGGTGGATAAGAGAGAATGGCCTAGAGTGGCTATATCGATGGGTTCAAGAGCCTAGACGACTGTCGAATCGTTACCTCAGCACTATTCCACCTTTTATGTACCTGGCGGTAAAACAGGTGGCTCAAGCAAAGCTCAGAAAAAGCATCCGGTAGGTGAACCGCCTAACACTCACAGATTGCAGCTTACTTGAAGCGAAATTGCATCATTAACGGTAAGTGATCTGAAGACTCTCCAGCAGCACTGAGTACCTGAGTCTCTATGACCTCAATTGTGCTAGGCGTGTAGAAAATATAGTCGAGCTTATGCGCTGGCTTATCCGAAGGAAAGGTGGCGTTCTCAACCGTCCAGCGATCGGGGGCCAAGGCGGGCACTAGCTGCTCAGAGGCCAGCATTGCTTTGATAGAAAACTGATTTTCTGCGTGGGTATCGCCAGCAGCGGTCGTAAAGTTAGGCCGGTCCAGGGCGCTGTTAAAGTCCCCCATTAAGATGACGGGCAGCGTTTGGGCGTAGTCTTCTGCGAGCGATCGCACAAATTGCGTTTGGCTCACCCGAGTCGCCTCATTAAATGCTTCCAAGTGCACACTAATCACAATCAGCGGCTGTCCATCCAGACTAATCTGCGACACTTGAGCCAAGCGCTCTAAATAAAAGGCTTTATATAGGAAGGATTCACCGGCAACGCGCTCTAGAACGACGCGGCTGTTTTTCTCGATGGGGTAGCGGCTAGCGATCGCCTGACCGGAGAGGATCTTACCGAATTGCGCTGCCGGGGGCCAGGTGGGAAACGGCAGGTGGTTTTTGTCCCAGTTGATAGCGATCGCCCCTGAACCCATTTCTAAGGGCTGGGCGATCGCAGCCAGCTGATTCACGTTGTAAGAGCGGTTGGCATTGAAGTCAATTTCTTGGAAACCCACAATATCTGGAGAGACAGACTTAAGGGCTGCGATCGCCCTCGCTAAGTTCTCGTCAAAAAATGACCGGGTCGGCTTATTTTTGGTGTTATTTGCTAACCCTGAGAGGTAGCCAATGTTGTAGCTCACAATGGTATAGCTACTTTTAACCGCAGGGGCAGGCGCATCGTAGTCCACGATATCGGCATAGGTGTCTTGGTGGGTGGTGCCCGCGCTGCCCCAAAAGAAAAAGGCTGCGATCGCCACCACCGGCAACCCCACCAGCAAAGCCAAACCCTTCAAAAATATCTTCATATGCCCGACGCTGCTCACCTGCGAAATCCTGCCGATATTACAACATATCTTGATAGGGTGCCGGGTCGCGGGTACGCTGTGACATGGCTCGACCGCCTCCGTTCCTCCTATTCCTTCGTGTAATTTAATGTCCGTTAAAAATATAATCTTCTACGGCTTTCTAGCCTTTATTCCTGTTTCCATCGCAGGTCACCTCCTCGGCTGGAGCGACCTGATTATATTTGTGACGGCAGGCCTCGCCATCATTCCCCTGGCAGGCTGGATGGGCACCGCCACTGAAGAAATCGCCGTGGTACTCGGCCCTTCCCTCGGCGGCCTAATGAACGCCACTTTTGGCAACGCCACTGAGCTGATTATCGCCATCTTCGCCCTACGCGCCGGCCTCGTTAATGTAGTCAAATCCAGCATTACCGGTTCCATTATTGGTAATTTGCTGCTGGTCATGGGCCTATCGATGCTGCTGGGCGGCCTCAAATACAAAGAACAGACCTTTCAACCCACGATTGCGCGCCTCAACGCCTCGTCAATGAACCTGGCTGTTATTGCTATTTTGCTGCCTACCGCTGTAGATTTTACGTCCACGGGCATTGAAGAACCCATTCTGCAAAAGCTATCGATCGCCGTCGCGGTTGTTTTGATGCTGGTGTACGGTCTTACGCTGCTGTTCTCCATGAAAACGCACTCCTACCTCTACGATATCGGCGTTGCTGAAGAGGGCGCAGAAACGGTGCTCACTTCCGGACTGAGCGAAGCTGAAGCCACACTTGCCCTAGAAAAACAAAAGGAAAAGCACGAAGAAGCGCACGAACATAAGCCCAATCTAAAGCTGTGGATCGGCGTTTTGCTAGCAGCAACGTTAGCTGTCGCCGTCGAATCAGAATTTTTGGTCAGTACGCTCGAAGTCGCTTCTAAGCAGCTAGGTTTTTCGGAACTCTTTACAGGTGTGATTGTTCTACCGATTATTGGCAATGCCGCTGAGCACGCGACGGCGGTCACGGTTGCGCTTAAGAACAAAATGGATCTTTCACTCAACGTTGCTGTGGGCTCTAGTCTGCAAATTGCGCTGTTTGTAGGGCCGCTGCTGGTAATTATTGGCGCGTTTATGGGTCAGCCGATGGATTTAGACTTTAATAACTTTGAGCTGCTTTCAGTTGCGATCGCCGTCCTTGTTGCCAACTCCATCAGCTCAGACGGCAAATCTAACTGGCTAGAAGGCACCCTGCTACTCGCCACCTACGCAGTCATCAGCCTGTCCTTTTACTTCCACCCAGTCATTGAAGGCATTGGATAGCGCGTGACTCCCCTCACAAAAGCTGTACTGCGCCCGATTCTTACGGATACAGCTTTGATTGACTCAGTTTTGTAGCTTACGAACTCATCACTAAAAAGAAAAGTCGATCAAGCTTGGCAACCGAGTTTTCCACAATCTTTACCAGAAAACGAAATATTCACATCTAAGACTTCGGTAGATTAGCCTAAGCTGAGAATTCGATAAGCATCCGCTGTGAGGCTGATACTGTTTACCTTGCGGCTGTTCTGCTAGCTGTTTTACTTGTTGGAGTCTTACGCTTTGTCGCCCAAACTTACGCTCAATCCTGACACGCAACTGGTCACGGTTACCGACCCGTCCCCGACTGTTTCTGTGCTGTGGGACCAAGCTATTCAGCAGGCCGTAATCAATACCAAAGTCGGGCCCACAGTAGGATCTCGGGCCTACAGCATGGTTCACACCGCCATGTTCGACGCTTGGGCCAGCTACGACCCGACAGCCACAGCCACCCAGCTCGGCAACACCCTACAGCGCCCTACAGCAGAAAATACAGCTGCAAACAAAACAAAAGCCATGAGCTTCGCGGCCTACCGAGTCATCGCAGAACTGTTTCCTAAGCAGATCAGCCTTGCAGACTCAGTCATGGCACGGCTAGGGCTCAACCCGGCCAATACAACTACCGATGTCACGACCGCCGCAGGTATCGGCAATCTTTCAGCAGCAGCACTCATCAGCTTTCGGAATAGCGACGGCTCCAACCAAGCTAACGAATATGCCGACAATACAGGATATGCATCCGTCAACACATCGGCTGACAACACATCGGCTGACAACATTGTTGAAATCGATCGCTGGGCCGCAGAACGCATCTCTAATGGCGAGTCTGGAACCAAACTTCAACAGTTCCTAACACCTCAGTGGGGAACTGTCGAAAGCTTTAGTATGGCCTCACCAAAGCAATTTCGACCTGCGGCACCTCAACCTTTTTTGTTAGTAAAAGGGGCCACCATTAACCTTGCCGATAAAACTATCTCCCTAGCCGATGGCGAAGTACTAACCATCTCACCTGAGCTTATCGGAAGCATCATCAACCCTGAGTTCATTGCTCAAGCAGAAACAGTTGTTTCGATGAGTGCCAGCCTCACGAGTGAGCAAAAGCTAATCGCAGAATTCTGGGAGGACGGTGGTGGAACCTCCTTCCCCCCTGGGACCTGGATGACCTTTGGCCAGTTTGTTTCAGCCCGCGACCAGCACACCCTCGACGATGACGCCAAGCTGTTCTTCACCCTCAGTAATGCCGTATTAGATGCGGGCATCGCCACCTGGGAAGCCAAAACTCACTACGACTACGCTCGCCCCGTCCGAGTCATTCGCACCCTAGGCGATCTCGGCCTGATTGGAGAATTTGACGAAGCGCTCGGCGGCTTTGCCATCGAAGCCTTCGCAGGGCCTGGGAAAGGCACTCAAAAGATTTTGGCAACAGAATTCACCACCTACCAAACACCCGGCAGCGATCCCTCTCCACCCTTTGCAGAATACACTTCTGGGCACAGCGCCTTTAGTGCAGCTAGCGCCGTTGTGCTAGAGCTATTGAGCAGCGGCAATCAGTTTGGAGGAGAGGTTACATTTGCCCCCGGCGAAAGCCGCTTTGAGCCAGGGCTAACCCCTTTCGATTCCATTACGCTTGCTTGGGACACCTTCACTGCCGCAGCAGACGAAGCCGGACTCTCGCGGCTCTACGGCGGCATTCACTTCACAGAAGGAGACATTAACGGTCGCCTTCTAGGCGATGATATTGGCGCAGAGGTCTTCAAAACAGCTCAAGAATTTGTCAACGGCGTTAAATTGAAACAGATTGCCATCGGTACACTCCAAAGCGACGAACTCGTTGGCGGCAAAGCCAGTGAATATCTCTATGGGCGCAGCGGTGACGACGTACTCCGAGGCTACAACGGCAGAGATTCTCTTTTTGGAGGCGACGGAGACGACCAGCTGTACGGCGGCAACGGCAACGATAGTCTCCTAGGCGATGCCGGAAACGATTTGCTCGAAGGCCACAGAGGTAAAGATATTCTCACAGGCGGAGCAGGCAACGATACGCTGCGAGGCGGACGGGGAAACGATACACTCATTGGCGACCTCGGGAATGACGTCCTAACGGGCGGCAACGGCAGAGACACACTGACCGGCGGCGAAGGAAATGATATCCTCTTCGGTGGCAACGGTCGCGATACCTTTGTTTTGTCAGCCGGAGAGGGCAGCGATGTGTTTCACGACTTCAAAATCGGCCAAGACCAGATCGAATTAGCAGGCGGTCTCACATTGGGTCAACTCACACTGCAAAACAATCAAATTCTCTTTGGAGCGGAAGTGCTAGCCACACTCAATCAGGTTGCGACAACAGAGCTTACAGAGACTAATTTTGTGTAGAGGGGCGATCGCGCATCAAAAGAAAGATAGTTATCGAATTCTCGACAGCACATTCACACGCTCCGAAAGGTCTAGAGGGGTGACACAACAGCTACAAAGCCTGTAGGACAGCTTTCATAGCCTTCTGCCCCCTCAGATAATATTCGATTTTTCCGCGATTGAGCTTCATTAAGCGGTGCATTTGTTGTTGGCAATCGTGCCAGAAAGGCACCCATCGATATGCTGATAGCCCGACATGAAAGAAACTGTGGCGGCGATGAGAACGGCC
>JBCBDN010000070.1:0-14378 GCA_038529685.1 Cyanobacteria bacterium J06598_1 | reverse complement strand
TGCTAGTCGAGTTGCCTGTTGTTCTGCAACGGTTTCAGCCGATAAACATGTCCTAAGCAACTCGACAGACGCTATAGCTCTATCACAAATATGGTGGCCCATCCCAGCGGTTCTTGAGGACGACTGACTTGCTTAGCTGCCGCGACTATTTTTAGCTGAAGCGATCTCTCTTAAGATGCTTCCTGAAACGGCTCGGATTGAATGGAATAGATTTAATGCGTTCTGCATCTTAGGTTCAGCGGGTTGTGCACGCTCAGAACCGAACCTTAGATGCGTTAGCATCAACCCAGATTTTCAACGCTACTTCTATGTCTTGGCCTCGTTTTTTCTCCCGTTATCTCGCTAGCCTTTCTTTTGTTGCGATCGCGGTGGGTAGCTTAGGCTATGCATTTCCCCGGCAGGCGATCGCCAGTGAAAGTTGCCCAGCGGCCCTAGAACGCTTTCGTCGTTATACCACGGCTCAAGGGGAGACCCTGGGAAGCATTGCGGCTACCTATAATCTGTTTCCTGAGACCCTAGCTCGGTTCAATCCATCGGTTGGCGGCTCAGCTTCTACAGTACTCTCGGTCGGGAGTGAGCTGCTGGTGCCACCCTTCAATGGGCGAGTGGTGAACGTGGAGCAAGGCGATAGCTGGCCATCTTTAGCTGAGCGCTACGAGAGTCGGGCCGATCTCTTATTTGAGGTCAACGGTTGCGTCAGTGAAATGCCCAGTAGAATTTTCATTCCTGGCGCCAATCCGATTACACCCACAGCAAGCAGACCTACGAGCGCTCAGCTGTCTGGCTATCCACTTTCTCAGACGGCTGATATTGCCTTGAGCTATGGTTGGCAGCCTCACCCCAGTAGAGATGAGCTGGTCTTCAACGGTGGGCTGGCTTTTAATGTGTCAACGCCAATGGCCGTACAGTCTGTGGGATCAGGGACGGTTGCTTTTGTCGGTGAGCGAGAAGGGTATGGACGCCTGCTGGTGATCAACCACGACCAAGGTTTACAAACTCGCTATGCGAACTTAAGTGATATTTCGGTGTCGGTTGGGCAGTCTGTAGCTGAGTCTACGGTGGTGGGATCGGTGGGTGAAGCAGCATCTGCCTCACCGACTTATCTATATTTTGAGGTTCGCACTAACTCGGCCTCTGGATGGATCGCTCAAGATCCGGGTAAGTATGTGCCTGCTTTGGAACTTCGGTAAGGAACTGCTTTCCTTTGAACGATTTGTGCCTGACTCATATCCTTTTTGCTGGCGATGTCTACTTTTGTATCGCGTGTCAGTGAAGCTACGGATACCAGACTCATAGGGAAATGATAGGTTTTCATTCCCTTTAAAAAGGAAAAACTAGCGTTTAAGCTAGCCATTCGTTCAATATGCCTCTACAATTCCGATAACTTTCGGAAAAGAGGTTCTTTAGAGGGACTCTTTGCAGATGAATAGGCCGCCTGAGAGATTGAATAATATGAAGTCTTCTATAAATACTACGACTGCTAAATCTCAAGCGGCGAAAGCTATTGATATGAGGCCTTTGAGTCTTGGGCCCCTAAAGCGCTTTTCCCGTCGGGCGGTTCGCCGCGTTGCCCAGTCGATCTCTCCGGCAAATGTTTTTCGCTCAAGTACCTCCTCAAGTAACCCTAGGAAGCCCGCTTCTAAAAGTACTAAACTTTTTCTCAATCTCTTATTGGTCAGGCCCTGGGTTCTTGTTTTGGGCTTTTGGCTGTTTTCGATGGTGACGGGCTCTCTTGCCTTAGATGGCATGCTAAGCCCTCGCAAGCTAAAGATGGCCCTGCCTGAACCCGCTGTTGAAGAGAGTTCTACTACCCAGGCAACTGCAATTAATGTGGCACAGAATGCTGAAGAAGCTGCGGCTGATGCTGGAAGCGCCCCCGCAGAGTCGGCTGATCCGGACGTGATTGTGATTGGTAGTGACTCAGCAGCGGGTGGCTCAGGCTTGCCAGTATTTCCACTAATCATGGTGGTGGGCTCGTGTGCGGCAGGTAGTTTGCTGATTTCGCGGCGCAGAGCCATGATGCGTCTGGCAGCGGCTCGCGCTGGTCGTGTTCGTACGCGACGGCCAGTGGCAGGCGGTGTTCGTTCTGTGAAGCGCAGCGGCGCAGCGCAAATGGGTTCTGCTCAGTCTCCGACAAAGTCAGCTACGACTAAAAAGGCTGCGACTAAGGCCGCAGCAAATAAGCCAACCCGACTAAAGCCATCTTTAAAGGCGGCTGTATTAAGTTCAACAGGACTACGGCCTAAGAAGCGGCGTCAGCGGGTGAAGCGAGATGTCGCTCCTCAAGGTAGCCGTGTCCTAGCGTCACGCACCAATGTTCAGACCGCAGTGGCTGCTGCGACCCGAGCACAGTCGTCAAAAAATGGCTCAAGAACGGCTAGAAGCGCGGCTAGAAAAGCTGTCAGACAAGCTGGTAGAGGACCGGTCCGTAGAGGAGCTTCCCTTCGAACTGCGAGTCGCCATCAGCCGGTTGTAAGTGTTGTACCTGCCAATGAATCTAACGCGTTGGACTGGGGAAGAAACAGCTTGGCTCATCAGCTGGATGTCCGTCCTCAGCGTCGGGCTATGTAGGTTTGCTGATAAACGACTTTTTGTTTCACGCCTTTCTATCTGCATTTTTTAACCAGGCGATCGCGTCTTCTGTCGTATTGAGCTCGCCATTTGCCTGTGCCTGCTCAACGGCTTTGAGCAGCTTTCCTAGCTTGGGCCCTGGCTTAATGCTGAGCTGCTGCATGATGTCGTTGCCAGTAATCAGGGTTGGGGCGTGGGCGATGGGATTAGCCGGGTCTAGAAATTTAGCAATGATTGGCTGTAGCGTCTCTAGGGCAATGCCTTGAGAGAGGGCCAATAGGGACACGGCTGGGAACTGCCCTGCGGCCAGCTTAAAAAGAAAGAACTGTTCTGAGCGGGTGAGCGATCGCACCTTTAAAGTATCAATCGCTGGTTGTGCTCTGATCAAGCAAAGAATGACCTGCATCTCAGCGCGGCTGTAGGACAGGTTCATCAGCTCTTTTTGAGCCGTTTTCTCCTGCTCGCTCACCAGACAGCTCAGCTTGCTTGCTTTGATCCAGCTTCGGTAGCAGCCTGGAGGGATGGGCTTGTTCCACTGATGGAGCCGTTGCGCATAGCTAGGCATAGCCCGCTGTAACTGAGCTGTGGCCCGATCAATCGCTTCAATCTGTGCCAGTCGCTCAGCCGTAAAATTCGGCAGGCAAAAGCTCAATAGCCCATGCTCTAAAATGGCCGCTAGCTGTTCAGTTCCAGCAGGCTCACTTAACAGCGCATCCAGCTCACTGCGAACGCGCTCAATAGACACCTGCTTTAGCTGCGGTGCGAGCTGGTGAATGGTGTTTTGAGTCTGAGGTTCAATCGTGAAGTTGAGCTGCGCGGCTTGGCGGTGTCCTCTCAAGATGCGCAGTGGGTCTGCGGCTAAATTTGCACGGCTGACCATGCGGAGAATTTTGGCCGCGATATCAGCTTTGCCGCCCAAGGGATCTACGAAGGTTTGGCTGAGGGGATGGTAGGCGATCGCATTAATTGTAAAGTCGCGTCTGCGCAGGTCAGCTTCTAGGCTGCCGCCCTGCTGCTGGGCAAAATCTACCGTGACTTGATCGAAAACGACTCTGGCGATCTCCCTTTCTGCATCAAGCACCACGAACCCTGCTTTATAGGCTTTTGCCAGCTCAGAAGCACTTTGTACTGCTCGCTCAGGCAGTACAAAGTCTAAATCCAAATAGCTAGACTGACGATTGATCAGCTGATCGCGCACGCTGCCGCCGACGAGATGCGCCGATGCCGGTAGCTGTGACAACTCGAAGGGCCAGGTTTCAGGTCGGAAAGGGGAAGGCACGGGGATGATAAGTCTCTAAAAAGTAAACTTGACTATCGCCTGCTATCGCCAAAGCTATGCGGAGCAGACGCCTTGAAAGCTGCCGTCAGCGCCACAGACTCAAAGAAAAAAACTTACGCTACAGTAAAATAAAGCGATCGCAGCAGGCTGAATCTATGTGTATTTGCGTTAACTGTGACTACGTAGACAGATGCATTACCTATCATGCCGTGGAAACGAACCACCGGCAGCCTCACCTGAGCGAAACGCCCAGTTTTGAACCCAATAATCCAACCATTAATGCCAACATTTCATTGCCCAAAGTAGAGGTAAAGGGCGATCAAATTTTGCAGGAAACAGAGTTTGGCTTTGAGTACGATGTGGTGGGCTGTGACAGCTATAAAGAGGTTCTCGGTAAGTGGGCCAAATTAAGGCCCGGTGAGGCAATTCCGACCTAGCCATAGCCTAGTTTCTCTTGGGTTTCGTGCGGTTATCATCCAGGGATTTATGGCATGCTGAGGCTATGGCCTATTGTCCAAACTCTGTCTGCCCCCAGCCTAAAAATGACGCAGCGGCAAAATTTTGTCAGGCTTGCGGTACGCCACTAATTTTAGAGGATAAGTATGGGCTGCTTTCCCTGTTGGGTAAAGGTGGGTTTGGTCGAACGCTGTTAGCTCAAAGTGTTGAGTCTGCAGGCTCTATTAGCTCGACTCGTCAGTGTGTGGTGAAGCAGCTGCACAACAAAGCATTGCTTGAGACCTCTGCGTTCAAAGGCGAGATAGATCGCCTGCGCAGGCTGGGTGAGCATCCTCAAATTCCTAGACTGTTAGACGCCTTTGAAAATGACCTGGGTCAGTTTTTGGTGCAGGAGTTGGCACCGGGTGAAAATTTGCAGCAGCAGGTGACCGATCAGGGGCCTTGGAATGAAGCTGATGTGCGATCGCTGTTAAAGTCTCTGATCGCTGTTTTGCAATACGTCCACAGCTTTCAAATCATTCACCGCGACATCAAGCCTGAAAATATCGTCGCGCCGATAGGGAGAAAAGCAGAGGGACGAAAAGCAGATAGCCGGCGATCGGCGCCGATGCTGGTCGATTTTGGCTCAGCAAAATGGGTCCGTCAGACGCCTGCGCAAACCGTCATTGGCAGTGCGGGCTATGCCTCTCCAGAGCAGTCAATGGGCCAAGCTACCTTTGCAAGCGATATTTATAGTTTGGGGCTGACCTGCCTGTATTTGCTAACAGGTGTTCATCCTTTTCAGCTGTATTCGGCGGCAGAAGATCGCTGGGTTTGGAAAGACTATCTCACGGAGCCCATAGAGCCCAGATTCGCTCAGGTGCTAGACCAGATGGTAGAGCGCTCGTTGCAGCAGCGCTATGAATCGGCAGATCACGTCGCGCTTGATCTGCAATTTTCTCAAAACTTGCTTTTGAGTGCGTCTCAGCAGGTACTGTCTCAGGCCAAGGCGTCAGTGCCAGGTTTAAAGTCATTGCTCAAACCAGCCGGTGAAGTTGTTTTAGAGACGCTGAAGCTAGGTGAGAAGTGGGTTTCAGCATCAACGGGGGGCTCGTCAAAATCGATTGGCGGAGCGCGTGGTCGAATAGCTGGCGGCGCGACTGGCCGAGAGATTGGACCCACCTCCATGCAGTCTTGGCAGCGACGGTGCAGGCTGGGTAAAGATATTGGGCTCACTCAGGTTCTGGCTATCAGCGACGATGCTCAGCATTTTGCTAGTGGTGGCAGTGATGGGTCCGTGCGGCTATGGCATTTATCTAGTGCTGAGCTGCTGCACACCTTTTCGCGGCGCCGCTTGATGGGCACAGGGCATGGCGGGGCGGTGACGGCGCTAGTGTTTCATCCTGATAACCGAGTGCTGTATAGCGCCAGTGAAGACGGCACGATTAAGGAGTGGGATATTGCTGAGCGTCAGCTGCTCAACACGTTGCCTGTCGCTGGTTGGACGCCGACTGATTTGGCAGTGACGGCAGATGGCGCTCAGCTGATCAGCGCTAATCGCGATGGCAAAATTATCATTTGGGATATCGAATCGCTGTTGGTGAGTGGTCAGCTGGCACAGCATCAACAGGGGGTGAGTGCGATCGCACTTGCCGGTCGATGGACTTACTCGGGTGATTTTTTAGGTGACCTACTCGCTAGCGCTAGTGACGATGGCACTGTGAAACTGTGGCGGCAGACCCGAGACGCCGATCATTCGTTTCAGCTGGCTAAGACACTCAATCTCAGGCGCGATCGCTCAGCCAAAACCATAGCCAACAAAACTCAAAAAGACTCAAAAGATATCTGGCAAGACCTGCGAGTAGTCTCAGTAGCCCTTTGTGCTGTCACACAAAACACCTACCAGCTCGTATGCGCTACCAGCGCCAGAGAAATTCTGCTCTATACCCTAGATGAGCACCTCGACGTAACCGCGCCTATTTGGCTGCATCAGTTTTCGCAGCCCATAAAATCACTAGCAATGGGCGCTGATGATTGTCTTGCGGTCGCCACAGAGGACAGGGTGCTAACGCTGTGGCAGCTCAACACATTATCCTGCGTTGCAGAACTGGCCCATGACTGGGGCCTCAAGGCAACTGCGTCTTCAGCCGATGGCCGGTTGCTCATTACAGCCAGTGAAGATGAAACGATTTCCCTTTGGCAGCGTACAGCTTAATTTTTTTCCTAGTGCTCGTGCTGGTCTAACGCCCGAGTTTTTCACGAATACGGGTGGCCAAAATGTTGGCCTCAGGAATTTTGAGTACGAAGGCCAACAGCGCAAAGGTTACGATCCCCATCGCGCCAGCCAGGCACATTTCGAGCAAGTTAATCGCAAAACCATCGGTGCCTAAAATACTGGCCAATCCACTCAGCGTTAGCCAGCAAGAGACGCCCGCAATAAAGCTAATGACCGTGATCGTTGCCAAAGTTTTAGCCCATTCTAGGACGGGCAGGCCATTGAGTTTGCGAGCCAAAAAGAAGGTCATGGCTATGAGCGAGACAATGTTGACGCCGATAGTGGCAATCACCAGACCCGGCGCGCCCATCAGCTCAAAAAAGATCCAGTCGAACAGGGCATTGAATCCAATGTTAACCAGGCTGATTTTGAAAGGCGTTTGACCATCGCCCAAGGCATAAAAAACGCGGACCATTACGTCGCGAGCTAGGTATACAAACATGCCCAGGCCGTAGGCCAAGAGGATTGTGGTCACTAGCTGAACGTCGTCTTCGCCAAAGTTACCGCGTTTGTAGGCGACGCTGACAATCGGCTGTGCCAAGGTCATGATGAGTGCGCTCATGGGCAGCATTGTGAGCCCTACTAGCACGAGGCTTTGGCGAATGCGTTGCTTAAGCTCTGGCCATTGAGCGGGTGCGGTGAGTCGAGAGAAAATCGGTAGGAATGGCACCAGCACAATGTTGGAGACAATTCCCAAAGGCGCTTGAACCAACAAGTTAGCAAAGCCCAGAGAGGCAGCCACGCCGTCTACTGCTGCTGCGAAGTATAGGTCGGTGTAAACGTTGATTTGAAACGTACCTGATGCAAAGGTAGCCGGTGCTAGCACTCTCATGACATCGCGGACGCCTGGATCTTTTATGTTGAATCCGAGACGCGGCCTTCCTAGTCCGGATTTCCACAGGGCAGGTACTTGAATGAGCCACTGCAAAATAGCGCCGACTAACGTCCCGCCCGCGAGGACCATCCCTCCTGTGATGGCCACTTGCGGATCGCTGATATCTCCACCAGAAATGAGCCAGAATGCGCCGAGTGCAACAATCACTGCGCTACTGGAGAGTAATGGACTTACCGAAGGGAGCCAGTACTGGTCTGTGGCGTTGAGGGTGCCAAAGCCGATGCCAATGAACGCGGCGAACACCGTAATCGGTGCCATGATCTGGAGTTGCGCGACGGCGATTGCCTGTGTCTCCGGATTTACGTTCTGGCCAAACGCGCCAATGATAGGCGCGGCAAACATCACAATTAGGATGGTCACGCCTATTAGCACGATGCCAATTAGGGTGGTGACGGTTTCGACTAAGGGGGCAATGTTTTCTTTTTTTCGCTTGGCGACCACGCTGACAATGGCGCTGTGAAACGGGCCATTAATACCCCCGAGCAGAACGAGCAAGAATCCCGGGATGACGTAGGCGATCGCATAGGCATCTGTAATCGGCCCTACGCCAAATGAGGCTGCAATCACGGCTTCTCTGAGCAGCCCAAATACCTTGCTGAGCAGCGTGGCAGCGGCCACAATTCCTGCAATTCCCGCCAGCGATCGCTTACCCAAAATATCTCCTCGTCCTGCCCGGTGCTATCGTTTGCAAAATAGCCCACAGTAAAAAATTGCCAAACACCATTTAATCACTTCATCGGGCACGCCCTGCTTTCCCAACGGGCTTTCCCAACGGGCTTTCCCTACAGGCGACTTCTGCGATTAATCGCAACGCTATTCTGTCATCGCACCGCCTGCCGCATCCACCCGCTGACAAAATCCACTAGCACCGTTAGCAAAATAAAGACGCACAGTGTTGCAGCCAATGCACTGTAGTCAAAGCTGCTGAGCTGCCCGGTCATCAGCCGCCCCAATCCACCTGCTCCTACAAGCCCCACGATTACGGTTTCGCGCAAGCACACTTCCCAG
Source organism: Cyanobacteria bacterium J06598_1 (assembly GCA_038529685.1). GTDB lineage: Bacteria > Cyanobacteriota > Cyanobacteriia > Phormidesmidales > Phormidesmidaceae > Phormidesmis. Next base: position 5,915 of record JBCBDN010000070.1, on the reverse strand, counting down.
CGATAAAGGCTGTAGGCCAAGAAGCGAGACAGATTAGCCGGAAGGATTCCGTAAGCAATAACCCCAACGCTAGAAGCACCGAGCGATCGCAGTGCCCTGACCGGTCCATCCGGTAAGTTTTCATTCACCTCTACCATCAGCCGTCCCAATATTCCAAAGTTATGAATAGCCAACGCCAACGCCCCCGGCCAAATCCCCGGAAATAGTCCGTAAAGTAGTACCAGCGCCAAAATGGGCGCAGGAATGGCTCTCGCTGTTAGCAAGATCAATCTGCTCAAGAGCATACACACGTGACCGAAGCTCCACCGTTTGGATTCGCCTGCGGCGCGGAGGAGTCCGCCGGGTAAGAAAAAGTTCTGAGCGGCTGGAAAAGAGAAGAGGACGCCACCGATGCTTGCTAGCGTAATGGCGATCGCAGACATTGCCACTGTCTTTATGGCGAGGGGCATTAGCGCGTAAGAAAATTCTGGTAGCACCTGAGCAGGCGTTACTTCAGCCGCAAGTTCTAGAAGTCGCGGTTGAGCGCTGCTTAATCGGGTCCAGTCAAAATCTAGGTAGGTGAAGCAAAGTGGAATGGAGAGTGCGATCGCTCCCAAGGACACTCTTATGAATAGACGGTTAAAAAGCCGGTTTGTCTTTTCGGGTTGCGGCGTTTCCTCTGATTGCTTGTTCGTTTCTTTGGGGCGAGTCAGATCCATCCGGCTGACAAAACCCATACGACGGCGTAGCTGAGCACTCCACAAATCCACTGTCCCGTTCAGCAAAATCAGGGCATAAAATCCTGTCCATAGCTGCTCGTATTGCAAAGACTGCAAGCTGAGAAAGATTTGATATCCCAAACCGCCTGCGCCAATGACGCCCAACACCGCCGCCGAGCGCAATGAGCACTCAAAGCGATAAAAGCTGTAAGAAATCAGATTCGGCAGCGCTTGAGGAAAGTGACCATATAAAAAGGCCACGCTAGGACGTACGCCGCTATGCGCTAGGGCTTGCAGGGCACCGGTCGGTGTTTCGTCCAATATTTCAGCAAATACCTTAGCGGTGATGGCCCCGAAGGGAATTGCGATCGCCAGCACCCCCACCATCGGGTCTAGTCCAATCACATTCAGCAGCAGCAGTCCCCAAATCAGCTCATGAATCGCCCGAGGCACCGTAAACACTGCGCGAATTCCTCTCCACAGGCTCTGACCCATCCAACCAGGCCAGCACAGCTGCCACCATACTAGCGAGCAGAGGGTTCCGCCTACCAATCCCACTATTAGGCTCAGTGCGGTGCCACAGACAGCAAAAGCGAGGGTTGTGACCGTAGCCTGCGCAATAATTTGGACGAACGAGCTTTCGAGCGATGGATGCGCCATTGCTGACAAGAACTGGCCGATTAGCCTAAATCCATTCCAGTTCACAATGGGCGCACGGCCCAGTTCAGATAGCCACAGCGACCCAGCTAAAAGACTGATCCAAAACAGCAGCGCAAGATTACGTCTGGAGATCATACAGATCGGCTAACTGTTGGTCGCTGACGGTGGCAGTCGGTTCATCAAAAACGATGCGGCCCTGGCGGAGGCCGATAATGCGATCGCAATAAGCTTTTGCTAGCTCGACCGTGTGTAAACTGACCACCAGCGTTCGTCTCTGTCGCTTCTGAGGCGTTGTTTGGTGCGCCGCTGCTAAATTCCCTGCCATTGCACACAGCAGCCCCATCATGTCGTGCGCCCTTGCTGGGTCAACACTTGCCACCGGCTCATCTGCTAAGACAATGGTTGGGTTTTGCACCAGCACGCGAGCGAGCGCGACTCGCTGCTGCTGCCCTCCAGAAAGCCGGTCGGTTCGAGCATAGAGCTTATCGCCTACCCCTAAAGTCTCCAGCGCTCGTCTTGCAACCTCTATCTGCTGTGGCCATATCAGAGACCACAGCGCTCTCCATACTGACCAGCGGCCCAAATGGCCTGCGTTGACATTGTGAATGACTCGCAAATTATCGATCAGCTGATGCTGTTGATATACCGTGCCGATTTGCTGCTGTAGCTGACGGCGGCGACGGCCTTTGAGGGTTGGAAGCGATCGCCCCAATACAGTTACCTCTCCTGTCGTCGGGTTTTGTGAACCGTTCAGCAAACTCAGCAGCGTGCTTTTTCCCGCACCGCTAGGCCCGACCAACGCGACCTGTTCTCCTGGCATCACGCTCAAACTCACTGAGTTCAAAGCGGTGACGAGCCCGAACCGACAGCTCACCCCTTTGAGCGCCAAGACTGGCTGCGTCGCAGCTGGCTGACTAGTCGCTAATTTTGCCAATCTCTCGGCCCACCGCTTCGATTTGGGCGTAGTTGTCGTTATCGGTTTCAATAAAGTTCTCTGCGCCAAACAGGTCCAAAATCTCAGCCTGCTCAGGATCGCTAGCATCCAGCTTTAGTAGTGCCGCCTGAATCTTTTCAGTAAACCCCTCACCGAATTCAGCATCTACGGCCTCAGCATTCACAACCCAGTGATAGTCGTAATAAGCAGGGGTCTGCCAAATGGCTTGAACTTGACCTTCGTCTACCGCGCCTTCTGCTACCCGGTCTAGCCAGACTTGCTCATTCAGTGCGCCTACGTCGTAGCTGCCGGACTCCACCAGTTTGAGCGTGGCGTCGTGAGAGCCTGAAAATCCAGGTTCACCCTTGAAGTCTGAAAGGCTGACGCCCGCTTCTGACAGGAAGTGCTGGGGCATGAGTCGGCCTGACGTAGAAGACTCTGACCCGAAGGCGATGGTTTTGCCTTTGAGTGATGTGAGTTCTGAGCCGTCGCTGAGTGGCGCTAGATCGGTTTGGCTGTTGGCAATGAAAATGCTGTGAAATTCAGCGTCGATGTCTCTTTGGGCGATCGCCTCCGCTTCGGGTACCTGAAGCCTTGCCTGCACGCCCGTTAGCCCACCAAACCAAACCAAATCGAAATCACCTACTTTGAAGGCGGTGACCGCTGCTGTGTAGTCCGTCACCGGTTGGTAGGTGACTGGCACGCCTAGTTCTGTGCTTAGGTACTCAGCCAAAATGCCATAGAGCCGCTGAAGCTTTTCTGGATCTTGGTCGGGAATCGCGCCCACGTTGAGCGTTCGTTGCCCCTGAACACCCGTGTTATTCGGTGCTGCGTCTGTGTCAGCTTGCGGCGTGCAACCCCAGCTCAAAGTAGCCGCCAGCAGCAATCCACATGCAGTGTGAAGTGCTGTAGAAGCTACTGAGTAAGTCTGACGTTTTGGTGCTGAGGTCATACCGACATCTACTGAGAAAATTGATGGAGTCCCAGCCTACCAAGTTTTGATCGGGGCATCAACGCCTGTTTTGCTAGATACTTTTGCTGATGTGAACATGTGATGTTGAGTGCGATGTCTAACCCCTCTTCCGAGTGGTCTTACCCTTACCCCGAACTGCTCGCAGGCCGCCTGTTGAAACGCTACAAGCGCTTCATGGCCGATATCGAACTGGATACAGGGGAAACCATTACCGCCCACTGTCCCAATACCGGCCCAATGACGGGCGTGTGCCATATCGGCAATCGGGTTATGGTTTCACGCAGTAACAATCCCAAGCGTAAGCTGGCCTACACCTGGGAACTGATTGAGGTGCACGACAATGGTCCGGTTTGGGTCGGTGTCAACACCGCGCTGCCAAATCGAGTGATGCGCTCAGCCTTAGAAAGTCATCTTTTTCCAACTTTAGGCACCTATGAAACGATTAAGCCGGAAGTGGTTTATGGCGCAGACAAAAAGAGCCGTATCGATTTTTTGCTGACAGGAACACCAGACAACCGACCGATTTACTTAGAGGTCAAAAATGCAACCTGGACAGATGGGCGCACCGCGCTCTTTCCTGACACAGTGACCACTCGCGGCCAAAAGCACTTGCGGGAGCTAACAGCCTTGATCCCCATCGCTAGGTCGGTCATGGTTTATTTCATTAATCGAGGCGATTGCGACAAGTTTTCCCCAGGCGATGGGTCTGACCCCCTATACGGCGAGCTGCTGCGAAAAGCCGTTGACGCAGGTGTTGAAATTCTTCCCTGTCGCTTTGAAATTGAGCCCGATGGTATTCGCTACCAGGGACTTGCAGAACTTTGTCTGAATATTTGATCGTCTTAGAAGCCTTGGTGTGCATACGCTTGCCAAATAACGCCTAGCGGGTGATGTCGATATGCGCAAGTCCAAAACCCATCAACCAAAGTTTTTTTCAAAAAAGAAGTTTTTAATTTTGGCAGATGTAATTAATAGACTTTCCACAGGTTATCCACCGATTCCCCAAAAGTTTTCCACAGATATCTGAAAGTTTTCCACAGGTTTTTACGTCAGATCAGTAGCTTCACGGACTTTAGTGGAATTCGTCGAACTTTCAAGTTGATTATGAGAAAGTGCTCTCTAAATATAAATTTGTGTAATAAAAAATGCCCCAAAAGCCCCATTTCTCGTTGAGTGAGTCAAAGAGGAAAACTCATGTAAGCATTTTTCTATCATTGACAAACCCTACCCCCCGTATCGCAGAATGAATCCACTCACGCAGCCCCGTCGCTGCCGAGTCGCCGTCATTCTCCTGAGGTCTTCATGCAAGTCACCGTTAGCGTCCTGGCAGAAATCCCTGAAGAACTTCACGAATCCCTGAAAGGCTTCCTCGATACTCATCCTGCATGGGACCAAGATAGAATTTATACTGCTGCGCTTTCTCTGTTTTTGCTGCAAAACGGGCAGAAAGAGGGCGATCGCGCTCCCTCTCGGATCTATCTGGACACCCTTTTTGACTACGCTCGGTAGTGCCTAGTAACGCTTGACCCGGAGCGCTCAGGCACCGGTTGGCCAACCGTTTGCGCTGCTCAACAGACCATCGGCTTTTCAGTTGCGAATCCATTTGATGCGCTGCGAATCCGACAAATAGGACTTCCGATGTCATTACGGCATAACTGTCAAGTATATTTCACCCCATATGTCAGTCGTTTGGGTATAGTAGGTTAAGTCGTAAGATAAGTGCTCAACAGCCATGTCTGCCAGTCCTGCTGATCGGGTCTCTACCACGGTAGCCAATCGGACGGCGACGCAGGATTCTTTGCTACTCCGAGAAGTATTACAGAGTATTAGTGCGCAAAGCTGCCCGAAGACCTACAACTTCCATATGCATACTCACTGCTCAGACGGGAAACTTTCTCCTGCCGAGCTGATGGCTCAAGCTGTAGAGATTGGCTTGAGCGGTATGGCCATCACTGACCACCACAACGTTGCAGGATATCGCCAAGCCTGTAAGTGGATGGAAGATTGGCGCTGGCACAACCCTTCGAGCTGGAGCCGCAGGCGAAAGTCCGGGTCAGGAGCTGTTTCAAAGTCATTACCCAAGCTTTGGTGCGGTGTGGAAGTCACGTCTTCTCTAGCCAACACAGACGTTCACATTTTGGGCTATGCATTTAGACCTAGTGATGGTGGTATGCAGCGATACTTGAAAGGGGCTGCACCCAAAGGTGAAGATCGTCAGGCTCATAATGTAATTAGTGCAATTCAGTCGGCTGGTGGAATTGCGGTGCTGGCTCACCCTGTTCGATACCGTACCGACGAGGATATATTGATTCGAGCAGCGGCTCAGCTAGGCATTGATGGTGTGGAAACCTACTACGCTTACGACAACCCTAAAGTGTGGCGCCCTAGTCCTGGAAAAACTGAGCGGGTACAGGCCCTAGCCGCCGAGTACAACTTACTAAGCAGCTGTGGCACGGATACTCACGGTAAAGTGCTGACCAAGCGCCTGTAGCGCTGACTTGCCAATAGCATAAACAAAATCCCCCTTTGGAGATCGCAAGGATCTCCAAAGGGGGATTTTGTTTATTCGTGTAGCTATAGCCTTCCGCGCTTAGCTTTAGACACTACGAACAGTTACAACCCTTACTATGTAGAGCGCATAGCGCATAGC
>JBCBDN010000069.1:0-14552 GCA_038529685.1 Cyanobacteria bacterium J06598_1 | reverse complement strand
CTTTGGCAAAGCCGATGAATGTTTTCTGCATTTCAACTGCGCACGTGGCTGCTTGCACCGCGCTGACGAAATACATGAGCACCCCATCGCCCACGGTTTTTAAGATTTTGCCTTCAAAGAACTCACACAGCTCAGAAATGAGCTTAATATCGCGATTGATCATTGCTAGCGCCTGATCTTCGTCCTGAGACATGCGCTTACTAAAGCCCACAGCATCTGTGACCACAATAGCGGCTAGGGTTCTCTGTATTTGTGGATGCACAGGGGTATTCATAAGCTTGGGCGCTGGGTCTGATAACCTAATTTTCCCGAATCGGCAGGGGAGTGTTCATCGGTATTGACGACTAAAAGACCGGATCGTGCACCCTGTCGATGCACTGATCGTTGATCCACTGTCGTCCGCTTTCTTCGCACTCGCCCCGGTTTTTCTTGAAGGGTACGGCGGTCGGGTGAAAGGCTGCTCCGGTATTAAAAGTGGGATCTGGTTTTGCGAGAAGTTTGCTGTTTCTTAGCTGTATGAGACCCATAATGGCGGCGGCTCCCAATACAACGCTGGCGAACACGGCAGGCATGACAAATGGATTGCGGTTTTGAATATTGCGATAGTGAGCGCGGCGGTTGGGCCCAGCGGCAAACACCAGATAGGCGCCTTTCCCCAGAAAGGGCAGTGCGACTCGAATATCTACAACGTGGCGGCGAGGCACCAAAGCAGCTTCAATGGCCTTTATCTGCGCAGGTGCAAAGGTATTCTGAATCGGTTTTGGTATCCGAGTCAGCAGATTATAGGCATTGGGGCAGTTACGACAGTGTTGAGTCAGGGTGAGGTTACTCGTTTGTGTGCTGGAACCGCTGATTGGCTGAGTTTGGTTGTTTCTGTTGGTAGCGCGGCGGTTGGGGCCTGCGACAAATACCAGGTAGGCCCCTTTTCCTAAGAAAGGCACTAGGCAGCGGATATCGATATGGTGAGTGCGCGGTACCAGCGCAGTTTCTATTGCCTGTATCTGCTCTGGGGTAAAACTTTCACCGAGCGCAGGCGACATTCTTTGCAGCATGCGGCGAGCGTTTGGGCTGTTGCGAACTGAGCGACTCATATCGTTTGGACTTAGTGACAAAGTGACGGCAGTCACCTGCTTAAGATGCCCAGAATAAATCGGCAAGTATAAAAAGCAACAGAGGTTTTGCGATCGGCTAGAACGTTTATGCTGAGGGCAGATGGACGGTGTGAAAGGCTGATGCCTTCTGACTAATTTTTGTTGATGTATGTTGTTATCAAAGAGCTGAGGTCATGATTGATTTGCGTAGTGATACGGTGACGCAGCCTACGGACGCTATGCGGCGGGCGATGGTGAATGCACCGGTGGGTGATGATGTGCTGGGCGATGACCCAACGGTGAATGCGCTGGAGGCTTATGTGGCGCAGCTGCTGGGGAAGGAATCGGCGGTGTATATGCCGTCGGGAACGATGACTAATCAGGTGGCGCTGCGATCGCACACCCAACCTGGCGACGAAATCCTGCTGGAATCCGAAGCGCACATTTACTACTACGAAGGTGGCGGGCCTGCGGCACTCTCTGGCGTCAGCTGTCGTTTGCTCTCCGGGGAGGGCGGCGTGTTTTCGGCTGCCGATGTAGAGCAGAACTTACGCCCTCACGATCCGCACTTTCCTCGCGCTCAGCTGGTGTGCGTAGAGAATACGCACAATCGCAGTGGCGGGCGGATTTTTCCTTTAGAAACGATTCAGGCGATCGCCCGAGTCTGTCAGCAGCAAAATTTGCGGCTACATATGGACGGCGCTCGCTTTTGGAATGCTTGTGTTGCGACAGGAATTTCTGAAGCTGACTATGCTCGGCCTTTCGATACGGTAAGCGTTTGCTTTTCTAAGGGATTGGGCGCGCCGGTGGGGTCAGCTTTAGTCGGATCAGCTGAACAGATGCAGAAGGCTCGGCGGTTTCGCAAAATGTTTGGGGGTGGGATGCGGCAGGCGGGGATGATTGCTGCTGGGGCGCTTTATGCTTTGGAGCATCAACGCGATCGCCTAGCGGAAGATCACGAAAACGCGCAAATCCTCGCTCAGGGTTTGCAGGGAATTAAAGGCGTCGTGATCGATCCATCAGCGGTGGAAACCAACATTGTGAATTTTGAAGTGCCGAGTCACCCCGCTGAATCGGTGGCGAAGGAATTGGCTCAAGTGGGTGTGGCTGTTTTGGCGACTGGGCCCCACAAGATTCGGGCGGTGACTAATTTGATGGTGACGAAGGCGCAGATGAGTGAGGTGGTGGATGCGATATCCAAGAGCCTGACATAGTGATGAATACGGTGTGCTGATGAATACGGTGTGCTTAACCTACTGAGCTACCTCTTTGGTGAACGAGGCATCAAACAGCGTAGAGGAATCGACTGACTCATCTACAACGCCCATCTCTTTGCCCACTTCAGCGGCAAAGTCGATACTCTCCATAATATTCAGCGAGTCCTCTGGGTTAAAGACAACGCTCTGATGCTCAGAAGGACTGAACAAACGGACAGTATCCAACATGGGTGGCAGCTCTTCAGTGGCGATATTTAGCTTGCTTGCCACGATTTCGATTGCTTCTTCAGGGTTGCTTTCATAGTAGGCAAATCCTTTTTCTAGGGCTCTGAAGTAAGCCTCCAAATCTTCCCGCCGGGTTTCAATCACCTCTGCCTTCCCGACTAATCCGCCTGCGATTAGATTGGTTCCAGCTGAGCTGAAGACAACTTCGCCCTCGCCTTCGCCTACCGCAGTAGATAGCCAGGCCTCAAAAGTCACTGCCACATGTTTTACCCACCAAATCGGCAGGTGTAGAAACGCCCTTCGCTAAGATGCCGTCGGCCCCGTCAGAATAGTCAGAAACGGCAATCAGGCGCAAAGAGGGATCGTTGCCCGCCATCACCACCATGTCAGGAATCGCTGTCCAGGCAACATCTAGGCGGTCACCCGCGAGCGCGGTGTTGACATCTGTAGAGACCTGAATGAACTTTTCATCAATGTTGATACCTTCTTCGGCATAGAAGCCTTTTTCATCTGCAACAAATTGAGCAACAAATCCGGGCCAAGGTGAGTTACCGACGACCAGTGTGGGATTCTCGTTAGTGTTGGCCTGAGGCTGCGAGTTGCAGGCTACGCACAGACTCACCGTAGCGAGTGACAGCGCGACATATCGCCCGAACCGACGTAAGTTTTTAATCATGAAACCTGAATAAATCGATAAACGTAAAGGAATATTGCAGCCGTTGAGGCTGTCACTATCCGTAAATATACGTCTGTGTTTGTGCTTTTTAAGGTAAGTGTTGAAAAAGAATGTGAGAAAAGTAAAAAGAATTAAGGGCTGTGAAAATAACATTTAAGATTGCTACATTTTCGATTCTGTGGAGTAAGTTTTTTAATGCGGTCACTCCTTCTTTCGATTGAAGAAAAGCGTGAGGCTAGAAGAAGACTGAGGCTAGCTGCGCTACTGCTTCACTTAAGCCCGAACAGAATGGCTGGTGAATAGTGTGATAGAGACCGTAGAAAGTTTGAATGTTGATGGCTGCTTTTGATGGGGTGTTTTTTCTGATGCATTGAAGCCTTTACAACGGTCTTCAACGGTCTTCATCAGAGGGCAAAAGCAGACTTGTCCAATCTTTTCAGGGTTTAACTCTCATGGCTAGCAAGTTTAGAATTCACGGCCTGCACTTGCGCAATGTGCGAGGCGATATCTTTGGTGGGATAACGGCGGCTATTGTGGCGCTGCCCCTGGCGCTGGCGTTTGGGGTTTCTTCGGGCGCGGGTGCAACGGCTGGACTCTATGGCGCGATCGCAATCGGTTTTTTTGCCGCACTCTTTGGCGGCACCCCTTCACAAATTTCTGGCCCTACCGGCCCCATGACCGTCGTGATGGCAACGGTCTTTACGGGACTGATCGCCAAGTATCCGGATAATGGCCTTGAGATGGCCTTTACCGTTGTTATGCTGGGTGGGCTATTCCAAATTGTGTTTGGCCTACTGCGCCTGGGCGAATACATTACGCTGATGCCCTACACCGTGATCTCAGGCTTTATGTCGGGGATCGGTGTAATTATTTTTGTGCTTCAGCTCGCACCACTGATGGGACTCCCTGGCTCGGCTAACGTGGTGGCGTCTATTCAAAACCTGCCCGACGTGGTGATGAACATTCATCCAGTGGCGCTGGGGCTAGGCCTGCTGACACTGCTGATTGTGTTTGGCATGCCCGCGAAGTGGAATAGGATTTTACCGGCACCGTTAGTGGCGCTAGTGGTGGGCACGGTCGTTTCCCTAGCTGTTACTGGCGACAGTCTGCCTCGGATTGGCGAAATTCCTAGCGGGCTCCCAGACTTTCATCCACCTGTTTTGAGACGAGACGCCATTCAAGACATGTTGGGCTATGGCTTAGTGCTTGCAACCCTCGGTGCAATTGATTCTTTGCTGACTTCTCTGGTGGCCGATAATATTACGCGATCGCAGCACGACTCGGACCGTGAGCTGATTGGCCAGGGGATCGGCAATTTGATTTCTGGTTTGATTGGTGGCTTGCCGGGGGCAGGGGCCACCATGCGAACGGTGATTAACGTAAAGTCTGGGGGTAAAACGCCGCTTTCTGGGATGGTGCATGCGTGCTTGCTAGGGGCTGTGCTGTTGGGCGCTGGGCCGCTGACTGCCAAGATCCCGCTGGCGGTGCTGGCAGGCATTTTGATCAAAGTGGGTCTCGATATTATTGATTGGAGCTTTTTGCTGCGGGCGCATAAGGTATCGATCAAAGCAGCGGGCTTGATGTACGGTGTGCTGCTGCTAACGGTGTTCGTCGACTTGATTACGGCGGTAGCGGCAGGGGCGTTTGTGGCTAATTTGCTGACGGTGAAGAAGTTAACCGATGAGCAAAGAGCGCATGTACATGCCATTACAGCCCCGACCGATGAGTCGCTCAGTGATGAGGAAAAGAGATTGCTGGCAGCGATTCAGGGGCGGGTACTGCTGTTTCGTTTGACAGGACCCATGAGCTTTGGGGCGGCGAAGACCATCTCTCAGCGGATGAGAATTGTCAATCGCTACGAGGTGCTGATTTTGGACCTGGCAGATGTGCCTAGGTTGGGCGTGACGGCCTCGCTGGCGATTGAGACTATGGTGCGTGAAGCGTGCGATCGCCGCCTAATGATCTTCATTGTGGGTGCTACCGGTAGGGTCAAAGACCGTCTCTCAGCCCTCAGAGTATTTGACGGCATTTCTCCAGAGAATCTTACGTCTAGCCGGTTAGATGCCTTGCGAAAAGCAAATATTAGTCTCGAGTCTTTGGGGGCAGGCGGTGCAAATGTCACTGAGCCCAATATCGATAGCCGAGGGGCGACCAACGTGCCCCCGGATGCGGTGATGGATGCGGTTGCAGAGGGCGCGAACGTGTCTCCCCGTGAGCTCACTAATTAGGGTACTTTTGAGGCTTCGTTGTTCATACAACTGTTGGATACCTCAACTGTTGGCACACATGCGCTAACGTACCAGCCATTTGGCGGATTTACTGGCAGAGGAAGAGTCTTTTGGCGGCTCTGGTGAAAGCGACGTAGTAAAGCTGGTTGCGCTCGATTACTTTGCGATTGAGCATGAGATTGGGCACATCGACAAAAACATCTTGGAAGGTAGAGCCTTGGCTTTTGTGTACGGTGAGGCTGTAGGCATAGCTGAGGTCGTGGAAGAGTTCTTTGTAGTCCCAAAAGGCCATCCACTGCTTTTTCTCGGAGTAGTCGGAGAGCACTTCTTTGAGCCGCTGCTGTTCATCTTCGTGAAGCACTCTGAGCTTACGTTCTTGGTCTTCGTCGGTTTCTACTTCTAGCTCCCACACTTGCCAGCCTTCGAACCGGGTGCGGTAGGCTGCGAGCACCTCGCATTCTTCTGAGGTCTGTAGCAAAATACCGTCGCGACCGATGCAGGGGGTGCGAGCGACTAGGCGCTCTCCAGGCATGAAGCGAGCGGCTTTGTCGCCGTAAATAACGGCGCGAATTTTGTTGTTGAGATAGTTGACTCTGGCGTTGGTGTAGGCAAGGACGCGCACCTGGTCGGGGTTTTGGGTGTAGGCTTCGCTTTTGAAAGCGCGGAGCATGAGGTTTTCCCAGTGGGGCTGGGGCACGGTGAAGATGCCTTCGGTTTTGGTGTCGTTGCGATCGCTCACAGCCCGAGGCATGGTAGGCCGCTCCAAATTCTGCCGAACGTCTTGTGCGAGTAGCCCAATCGCACCGCCGTAGCGGATTACTTCTCGCAGGTCGCTGCGCTCGATAATTTTTTCAAAGCAGGGTGATTCAGTTTCGCCCACGGGCGGCAGCTGGGCAGAGTCTCCGACAAACAAGAGCTGCGTGCGCTGGGTGAACTTAGACACAGAATTGACCAGAAGGCTCCACATGTCTTCGTTGATCATGGAGCACTCGTCGATGACGACCAGATCGTATTCGGTGGTGAGGTTTTTGCGATCGCGATCCGGCTCAAACTTTTGTCCGCCGGTTTCCTTATCAATCACTGGCTTTAGGCCCAGCAGCTTGCAGCAGGTCATGCAGTCCACCTCGCAGCCCCAGCGATAGGCCATTGCCTGCAATACTTTGGTGGCCTTATTGCTCAGAGCCGTAAGGGCGATGGGGCGACCGTGCTGCTCTTGCTGCAACCGTACGATGAGCGCCTGTAGCAGCGTGGTTTTGCCGGTTCCGGCGTACCCGGTCAGCAGATAGATTTTCTCATCGCTGTGCACAAAAGCTTCTAACGCTTGCAGCGCTTCCCACTGCGGCTGACTCAGCGTTAGCCCCGGCAGTACTTCTGGAACTGCCTGCAAGGCTTCGTCGGCAGGCTGATCTACTGGAGCAGGTGTGTTATCAGCAGTGGCAGCGGAGTGCGGCATGGTAAAACAAATGTTCTATTGAGCTAATTTTAGCAGCGATGCTTTCGCTTGTTTCCAGTGATTTTGCTTGATTGAACGGGCTGCTTCGTAAAGCTTTTTGACCCAGGAGGATTGGCGTGATGACGAAACTTTAACCCTTTTGTCAGTCTTTTTTTAGCTTTCATTGCGGACTTTCTCATCAGTCTTTCAATCATAAGAGGCGATCGCTTTGCTAGTCTCTAGATCTTGTTCATCACCGATAGGCTCTCACGATGTATGTAGCTCTAGCCGCCAGAATTTGTTTAGCGCTGGTCTTCTTGAATGCGGGGATTAAGCATGTCACAGGATTTTCAGGATTTGTAGAGACTATCGCTAGTCAGGGACTGCCGCTACCCGGACTATTGGGGATAGGTGCGATTGTTGCCTTGCTCGTGGGTTCGGTGTGCTTACTGCTGGGCTATCAGACCAAAGTCGGTGCAGGCTTGTTGATCATATTCTTAGTACCCACGACGCTACTATTTCATCCGGCAACGACTGACTTAGGCGGATTTTTAAAGAACTTAGCTTTGATTGGCGGGCTGTTAATGACGATCGACAACGGTCCTGGTTTGATGAGTGTCGATGGAGACAAACGCTAATAGATCCGGTAAATTGCCTGCGTGCTGCGTAATCGTTTTTGCCGATAGATTTTGCCGGTAGATTTTTGCCAATAGAGTTTCCACAATTAAAGGCCAAGCGCTAAAAGCACAAAACTATGATCGTTGATGCTCCTTCTCAAGAGTGGTCCAAGGCCAATCAGCAGTTTTTGACCCAGGCCCTGCTACCGATTCGGCGCATGCTGGTAGAGCGTAGTGCCAATCGCGTCGCCGCTCTTAACGCCCAAATGCGTGAGGCTCTCAATGATGACTTTACCGGGGGCGTATTGGGCAACAGCTATGACGGAAAGCCGTTCTCTTTGGACTATTTGATTCGTCGCTTTGGTCTGAGCGATTTTGAGATTTCTATTCTTTTGCTCTGTGCTGGTATAGAGCTAGACCGAGAATGGCCGCAGCTGTGCGCGTCGGTAAGCGGTTTGGACTATCCAACGTTTGGCTTGGCGATGGATTTATTTGCAGAGGCTGACTGGCAGTGCCTCAGCCCTAGTGCTCCTTTGCGACGCTTCCATTTTATAGAGGTAGGTGCCGGCGATACGCTGCTGAGCAGCCCGCTGCGAATAGATGAGCAGATTGTTCACTATCTCAAAGGTGTTCAGTGTTTGGATGTGCGGTTGCAGTCGCTGCTATTTAGGATGGATACCGCTAGGGCGTCTGCGGGGGGTGGGGTGTCGCCTTCTCGTACGGCGGTAAAAGCCATGATTGATCTTTGGAGTGTGCCTGGTAAGGAGGCTATGACACCCTTTATTCAGCTGACGGGCGCAGATAGTCAGGCGGCTACAGCGGCGTTTGGAGCTTCTTGCCATCAGCTGAAGATAGTCGCTTACGACCTTTCTCTTTCGATGCTGCCGGCGGATACTCAGTCACTGCAACTGCTAATTTCGCTGTGTGAGAGGGCAAATAAGCTAGGAGGCTGTGCGTTCTTTTTAGATTGTGAGATGCTGAGGCGCGGTGCGGGTGCGCTGGTTGATGCCGCGATGTTGCCTGTGTGGGGACGTGTTGAAAAGGTAATCGATAGCTTGAATGCGCCTTTGGTGGTCCTGGGGCAGCGGCCTTTCTCTGCTAGCTGGCGTTCAGTTGTTGAGGTTGAAATGCGGTGATGAAACAGCGGTGTCCGTGCGGTAACCAGCGTCCTTATTTGAAATGCTGCGGACTATATATTGAGAGCTTTTCTGAAAGCTTGGCGTCAGGAGGCGATCGCTTGAAGCGGCGGATGGCTCCGACGGCTGAAGCTTTGATGCGATCGCGCTACACCGCTTTTACGCAGGGCAACATTGACTACTTAGTGCAAACCCACCACCCAAACAATAGAAGCGCCAACGAGCACAAAAGCTTAGAACGCAGCGTTCGGCAGACTCGGTGGGCCAATCTGATAATTGTGAAAACGCAGAAGGGACAGAAGAAAGATAAAACTGGAACCGTCGAGTTTGTTGCTGCTTTTCAGTCTGCTCAGCCGATAGGCGCTCAACTAGCAACCGACAAGATAGAACAGCTACACGAACGCTCTAGCTTTGTGCGTGAGAAAGGTGAATGGTTTTATACGGATGGAGAAATGTTGGCGGACTACGTACTAAAGCGATCTCAGCCCTGCTGGTGCGGCAGCAAAAAACGCTTTAAGCACTGTCATGCGTGAGTTGTTTTATGAGTCTTACAGAAATACTATCGAGTCATACAAACCCTTAGCGATTAGGCGAGGCACTGGCGACGACAGCAACAGTTAAGTACAGACAACTATGCACTTCCAATTCTCCCGTCTTGCCTCAGATACGATCCCTTCTTCACCAGAAAAATGGACACTTTTAAACAACTTACTGACCACGCCTCGAAGTAAGCAGATAGACTTAAGCACAGTAACTCACGCCTCTTTAACAGACTTCAAGCGCAAAGATAGCTGGTCTACAAAGCTAACGCTAAAAACGCCTACCGGCTCAACAACTATTAACTGCACTGACTGGCTAGATGGTGACAGCAGACAGCGCTGCTTCTCTCTCATCTTGGCTATACTCAACAGCCTGGAGCGCTGTAACCCCACACTCAAAGTGGTATGGGGCTACAGTCAGCTGCGCAGATGTTTGCAAAGCATGGCCATACTACCCTTGTTAGGCTGCGCGGCAGCGCTACTGTTGGCATGCATGGCAAATGCGCTAGTTTTGAACTCTTACGGCGTAACGCTCACAACAGAAGAAATAGTGAGGACCGCAATCATAAGTATTGTTCCGCTGTGTGTATTACTCTTTCTCGCTTGGGTGGTTTGGAACCTGGCTCCCTGGCGCACTTCTCGCAAACTAACACCAGATGCGATGCAAGATTTAATCGAAGGTCAGCCTGGAATGATGGGCCGTCTTTCGTAATGCGCTGTATGCTTTGGAACTTATCTCATCCTGTCAAAATTGATAGTTTGGATTAGATCTGCCACGTTTTAGAAAGCGACTCTTGCGATCAAACGCCCATGCTGCTCAGCGTATTGAGTAGGCGAGAGAGCGTGGCGGTCATTTGGGGATGGTCGCTTTCAAACTGCTCAATCAGCGTCGGCAGTGTATTGAGATTCGCGTCCTTGTGGCCTGAGTCTTCTGGCTCTTGTAGCTGCTTTTCAACGGTTTCGATGAGAGCGAGCAGCTTAGTTTTTACCGTAGTATCCGACGTTTCTAGCTGATCGATTTCTGCGTGGAGTGCTTGTATCGACTGATCGACCGCTTCTTTGCTCATAGCTTTATGTATTGCGCTGATGCAATTTTTCTGAGGGTTTCTAGTGAGTACTATTTTAGAGCCTTCTCGGGACTTAATGGGAATCTCGATCGCTTCAGTCGCGATGGAGCAAATCGCGAGACCACAGATATTTTGTAAGGATTGATACAAATTTGAACTCAGGCCAGTTGATATTTTGAGGACAGCAAGCAACCGCTAACTTACGAAGAAGCCCTTAATAAATGTGGGGTATAGCTCTATGCTGGAAATGAAATCACGTTTGGCTCAAAAGTCTATGGCAATTTCTACCCGGTATCCAGTGATCATCATTGGTGGGGCAGAAGACAAGACCAACGGCTGCGATATTCTGAGGGCGTTTTTTGAAAGTGCCGGGGGCGATCGCGCTACTATCGGCATTATTCCTTCTGCCTCTCGCGAGCCCAGTATCGTAGGCGACCGCTACTACCAAATCTTTACAGGAATGGGCGCCTCGCAGGTCCAAGTGTTAGATATTCGCCACCGCGAAGAATGCGACGAATCCCGATGGCTTGATGTTATTAAGAGCTGTAGCGGTATTTTTATTACCGGTGGCGACCAGCTCAGACTGCGCGATCTACTCGGAAACACGCCCGTTATTGCTGCCATTAAGCAGAGGCTGGCTGCCGATGACCTGGTGATTGCTGGCACAAGCGCGGGTGCGGCCATCATGGGCGAAGATATGATCGCGGGCGGCAGCAGCGGAGAGTCTCCCAATCAGGCCCTAGTCGATTTGACTAGCGGTATTGGCTTTGTTCCAGAGCTGCTGGTCGATCAGCATTTTCACAACCGTAACCGGATGGCGCGCCTGCTGAGTGCGATCGCCGCCTACCCCAATCGCCTAGGCGTCGGCATTGACGAAGACACCTGCATTGCCCTAGGGAATGACGGCGTTTTTCAGGTGCTGGGCAAAGGCACCATCACCATCGTTGATCCTGGAAACCTCACCCATACCAATCACCATACTGGTGACACCTCCCTACCTTTAAGCCTTCACAACCTTAAGGTACATGTTTTGAAAAAAGGAGATTGCTACGATTACATGAATCGTGCTGTTCTTCAGCTTCAGAACTAATTTCCGTCATGCCGGCTGACCAGCGACCTATCGACTGCGCCGCTGCTGCCGCCAATGATGCTTGCTAGAAAGGCATCCTCTTGCTGAGCTTGCTTTTCAATTTTTGAATCATCTGTGTTTGGTTATCGTTAGCTTTCTCTATCGTGAAAGTGACTTGGCTTCTTACCCACGCTTATCTGCCATCTTTTACCTATGAAGATCCTTAAAACCCAGACGCTTCGCGGTCCTAACTACTGGAGTATCGGCTACAAAAAACTGATCGTCATGCGATTGGATTTAGAAGACTTGGCAGAGCGGCCCTCCAACACCATTGAGGGCTTTTACGAAGGCTTAGTGAGTGTACTGCCTAGCCTCGTAGATCACTACTGCTCACCCGGTGTTCGCGGTGGCTTTTTGAGCCGGCTCAAAGAAGGCACCATGATGGGCCACATCATAGAGCACGTCGCCCTAGAGCTACAGACGCTAGCCGGTATGGATTCAGGGTTTGGCCGAACCCGCGAAACGGCAACGCCGGGTGTTTATCAGGTCGTATTTCAGTACGAAAACGAAGAAGCTGGCCGCTACGCTGGGCGCGCAGCCCTACGGCTCTGTGAAAGCATTATCGAAACAGGCACTTACCCCGAAAGTGAGCTGGCCCAAGATTTTGATGATTTGAATGAGCTGCGTGCGGCAGCAGCACTGGGTCCGAGTACAGAAGCCTTGGTGCAAGAAGCCGAAGCGCGTAACATTCCTTGGCTAGCACTGCCCGTACGCAACCTGTTGCAGTTTGGCTATGGCATGCATCAAAAGCGCATTCAGGCGTCATTGACTTCTCACAGCAATATTTTGAGTGTGGAACTCGCCTGCGACAAGGAGGGCACGAAGCAAATCCTTAACAATGCAGGGATTCCGGTGCCAAAGGGCAGCGTGGTGTACTCTCTGCGTGAGTTAGAAGATACGCTCGATTATTTGGGTGGCTACCCAATCGTGATCAAGCCGTTGGACGGTAATCATGGCCGTGGCATCACCCTAGAAATTCGCACCTGGGAAGAAGCCGAAGCCGCCTACGATCGGGCTCGCCTGGTGTCTGACGGGGTGATTGTAGAGCACTATTACCAGGGCCGAGACCACCGAATTTTGGTGGTGAATCATAAGGTCGTAGCGGTGGCTGAGCGAGTGCCAGCGCATGTGATCGGCAATGGCAAAGACACGATTGAAAAGCTTGTGGAAATAGAGAACCGTAACCCTAAGCGGGGGGATGGCCATGACAACATTTTGACAAAGATTTTGTTGGATAAAACCACTGACAAGCTGCTGGAGAGTCAAGGCTTGACGCTGGACTCAGTGATAGATGCCGATAAAATTTGCTATCTCAGAGAGACTGCGAATCTGAGTACGGGCGGCACGGCTGTCGATCGTACCGATGAGATTCATCCGCAGACAATCTGGATTGCTGAGCGGGCTTCTCGCATCATTGGCCTGGATGTGGCCGGTATTGATGTGGTGACTACAGATATTTCTAAAACGCTTTCAGTGGCAGATGGCGTGATTGTTGAGGTGAATGCTGCGCCCGGTTTGCGGATGCATGTGGCGCCCAGCGAAGGGGTGGCTCGCAATGTTGCCGCGCCTATTTTGGAGATGCTGATGCCTTCGGACAAGCCATCGCGAATTCCTATTGTGGCGATCACGGGTACTAACGGTAAAACCACGACGACTCGGCTCACGGCTCACATTTTCCGTCAGGAGTACAGCACGGTAGGCTTCACTACGACTGACGGCATTTATGTCGGCAATAATTTGGTCGAAAAGGGTGATACTACTGGGCCGCAAAGTGCACGGATGATCTTGGAAGATCCGACGGTGGATATGGCCGTGTTGGAGACCGCGCGAGGCGGCATGTTGCGCTCTGGGCTTGCCTTTGAGCAGTGTGACGTAGGCATTGTGCTGAACGTAGCGGCCGATCACCTAGGCATTGGTGATATCGATACGATCGAGCAGCTGGCGAAGCTGAAGGCAGTGGTGGCTGAATCGGTGAAAAGCAATGGCTACGCGGTGCTGAATGCTGACGATGAGCGAGTGGCTGCAATGGCCGATCGGGTGAAGGCTAAGGTGGCTTATTTCTCGATGGATCCAAAGAATCCGCTGGTGCGATCGCATCTTAAAAAAGGTGGTATCGCCGCTGTATACGAAGAAGGCTACATCTCCATTCTTCAGCAGGACTGGCTCCACCGCATCGAAAAAGCCGAACAGGTACCGCTGACGATGGGTGGCCGAGCGCCCTTCATGATTGCGAATGCGCTAGCCGCTAGCTTGGCCGGTTTTGTTCAGGGTTTGAAAATAGAACAGATCCGCTTGGCCTTGCAAACCTTCCAGCCTTCGGCCAGCCAAATCCCAGGTCGGATGAATCTATTTAATATGGGCAACTACCATGCCCTAGTGGACTACGCTCACAACCCTGCGGGCTATGCGGCCATTGGTAGCTTTGTGAAAAATTGGCCAGGGCCTTCGATTGGCGTGGTGGGTGCACCGGGCGATCGCAGAGACGAAGATCTGATCGAGCTAGGCGAACTCGCAGCTGGCATTTTTGATCAGGTGGTGGTGAAAGAAGATCTCGACCGCCGAGGCCGCGAGCCGGGTGAGGTGGCTGACCTCATCGTTAAAGGGATTGCTCAAGTAGAAGCGGCTTCGGGAGACCTGTTTCCCCACACTATTCAGCTTGATGAAACAGAAGCGGTTGACTGGGCGCTAGAGAACGCGCCTGACAATGGGCTAGTGGTGATTTTGCCTGAGAGTGTGAGCAAGGCCATCTCTTTAATTTCTGCAAAGGGGCCGGTGTCAGAAGGCTTTTCTCCAGCGGTCAAACCTGAAGAGGGAACGACTTCTGCTGGAAACGGCTCTGCTAAAAGCGTGAGCGGCCACACCCCGAATAAGACAATCGTGTTTCAGCCAGCGGGCAAGTCCTCATCCAAGAGCGATCTTTCTACCGTGATGACCGCCTCAGACTTGCAGTCTTTGAATGATGCGTCGGCCACGCCTTCGGTCTCTAAAAAATAACCTTTGCTGACTTTTAGCCATAACAACCCACTAAAAGAAGATTCTAAAAAATCTTGATTCTGTGTAGTGTTTTTAAGCCTCAAAAACTCGAAGCTTGTAAGGAATCCCTCATGGTTGTAAATATCTCTCGTCCGCCGGTAGCTGTCTCGGGCGACTCCGCTGATTTGGCAAAATATGAGGCGAAAGCGCAGGCGATCGCCC
>JBCBDN010000068.1:406-14553 GCA_038529685.1 Cyanobacteria bacterium J06598_1 | reverse complement strand
GATGTCAGTGCTGGGCTGGGCTGCGTTAGGTGAGCTGGTGAAATCTTCTGTGCAGCGGGTTTTGCGGAACATGCTAGAAGAAACGTTGTACTGATAGGGAGGATGGGCGATGTGGACGGTAGCCCTTTGCTTGAGCGCTGATAGCGCAGGCCCTTCGATGGCATAGCCTGGACGAGGAAACACTAAGATATCTACCTGGGAGAAAATCTCTTGAGCCTGATACCAGTTTGGCAGCTGAGCTAACAGGTCGGCGCCTACTACAAAGCTGAACCGGGCTTTGGGCCAGCGTTTTTTGGCACGGGTAATGGAGTGAATGGAGTAGCGATCGCTAAAAGACTGCGCTACTTTGACTTTTCCTAGTGGCCCTACGCCCTGCTTAGGCAGAGACTGAATGAGCAAGCGCAGCATTTCGGCGCGATCGTCTATGGGAGACTGCCGTTCTTTGTAGGGATTATCCGCAGCCCACACGGCCACTCGGTCAAATTCTTGAGCTAGCCAAAGCAAAATGCTCTGATGACCTAAGTGTGGTGGATCGGCACTCGTGCCAAATAGGGCTATGCGCTGGGGGGCTTTCCAAGGGGTCGCAAACATCATGAGAAGACTCTACTTTTTTTGGCGCGTGTGTTGAGTGAGCTGTTCCAAACCGTGGGAAATGGTGACCGTTAGCGGCGTGGCTGCTTGCAGCTGACGAACAGTAGGCGGTAGGGCGGCCACGCTGGCTGCTGTGCGCTGTGCGATCGCATCCAATGACTCTGAAGCCACGAGCTGCTTCCCGTTATGCATCACCCGCTGTAACAGCGGAGTTTCTCCCGGTAGTGAGCCTTCAATGCTGAGGGCGAGGCGATCGCCCACGACGGTATCCCCCTCGTATCGACGAAATATTTGCTTACGTCCTGGATAGGTTAGTTTCCCGCTGGATTCTTTCATCACGGGTATACCGTCAACATCGACTAGCTTGTACACACCGTTGACCGGCCGCCCCGTGACGAGCTTGGTGCCGAGGCCGTAGCCGTCGATGCAGGCTTTTTTGGCGCGCAGCTGCTCTATGGCAATTTCGTCTAGGTCGCCACTGGCGAAGATGGGCGTGTTGGGGAGATGCGATCGCACAGTTTTCGAACCTTCCGCCAAGTCACCCGAATCTATTCGGATTCCTGCTAGCGGCATGCCTGACTTGACCTTGTGAGCTAATCGCCCCGCAGCGGCTACTGTATCGTACGTATCGATGAGTAAAGGCGCTCCTGGAAAGTAGCGATGGAAAGCCTCAAACCCTTCATCCTCGCTGCCTTCTAGCGCAGAAATGGCCATGACGAGGGCATGCGCCATTGTTCCTACGGGTTTTCGGTCTAGCTTGAGCGCGGCTAACACATTGGAGGTGGCGTCTAGTCCGCCTGCGATCGCAGCTCTTGCTGCCCAGATTGCTGCCTGTGGGCTAAAGGCCCGCCGAGTGCCGAACTCATACAGCTTGGCCTCTGGCCCTGCCGCCTGCCGAACTCGCGCTGCCCGCGTCGCGACGAGTGTCTGATAGTTCAGCGTATTCAGCAGATAGGTTTCAGCGATTTGTGCCTGCCATAGCGGTGCTTCAATTCGCAGCATGGGTTCATTGGCAAAAATCGCTGTTCCTTCTGATACGGCCCACACATCACCCTCAAACCGAAAGTTTTCTAGCAGGCTCCAGAAGCTATTTGGCGCATTGCTAAAGATTTCGGTTCTCTGTAGCTGCAAAATTTGCGCGGGGCTGAAGCTCAGATTTTGCAAATATTCCAGTCCTTGTGCTAGGCCCATCGCGATCAGGTAGCCGTATCCTTCGGGCAGTTTCCTGGTGAATAGCTCAAAGCTAGCAGGTTTGGTATGCAGCGCCTCACCCACATAGCAAGCAGACATTGTGAGCTGATACAAGTCGGTGAGCAGCCCGTATTCGCTAGGTAGAACCGATAAGGGCTCTAACACTAGATCCGAACTCAGGGGTCGTCTCTGTTCCTTCACAGCTGGCCCGCTCGTCCCCGAATCTGCTTTTAAATAACCATCTTGAATAAAAACCATTTACTTTATTAGCGCATACGCTAAGGCTTCGACGACTTATGGTTATTTTAACCATAAATGGAATGAAAATGTCACCCCCTACGTCTACTTTTTGTGGAAAAATAAATCAGAGGCTACGAAGTCCTAGTTAGGGAGAGTCAAAGAAATGGAAGAATCTCTCTCTTGGCTGGCCCTTTTGGAGAGAGCCAATTCATTCATATCGTCCTGTATTCGTTAGCGAACAGTAGAAAGAAAGCCTCTATTTCAATATTGAATTAATTCAATATTGAAATAAAGAGATGAATTAGTGAATTGAACCAAAATAGGTCTTCTTAAAAAATTAAAGATAGTGACTCTCTCTTCAGAATTCTGCCTGAGCCATCACAGAATCTAGAAAAATCTAAAGTATTCTGAAAGGTGGCCTTGCCGTTTTTTCACGTTCACAATTTTTATGAAACCCGCTACCGAGAGTCCGTCAGGACACGCCCCTGCTGAATCCACATGGATGACGGTGGTTCGTTTATTGCGATGGGATAAGCCTGCTGGTCGGCTGATTTTGATGATTCCAGCTCTGTGGGCCATATTTTTGGCAGACAGGGGACTGCCTGATTGGCCTTTAATCGGTGTCGTTGTGCTGGGGACGTTGGCGACCAGTGCGGGTGGCTGCGTAGTGAACGATCTGTGGGACAGAAACATCGATGGGCAAGTAGAGCGCACTAAAAGCCGGCCCCTAGCTGCTAGAGCCCTTTCAATTAAGGTCGGGATTGCGGTGGCTGTTGTTGCTTTTGTGTGTGCGTGGGGTTTGGCGAACTACCTCACGCCGCTGAGCTTTTGGCTCTGTGTGGCCGCTGTGCCGGTGATTGTGCTTTATCCGCTGGCTAAGCGGGTGTTTCCGGTGCCACAGCTGGTGCTGTCGATTGCTTGGGGTTTTGCTGTTTTGATTAGCTGGAGTGCGGTGACTGGCACGCTAGAGTTTGCGACTTGGCTTCTGTGGGCGGCCACGGTGCTGTGGACCTTAGGGTTTGATACGGTATATGCCATCCCCGACCGAGAATTTGACCGAGAGTTGGGCATTAACTCCAGCGCAATTTTCTTTGGCAGTCGGGCTCCGGAGGCGGTGGGTTTATTTTTTGTGGGAACGGTGCTGATGTTGGCGTGGCTAGGCCTGACGATGGGGCTGGGCATTTTTTACTGGCTGTCGCTGATGGTTTCTACCTACTTCTGGTACCGCCAGTATGTGCAGCTGGCGCGGATTCCTAAGTCGCCCCAGGTGTTTGGCAATATCTTTCGACAAAATGTCACGATTGGCTTCATTTTGCTGGTAGGTATGGCTATTTCTGTTGTGCTGAACATTTGATGTGGCTGGTACTTGCCTCTTTGACGGCGCTGTTTGAAGCCTGCAAGGATGCGTCTGGTAAGCAAAGCCTGAAGACGCTCGATGAATACTCTGTGCTGTTCAGCTTTATGGCAATTGGCGTTGTCCTAATGCTGCCAGTGCTGTGGGTCGTTGGCATGCCGACCGTATTGCCGGGATTTTGGCTGGCCCTTTTAGTGGGTGGCAGCCTGAATATACTGGCATTTACGCTTTATGTGCGGGCGCTGAAGCTAGCGGATTTGTCTTTGACGGTGCCTTTAGTCACGCTGACACCGCTGTTTTTGTTGGTGACCTCACCGCTACTAGTGCAGGAATGGCCGACTTGGGCGGATGCGGTGGGTGTGTTGCTTTTGGTGGTGGGTTCTTATGTGTTGAACTTATCTTTGGACGCAAATACCGACGCCACTGGACCAAGCCGCTGGTGGACGCCTATTCTGAGGATGGCGCGTAATCCGGGCAGTCGGCTGATGCTCTGTGTGGCTTTTATTTGGAGCATTACTTCTAACTTTGACAAGGTGGGTGTGCTGAACGCTTCGCCACTGCTATGGGCGATCGCTCTTTTTGGGGTGATTGCTGCTGGCATGGTGCCTTTTGTGTTCTTTCGGCCGCAGAGTCGGGGCCTAGAACCGCTGATGTCTCAATGGAAGCTATTGGGCATTACGGGGGTGTTCAGTGCGATCGCTATTACCTGTCAAATGCTCGCACTGCCCATGACCTCTGTTGCCCAAGTCATTGCCGTTAAGCGAATGAGTGCATTGCTGTCCGTTTTGATCGGTCATTTTTTCTTCGGAGAAAAAGGTCTCAAAGAGCGGCTATTAGGCGCGGCTATTATGGTTTGCGGCGTTGTTATCATGTCTTTGAACTAAGCAAAATGAGAAGAAGTTAGCAATTTATAACGTTTTTTAATCGCAAGTTGGTTATCTCGTCTCTAATTCGCTATAAGATAGACAGTGAAGAAATCGATATCGGTTACAGGTTTGCTTTTCTGTTTAAAAAGGTTTTCCTCAATTTTTACAGGCTTCCGTCCGACTTATCATTCTCAATACCCTGTTTAATTTCTGGAGACTATTTGTATGGGCGTTTATGTAGGAAACCTTTCCTATGACGTAACAGAGGCTGACTTGAACAGCGTCTTTGCCGAGTACGGCACCGTCAAACGCGTCACCCTACCAACAGATCGTGAGACTGGCCGTGTGCGTGGTTTTGCTTTTGTTGATCTCAGCTCAGATGACGAAGAGCAAGCAGCTATCGAAGCCCTCGATGGTGCTGAATGGATGGGCCGTGACTTGCGCGTTAACAAAGCCAAGCCTCGTGAGCCTCGTCGCTAAGAATTTTGATGTACCTCAAATGGCTAAGTAATGATTAATTTGTAAGCCTTGGACTCACAAGAGTCTAAGGCTTGTTGTGTTGGTAAGAGTATGGTCAAATCCTTGCTCTTGGCCAGTTTTTACAGCCTTTCCGTCAATCTTTCGTTTGCCAACGTTTCACTTTACTTTTTCGTTTTTATTTTTGGAGACCACAGACTATGGGCGTTTATGTAGGAAATCTTTCCTATGACGTGACTCAAGAGGACCTAAACGGCGTTTTTGCTGAATACGGTACTGTCAAGCGAGTCACGCTTCCCACCGACCGAGAGACTGGCCGTGTACGCGGCTTTGCGTTTGTTGATCTTAGCAGCGATGCTGAAGAGCAAGCCGCCATTGATGCACTTGACGGTGCTGAATGGATGGGCCGCGATTTGCGCGTGAACAAAGCTAAGCCCCGCGAGCCTCGCTAAACCGTCACTAGCCTTTCTCAATAAGTTCCGTCGGTTCGGCCCTTGCTGAGCCATGAAATAGACCAACAAGCCTTGGATTCGCAAGAGTCCAAGGCTTGTTGTTTTTAGCTTGTTTTTTCATTAAAGAAGACTCATAGAGAACAGTATGGGTTTCTTTTCGCAGCCAGCCTTAGTCTCTTTTATGACTTTAGGTACGCAATTCAACGTTCGTGTTCATAAGTTCTGTTTATTTTTTGGAGATTAAGATTATGGGTGTTTATGTAGGAAACCTCTCCTATGACGTAACTGAAGCTGACCTCAGCGGCGTTTTCGCTGAGTACGGCACAGTTAAGCGTCTTACACTCCCCACTGACCGCGAAACCGGTCGCGTACGCGGCTTTGCTTTTGTTGACCTTAGCAGTGATGACGAAGAGCAAGCTGCCATTGAAGCGCTAGACGGTGCTGAGTGGATGGGCCGCGACTTGCGTGTGAACAAAGCTAAGCCTCGTGAGCCTCGTCGTTAAGCAATCATGCAATCTAACTATGGCTAGCTAAATGAAAACAAGCCCTAATCTCTTATGAGATTAGGGCTTGTTTTATGAGTGGCTTATGCTGAACTATACCGGGAGTCGGGCTTAAAGGCCTGTACGGTTATGCACAAAGTAAGATGTCGGCGCCTTCTGAAACAACGCTGGTACTGACAATATCAATCAATGTAGGCATCTCGGTGCAAACGATTGCCCAAACCTGATCGGCGTCAATAACGGGATCGTCTTGAAGCAATCGCTCTTTCATTTTTTCTAGCTTGGGCCAAGCGATCACCGCTATTTCCTGACGAGTAGCCGCAGAGATTCGCTGAGCTGTTTTGCCGATGGTGAGTAGCCGACAGATAACTTTGTCTTGTAGCTGCACGTCTTCGTAAAAGCTGTGGAGTGAGGTGCCAGCAGTGTAATCTACAATACGCTGGGCGGCATGGAGGATATCAAGTAAATACTGGTTGTCTTGCTGCATAACGATACCGAGGCAAAGGGCAATGTGCTGATTGACGGTGATGCTTTTGGCAAGTAAAGGGTCTGTTTCCTCACAAGAAAACCAGTAACGCGGTGATTCTCTTTTTATTTTACCTTTTGGGGAGAAGTGGCTTAACACTTCAACATAAATTGATGCTTATGGACTGATTGTATGGCGTGTTAACTACAGGTGTTTTTGTGCCCAGAGGGCGGCCTGAGTGCGATCGCGCAATCCTAACTCACTCAAAATCCGGCTAATATGATTGCGCACCGTTCCCTGACTTAAGTGCAACACTTGTGCAATCTCTTTATTGTTTTTTCCCTGGCCTAATAGCGACACCACTTCTCTCTCTCTTTCGCTTAGGACACTGCCTGTATCCTCAGGCTGAGATGAGCCCACTGGATTTATCTGAGCAAATACTTTGGGCGCAATCGTAGGGCCAAGCTGACTGCCACCTTGAGAGAGAACGCGTATGGCATCGGCTAGCTGAGTCGCTGGGGTACTTTTTAGCAGATATCCGAGTGCGCCAAACTGAAGTGACTGCCAGATGTATTCGTCTTCATCAAACGTAGAGAGGACGAGAATACGAATCCAAGGGTAGCGCTGATGAATGACGCGGGTTGCTTCAACGCCGTTGCATACGGGCATGCGAACATCCATGAGGATAACGTCGGGCTGGTGGTGCTGAGTGAGTGCGATGGCGCGCTCCCCATTCTCAGCCTGCCCGACTACAGCCAAGTCAGCTTCCAAAGAGAGTAATTCAGCCAATCCCTGCCGATAATCGGCTTGGTCGTCCACCAACAGCAGCTTAATCATATTTCACTTCTCCTACACGACTGTTGCGTTGATGGGAACGCTGACGCAAAGCTTTGTGCCTGCTTGAGGGTAACTTTTGACGGTAAGCTGTCCGCCTAAGAGCTGCGATCGCTCCTTGATCCCTTGCAATCCATACCCCTGTTTTATACTCGTTGGCTCAAATCCACAGCCATCATCTATTAACGTCAAATTAATCTCGCTCTCTTTTGCTTCTAAAAAGAGGGTAGCTGTCGTTGCTTTTGCGTGCTTTTGAATATTGATTAATCCTTCTTTTGCAATTAAATACAGCTGGTAGCTTAGCCGCTCTGGTAAAGAAGGGATTTGAACCTTCACTTCTAGCGAAAATGTCTTTTGCATATCGTCGCCAAGGGCAGCGAGGGCAGAGGCTAAGTCAAAGTTTGATTCGCGAATGGTACGCAGTGATTCTCTCGCTTCGCTTAGGCATTGGGTAGCGAGCTGCTGCGATCTCGTAATAGCCTTTCGTAGCTGGGGCGACGCTTGACTTGCGGGTGTGTCTTGGGCGTACCTATCGACTAAGGCTAGCTGCACATCTAAGGTGGTGAGTGTGTGGCCTAGCGAGTCGTGAATGTCTCTAGCGATGCGCGATCGCTCCAGCTTCGTTGCCAAATCCTCTACTTCTACCGCTAGCTTTTCTGCTCGGTAGCGGCTCCGCTGCTCTGCCACAAATACAAACCCCAATAGCAGCACAAACAATGTTCCGGTCACCGTTCCTACCAGAGCGTCTGTCACAACTGTCCGAGCATGCAAGAACGGCTCTATACCCTTTTCGTCTATCATTACTTTGGTTTCGGCTAGGCGCGTTGGCAGCTGCCATACAAACTGAGAGAAATTGACGGTGGTTGCGCCGACGGTGGCACTGATTGCGTCTTTTCTGGGCAGTACCAGGCACGCCTTGATGATGAATAGATCGAAGAGTGCTGAATGGTTGACCTGGATAACGTCAACGAGAATTAGAAGCGAGAAACCAGCGATGATGTAGGCGCGTTTGTAGCTGATCGGATGGGTTATTGGCAGCCTGATGAGGCTGAATGCCGCTAAAGCCGATAGACACAGTCCAATGCGCCAGCAAGCATAGGGGAGATAGTCAAGGTCAGCCCTGATGAGGTTGGTCACTGCGCAGTCGAACAGCAGTAACCACTCAATCCAGCGCAGTATTCGGATGATTTTGGGAGAAATTGGGTTAGCTAAGTCCATTTAGCGAGCAAAGTAGGCTTTGTTGACCCCATTTTGCTATACAGAACGCGGTAGTGAATATCGATGAGGCTAGATCGTGACAGATGTCATGGTGATGAAATGACAGGAGCCACTGGTGGGGCTTAGGGTGATCGCACTAATTTGTCTTCATACTTCCCGTTTGACGATATATGAAAAATAGGCTCCCCATCCTCGCCTGCATAAGCTTTTCTACCTTTTTACTCAGTCTTTGGGCACCTGTTATCAAGCAGCCAGCGTATGCTCAGACGGCCTCTCAAAATTCAACATCTCAAAACTCAGGATCTATTGAAGCTTCACCGCTTCAGGTCGATGATGAAGCAATTGACGACTTTGTTGAAGCGCTGATGACCCATCGACAGATTCCGGGTCTGTCATTAGCTGTTATCTACGATCAAAAGCTCATTAAAACAACGGGCTACGGCATGCTCGACCGGGAGCTGAATGTTCACACTCGACCCAGTAGCATTTTTCCGATTGCTTCTATGTCTAAACCTTTGACAGCAACGGCTATTATGCTGCTAGTTCAGGACGGTAGGGTTGATTTGGATGCCCCAATCGGTACTTATCTTGCAGATGTGCCTGAGCACTGGAGCGCGATTACCGTTCGCCATTTGTTGAGCCATACGTCTGGACTTTCTGAAGGTGTTTATGCGGATGATCTATTCGTTGCACCAGATGAGTTTGTGGAGAAAGCGGCGATCGCTCCGCTAAATTTTCAGCCAGGAGAGTCTTGGATGTACAGCAATACCGGCTATAGCTTGGCGTCCATCATTGTTGAAACGGTCAGCCAACAGTCTTTTGATGCATTTATGTCAGCGCGAATTTTTGAGCCGTTAGGCATGACCCAAACCCATGCCATCCGCGATTCGTATCTGTTCAGCAATCGAGCGATGGGATACCTGGAAACAGAAGATGGATCGTTGGAGCCGGTCTCTGAATTCTTTCGCTACAGCTTGCTGCATAAGATCATGCCAGGGCTACAGGGAGCAGGCAGTGTGACTTCGACTGTACTAGACTTGGCCCGATGGGAAATTGCGCTGCAAAAAGAACAGTTCTTGACACCCGCCGTACAAGCAGAAATGCAGCAAGTTGGCATCCTAAACAGCGGACGCGTTAGCGAGTATGGCTTAGGCTGGTTTTTTCGAGAAATTAATGGTCATTCGTCCTTCTCTCACGGGGGGAATTTGTGGGGATATTCCACTAGTATTTCTCGTTTCCCTGACGATCGGCTCGCGGTGATTGTGCTGACCAATAAAGATGGCGAAGACGGTGATCAGCTGGCTAGAAAAATCGCTGAACGATATATTCCTGGGCTTGTGCTCGATTTGGAAGTGCCTGCTATTAGCGATGACGATCCAGCGCTCACTGAAAAAATACTGGTTTTCTTGAACGGGGATGAGACCGCGATAGAACTGACACCCGAACGCCAGATCGCGCTTACGTCTACGCTTCGGGGGCAGTTCTATCAATCGAGATGGGCCGCGCTGATGCAGGAGAATCCTACGCAGTCTTTAGAGCTGCTTACAAAAGAGGTTCATCCAAACGGCATAAAGCGTCGCTATCGGGCAACTGCAAAAGATGGTGTGTATTTATTAACAGTAGTTGTGACACCCGATGGCCTCATCGCCAGCATGGGACGCTCTTCAGAAGAGTAGTTATTTGAGGGAGATTTATCTGTTGGCACAAGCTGAGCATTGACCGAAATCGATCGATTGTACGCTGTAGCTTCTCCTTTGCCCTATGCTCAAATATCTTTATGACAGTGCAGCTACCAAAACGAATCAAACCGATTGGAGTCTGGCTAGGTGGCCTTATGGCCATAGGTCTTATTGGCGGTGCCATCATCTACTGGCAACAGCGCCAGAAACGAGTCAGCACAGTCTCTAATCAACAGATAATTCGAGTCGAACAGCAAGACTTGGCCTCTGAGATTTTGGCAGGCGGTGTTGTACAGGCAGAACGCTCGACGACACTGAGTCCGGAAGGGTCGGGGAAGATTGCGGAGCTGTTTATTCAAGAGGGCGATCGCGTTAGGGCAGGCCAAGTGATTGCTCGAATGGTGCGCCGTCGTAGTGAGGCGGAAGTCTCTCAGGCTGAGGCTGCTGTTGCTCAAGCTCAAGCTGACCTAGCTCAAAGGCAGTTTGGTGCGCGGGGTGAAGATATTACGCAGGCACAGGCCAGAGTAAACACGGCTAGAGCAGCCATAGAAGTCACTCGGGCCTCTGTAAGCAAAGCGCAAAATGAACTGACTCGATTTCAGCAGCTGGCAGACAAGGGGGCTATTTCAGCCAATGAGCTTGAGACCTATGCGACGACGGCCATGCAAGCTGAGGCTAACTTGAGGGCCGATCAGCAGCGCTTCGCCGAAGCGCAAGCAGCCCTCGCCGCATTAAACAACGGCACTCGCCCAGAAGAGATTGCTCAAGGTGAAGCCGCTCTGGCCCAGGCAGAAGCCAGACTCGCAGCGGTTCAAATCGATTTGGATGAAACCGTTATCAGCGCGCCTTTTGATGGCATTATCACCCGCCGATTTGCCGAGACAGGAGACTTTGTAACACCGACGACAGCGGCCTCTTCGGGCGATGGGGCAACGTCTACTTCGATTGCAGAACTCTCCAGTGGGCTAGAGATTGATGCCAAAATCCCTGAGGCGAGTATCGCTAAGCTAGCAGTCGGTCAAATAGCTGAGATTGTCAGCGCGGCTTATCCAGATGAAATATTCGAAGGAGAGGTTAAACTGATCGCGCCCCGTGCTACCCGCGAAGAGCGCGTCACTTTCTTTCAAGTGAAAGTGAAAATCACGACTGGGCAAGATCTGTTGCGTTCGGGTATGACCGTGCGACTCACCTTTTTGGGTAACCCTATCGAAAACGCACTGGTGATTCCTTTGGCCGCGCTGGTGACGCAGCCAGAAGGTGAGCAGGGTGTGTACTTGGCCAGTGAAGATGAGCCCACCTTTCAGCCGATCGATGTTGGGGTCGTTACTGGCGCGCAGGTGGAGGTGCTAGATGGGATTGAAGTGGGCGATCGCATCTTAATAGAACCGCCCCCGGGTCAAATTATTGAAGGCGTCGATACCGTAAATGACTTTTAATTGACTGCTGATTTTAATTGACTGCTGATCTTCTTCTCTTATTTTTTACCCCCATGAATTTCTCCGACAATCTCAAAATGGCTGTTCGCACCCTGAGTGCCAACAAACTAAGAAGCCTGCTGACGATGCTCGGCATTATCATTGGTAATGCCTCGGTAATCTCAATTGTGGCCTTAGGCAAAGGCGCTGAAACCTTTACCAAAGATCAGCTAGAAGCGCTGGGGCCAAATCAGCTCACTATTTATGCTGGCGGCAACTGGGATGGCCCCTTTGCTGACTATCCGGTTTTGACCTTGGACGATGTAGAGGCGATCGCAACCCAAGCCCCTGCCGTCAAAGAAATCGCTCCTCAAATCAATCGACCCAAACAGCTCACCTACAGCAGCCGTTCCAACCAATCAGACGTGATTGGGACGACCCCTGGAATGCTATATGTCCGTAGCTTGCAGATGGCTCAGGGGCAGTTCCTTACCGACTCAGACGTGCAAGGAAACGGTCAAACTATTGTGCTCGGTTTCACGCTGGCCAAGAACTTGTTTCTGGATGATTCGGCGCTCGGAAAAATGGTTCAGGTGGGCGACTACAACTTTCGAGTGGTGGGCGTGCTAGCTGAGAAAGGCTCTTCTTTTGGAATTAACTATGACGATTATTCCTATGTGCCGATTACGACAATGGCGACGCAGCTTTCTGGACGGCGATCGCCCAAGGGAATTCCGGTTGACTACATGGAACTATCGGCAGCTGATGGGGATGGTGTCAGAGCGGCTGCCTTTCAGGTGGCTAATATTCTGACGGCGCGCCACGGAAGAGAAGACTTTTCAATGTTTGCCAATAAGTCTTTTCAGGATTTGGTAGGGCGAATTAGTGCCGGGTTGAGTTTGGTATTGGGTGCGATCGCGGGCATTTCTCTTTTGGTTGGCGGTATTGGCGTCATGAATATCATGCTCGTTTCTGTGACCGAACGGACTCACGAGATTGGCCTGCGCAAGGCTATTGGTGCTACCCAGAGCGTCATTCTCACTCAGTTTTTGATTGAGGCTATTCTACTCTCTGTTTTTGGTGGGTTTATTGGCATCGCCGTAGGCTCAGGGGGTGCTTTTCTGATTGCCGTCTTTAGTCCGCTCAAGCCAACGGTCTCGATGGGTGCAGTGATCTTAGCCACCAGCGTATCGGGCTCTATTGGTTTGATTTTTGGGGTGATTCCTGCGCGCCAAGCAGCGCGCCTAGATCCGATTGTGGCCCTTAGAAGCTAGGAGCCGCTAAGAAGATTTTATGGACATTATTTGGCTATTACTCAAAGCCTCTAGACTTAAGGTCTTAGGTGCGATCGCTGCTGGCCTGCTTAGCGGCGGCTGTAGCGCTAGCCTCATTGCATTGATTAACGACGCCATTACGCGGAACTCACCTCGCTCATCTATCGCGCCTTTTGTTGGGCTGGTATTGGTTGCACTACTCGCTAGTAGCCTCTCACAATTTCTGCTGATTGATCTGGGTCAAAATTCTGTTTATAAGCTACGGCTTCAGCTTTCGCAGCGGATTATCTCAGCGCCTCTACAGCAGCTAGAACAGCTTGGTCCCGGTCAACTCCTTGCCGTCCTCACTAAAGATGTACAGTCTATTTCCAACATTGGTTTTGTTGTTCCTAGGCTTTGCGTGAATGCGGCTATTATCGCTGGCTGCCTAGTTTACTTAGGCTGGCTATCGAGCTGGGCTTTGCTCGCTGTGATCGTCTTTTTGGTCACGGCAGTCGCTGCTGTCCAACTTCTGATCAACGCAGCCTATCGATACATAGCTTTAGCTCGCAAAGAGTTAGATTGCCTTTTCAAAATCTTTCGCGGCATCACCGATGGCACCAAAGAACTCAAACTCAACGCTACTCGACGCACCCTGTTCTTTGAGGAAGACCTTCATGCCAGTGCATCGGCCTCGCGCAAATATACTAAAACAGCTTTCAAGATAGGTGCGATCGCTACCAGTAGCGGTCAACTTCTGTTCTTTGTGCTCATAGGTCTGCTGCTCTTTGTGGGCAATGACATCATCCCAACTCTTCAGCCTGTTCTACCAGCCTACATTCTCACGATTACTTACATCATTGGCCCTATCGAAGCCGTTATTGATGCACTGCCTAATCTTGCAACTGCCAATGTCGCTATCCGAAAGCTAGAAGACATAGGACTCTCGCTCGCAGAAGGTGCTGAAATGCCGACTGTTGTAGCTCCATCGATAGAGCCTACTTGGCAAACACTTCAGCTACAAGCAATCACTCACCGCTATCAAGGAGAAACTGCTGACACGCAATTTTCCGTAGGCCCGCTTAATTTGAGGCTTCAGAAAGGAGAACTCACTTTCATTGTGGGGGGCAACGGCAGCGGAAAATCTACGCTCGCAAAGCTAATCACTGGGCTGTATGTTCCTAATTCGGGTCAGATTCTGTTAGGTGCCGAACCGATTACCGATAACAATCGGGAATGGTACCGCCAACAGTTTTCTACCGTTTTCTCTGACTTTTATCTATTCGAGCGATTGGTCGGAGAAACCTCGCAGATGCTAGAAGCCCCGGTACAAACCTATCTTCAGAAGCTAAACCTAGAGACGAAAGTCTCTGTTGAAAACGGGCAGCTATCAACAACTGCCCTCTCTCAAGGCCAACGCAAGCGCTTGGCACTACTTGCCGCCTATCTAGAAAACAGACCTATTTACCTGTTTGACGAATGGGCTGCTGACCAAGATCCGGTGTTTAGGGAGTAGCGTCTGAATAAGTCCCCCGTCAGAGTGGGTGGATAGTAATTGCCCACTTCGGTAGGTCTTGAGCAGGGTGCCAATCCACTCGAAACTCAGCT
>JBCBDN010000068.1:0-397 GCA_038529685.1 Cyanobacteria bacterium J06598_1 | reverse complement strand
CGGGAAAAGGTGACCAATCGTTTAATAAACTGCGTACGGTTAGAGCGCGTTGCACTGCCACTATCGAGATTGATCGCTAGGGTCGTGATGTCACGATAGTCTCCTTTGTTGTCCTGCCACCAGAGCGTTAGAGCATCGACTACAAAGTCTGGTGTTTCAGCGGACTCTCCCAGATAGACTGCTAATTCGTCACTTTGCAAATTGAGGATACCGAAGGGGACTAATACCTGTTGCCACTCGGTATCATGGTCATCTGCTTTAGGCACTAGCTGTCGGCGGTCCTTGCCACCACGCGAGAGATTCCCAACTTTTACTTTGGCTTTCGCATCCATCGATAGGCGCAACACACTTGGGTCTGTTTTCTAGATAGGCGGCAAGTAGTGCCAAGCGCTTGCGT
>JBCBDN010000067.1:0-14663 GCA_038529685.1 Cyanobacteria bacterium J06598_1 | reverse complement strand
GGTCAGCTCGCTTGAACTGCTTACCGAAAGCGCTACCGCAGCGGCGCAGTCGTTGGGCTAATTTTAGGTGATGCAGAAGCAGATGCAGGAAAAGTACAGCTCAAATGGTTAGCCTCTGGTGAGCAATCTGAACTGTCTCAATCTGACTTAGTCACACAAGCTGCCGATATTCAAACTAAAATTTCTGAGGTTCGAGGTTGAAAGGAAGCAGCTTAGTCGTCGTATGCGGGCAGAACGGGTAATTCTTCTGCGGCATTGATTTGGCGACGCATTTTGCTCGCGGCTGCCGCAAAAGCGGAGGCTTCATCGTCGTTATCAGCCAACTTTCGACAATCTTCTACGGTGAGTTTCTGCAATAGCTTTTGTAGAGCAGCGGCTTCTTCAGCAGAAAATAGCGCATTAATCTTTACGCGGGGAA
Organism: Cyanobacteria bacterium J06598_1; assembly: GCA_038529685.1. Taxonomy (GTDB): domain Bacteria; phylum Cyanobacteriota; class Cyanobacteriia; order Phormidesmidales; family Phormidesmidaceae; genus Phormidesmis. Next base: position 14,245 of record JBCBDN010000067.1, on the reverse strand, counting down.
CTGAGTTTTGAGCTGGAGAAATCTTCATGTCGGCAGATTTGGGATCAGTTAAGTCGGTTTCTATAATATCTGTCGAGTTGCTTAAGCCACATTCATCGACTAAAACCGTTGCACGTTAGCAAGCAACTCGACTAGCAAACGTTCTGATGCATCAGAACGTTTGCTACATCTTCTCAGGCAAAAGTAATCATACGGGCGATCACTGATTTTCCGTAATATTAATCTCAATTAACACTAGCTAACGTAGCTAAGGCTGCTCTTCTAAATAAAGAAGAAAGCTCATCAGTTCTTCATCGGTGAGCTGCTGGCGCGATCGCTTCCCGTAATTTTGCTCCAGATATTCTCGCCCCTGCACACTCGTCCAGCCCAATCGCGATAGCTCTACGTCGGTCTGTGCAATCACATCAGAAAGGTCAACCGGTGTCGCGCTGGTGTTGAAGTTTTCGAGGGCGATTGTGGCGGCAGATGTTTTTGGCTCAGTAGGAGGAAGCGTTTCCTCTGCGATCGCATCAATCGGCGCCCCTAGATCGGCCTCATCTTCTGGAATGTCAGCGGGTTCTGGCGGTTCACCAATTTCAGTCAGGTCAGGCTCGCTCAGCAAATCTGTCTGCGTTGTAGCGACTGCCTGAGAGATAGGTACAACATCAGCTGTTAAAGCTGGAACCAAAGTCAGCTCCGCAACAGCTCCGCTAGCTTCGACGCTTCCGGATTCAACTTGTTCGCGCTGGACCTGTTCGGCTTGAATCTGTCCATTTTGAGACTGGGTCATTTCCACTACGATGCCTAGGACCGCAAGCGCGCGATTGCGGGCCTTATCTTCTGCAATTTGCACATCTACACTCGCCGCTAACCCCGTCGCAATTTCTTCACCCTTTTGCAAAATGGCGGCGCGAACAATGTACTGGCCATCATTAACAGAGACCAACGATGCGGTCAGTGCCCCCTCTGGGTATTGCAGTCTAAATTGTTTGAGGAGGGTGGTCACAAAGAATCTCTATGAAATGTGGTCTAGCGTTAGAACAGGAGAAGCGATTGCAATAGTCGAACGAATGGTTGAGCGAAACGGTCAGGTCGGCAATCCGAAGCAGCGTAGCCCTGTGCTTTCGATCTATTCTAAAGAGAGGCGGACAATCGTGCGGGCACTTGCTAAGCTTGCGCTGACAAAACCCTAAACATATCGCCTGACAAACGGACAAAAGTGCTTATTTTTTGTCCTCATTCATTCTTCTGTTGAGGATTTCCTCCTCATCAAATACATGCTAGATCGCCTGCTTGAAATGTCTCCAACCCTCGGGGGAGATACCTTACTACTACTGCCCGTATTAATTTTGCTGGAGCTGGTGCTCTCAGCAGATAACGCTATCGCGCTCGCTGCGATCGCACAAGGCTTAGAAACCGAAGAACTACAAAAAAAAGCACTCAACATTGGCCTTGTAGCAGCTTTCGTACTGCGCGTACTGCTGATTTTAGCCGCAGGCTGGGTGCTCAAGTACTGGCAGTTTGAAGTTGCAGGCGCATGCTACCTACTTTGGCTGGTGTATCAACACTTTTTCACCGGCAACGACGATGAAGACACGCATGCCCCAAAGTTCGGTGGCATATGGCAGGCCATCCCGACCATCGCGCTCACAGACCTTGCCTTTTCCTTAGATAGTGTGACCACTGCGATCGCCCTTTCTAAAGACGTTCTGATCGTATTGCTCGGCGGCACTATCGGTATCGTGGCGCTACGCTTCATGGCAGGTCTCTTCATCCGCTGGTTGGAAATCTATGTGCACCTCGAAGATGCCGGGTTTGTAACCGTTGCCTTTGTCGGCATTCGCCTAATTGTTCGCGTTATTGACCCTGAGCTCGTGCCCCCCGAATGGGTTATGGTCACCTTGATTTTCAGCTTGTTTGCCTGGGGCTTTTCAAAAAGAGTCGACTTACCCACAGTTGCCAAGTCAGAGGTTGCCAAGTCAGAGGTTGCCAAACCAGAAGTGGCTAGTACCATCCCCGATCTATCCAGTGCTGTTACTGATGTGGAAGAGCCAGATACCCTAGTGACCGCAGGTGATGACAAACAGCCTACAGCTACCTAAAAACATCTGGTCCTATCAAGGGTGATATTACTTCGCTCGGCAGCAGCGATCGCACTTTCCACACCGCATCGATCTCGCCTCTCTTTCAAACCCAAATTCCTTCAGCAAAACCTGCCAACGGCACTGCTTGGTGAACAGATAGCGCTTCATGATGGCGGCAGCTGAAGGATGACTATCCGTGCGGATTTTTCGGTTCTTATGCAACCGGTAGGTAAATGGATCGCTCCAGTACAGCTGACCATTACGATGTAACAGCGCCAGTGCCTGAGCCCCCTGCTTGAAGCGGGCTGTGACTTGATCAATCGAGCCAGTGTCAGGGAGCTGACGAATGAGCTGAATGGCGGCTCTCTCCATCAGCTGAGCCTTTTGCTCAAAAAATTTCCAGCGTTGCTTGTCTTCCGGAGAAAAGAAGCCAGTGGGCTCGCTGACTAGGGCAAGGGCGATCGCCGCCTTGCCATCTCGACCACCCCGACCCACTTCCTGCACATACTCCGAAATCAAATTGGGTACCTCATAATGTGCCACAAATCGACAGTCCGGCTTGTTGATGCCCATACCAAACGCCGACGTACACACCACAAACTGACACGTGCCCTCAATCCACTCCGATTCGATTCGGCGACGCTGAGCTGCCCCCAAACCGCCATGATAAGCCCTAACCGCATAACCCATCTTTGCAAACCAGTGGGCAAGGGCTTCTGTACCGCGACGAGTCCGCGCATAAATTAGGCCAGATTGCCGGCCTTGCTGCTGCACAAATTTCAGCAGCGCGTTTTTTCGGCCCCGAGGAGACCAAACCGTTTGCACTGCCAGCCGAAGGTTGTCTCGATAGGGGTTCAGACGAATCAGCTGGGGAGACTGTAGCCTTAACACTGTGCAAAGGGTTTCTTGTGTGAGTGGGTCAGCAGTGGCGGTAAAGGCCGCGATCGCAATCCGAGTCCCCTTAGGCTTATGCGCTAGCAGCGCCGAACGCACCGGCCCCAACCGACGATACGTCGGCCTAAAGCTATCGCCCCACTGCGTCAGGCAGTGCGCCTCGTCCAACACAAGCGCATTCACCTTCACCTGAGGCTGAATCAATATTTCCCACACAGCCTTACTCAGCAAAGTCTCTGGAGAGAGGTAAAGCAGTCTTAACCTGTTATTTTCCAGCGCATTTAAAGTCTGCCAGCGATCTCGCTTACCCAGCTCACTGTGCAGCGTAGCAGCAGGCAGCTGTTTTTCTTTCAGCTCCTGCACCTGATTTTCCATCAGTGCCACCAGCGGAGACACAATCAAAGTCACCCCCGAACTCATCAGCGCGGGCAGTTGAAAACAGACCGACTTACCACCGCCCGTAGGCATAATGGTGAGTGTGTCTTGCCTGTTCAAAATCGCCCTAGCAATTTCTCCCTGCGGCGGGCGGAAGTCTTCGTATCCCCAAATTCGTTGAAAAGTCTCACGCAGCGTGGCTAAGTTATCCGTCGTTCTGTTAGCCGTAGCTGACCCAATCATTAACTGCCCTTTGTAATTTCCTGCTGACCTATCAAAAGTCAAGCGTCTTTTTATCATTCCCAAGCAAAATAGCTCACTTGGAGACGCTGTGGAGATTACAGGTAGGCGAAATGCCGGAAGCCATATCCGTTGGCAAGCAAAAGCCTCAGCAGAAGCAGCGGGTTACACCGGATTCTACTGAGGCTTTGGCAAAAAATCCTAAAAGATCTTTATCCGGTTGCTTAGTTGCCGAAATTGTAGCCAACACCGACCGTTGCACCAAACTGCGAATCGTTCAAAACACCCCAGTTAACTTGGCCATTGAGCGTGAACCGACGGGAGATGGGGACATCTACACCAGCAGATAGCAACAGATTCAGTTCGGAATCGCTATCGTCGTTGTCATTGTCATCGTCGTCATCATCGTTGGAAACATAAGAAGCGCCCGCACCCACATAAGGACGGATCTGATAACCACCCAGATCCGAGCCAACCTGGCTGAAGTCGTAGGTGACGGGAACCAAAATTGAAAATTCATCGCCCACCAAGACAGAAGGTCGTATAGACCACTGATTAGTAAACGAAAATTTGCTGATAGCGGCAAAGCTAACGTCGTCTGCATAACCAAAGTCAGCACCAATCCCAATAAAGTTAGGGCTGCCAGCGGCTGCACGTGTACGACGACGAGACTGAGCAATTTCTATTGGCGCTTCAACGGTTGGGGAGGCGAAGCCAGCAGCTGCCGTCATCGGTTGAGCAGCTTCCATGACAGCGTCGCCCTCAGAAGTCAGTGATGCAGGCGTCGCGAGCGATTCAATCGTAAATTCGCGGGCAGCTTCAGTTACCTCGGATGTTGCGGTTTGGGCTTGTGCAGATGGCTGTGTACCCACTGCCAACAGAGCAGCAAAGCTCACAGCACCTATTAATTGTTTACGGCTTAATTGTTTACGGCTAGACATATCCAAAAACTCCTCAAAAGCTCTCGATGAACGATGCAATGCATCTGTATGTACAGACTACCCGCAATTACATCAAGTTATTTCTATACAAAGAACTGTTTTTTGAGGAGCCGGTCAGTTCGCAAGATCTGCTTTTTACGCTTATTGCATCCGGTCGATCGTTCTATATTGAATAGCCTCTGCAACATGGCCCGTCTGAATGTGGGTAGCACCACCCAAGTCAGCAATCGTACGGGCCACTTTCAAAATGCGGTCCGTCGCTCGCGCCGATAGCCCTAGCTTTCTGACCGCACCTTCAATTAGGGCACGCGTATTTTCGTCAAACGGGCACCATTCGCGAATGTGGCGACTTTCCATGTCCGCGTTGCACTGTAGCGCCGGTTCCTGGGCAAACCTTTCTTGAGCGAGTATGCGGGCTGCTTCAACGCGATCGCGCACCGTCGCAGAAGCTTCACCATCCGGTTGCGCAGTCACCTCTTCCGGCTTCAGTCGCCCTACAATCACCTGCAAATCTATCCGATCCATCAGCGGGCCCGACAGCTTAGCCCAGTACTGCTCACGGTTTCGCGGAGTACAGGTACAAAGCTGAACAGTATCGCCAAAGTAACCACAAGGACAAGGATTCGTACTGGAAACGAGCGTAAACTGAGCCGGAAACTCCACAGATTGCCGGGTACGGGTGATGGTTACCTTGCCATCTTCCAGTGGTTGACGCAAAAATTCGAGAACGCTACGTTTGAATTCTGTGAGTTCATCTAGGAAAAGCACCCCTCTATGAGCAAGAGAAATCTCGCCGGGTTTAGGGAAACTACCACCACCCACTAACGATGGACCAGAAGCTGAATGGTGCGGCGTACGAAATGGTCTCTGGTTGACCAAATGCCCCTTTTCTTTGAGTAGTCCAGCCACAGAATGGATTTGGGTAACTTCGAGCGCTTCTGGAAAAGTCAAGGGCGGCAGAATACCAGGAAGTCTCTGAGCTAGCATCGTTTTACCGCTTCCAGGCGGTCCGATAAGACATAAATTATGACCGCCTGCAGCTGCGATCTCCAACGCACGGCGAGCTTGCGACTGTCCTTTGATATCCCGTAGATCCAGGGCGGGCACAGCCGATCTCAGAAGTGACTCGGGTTTGCTGACAGTAATAGGCTCATGGGTGTTGGGGTCATTGAGAAACTCGACGACTTCGCTGAGCTGTTTGAATCCATACACTGCTAGGTCAGGAACGACGGCAGCTTCGTAAGCATTATCGATAGGGAGAACGACACCTTTGAGACCGAGGCGTTTTGCAGCGGCTGCGATCGCAACCACCCCTGCTACAGGCCGCAACGTCCCATCCAAAGACATCTCACCCAGAAACAAATAATCATCCAAGCAAGTGTGCGCCACCGTCTCTGAGGCAGCCAAAATCCCAATCGCAATCGGCAAATCATAAATCGGCCCTTCCTTACGCACATCCGCTGGAGTGAGATTTATCACCACCTTGCGCATCGGAAAGGCGAAGCCTGCATTCTTGAGCGCTGCGCGCACCCGTTCTCGTGACTCCTGCACGGCAGTATCCGGCAAGCCGACAATGACGACACCCGGCAGGCCACCCGATAGGTCCACTTCTACACCCACTTTTAGTGCATCAATGCCAATGAGTGACGCGCTCCAAATTCTTGCTAGCATCGTGTGTCGTCGCTCCCTTATCAGGCTTGGTATTGAGGCTAATTCGCCTGCCACCTAGCTTGCCCTGAGTCAGTAAGCAATAACTTGAAGTACTCATCAAGGAATCGCCCAGAAGGATACTTACATAGGGTCCAAGAGGGGTTAAGTTGAAGAACATAGCGAATGCTGTTGTGATCATTGAGTAGCGCTCTATGTTTGGTCTGGCTAAGACATCTCCTAAAAACATCACTGTTGTCCGTGAGCAGCAGATAGAAGATGACCGCATGCGCGATGTGGAGCTGTTACTAGAAAGCTTATTTCTACGCGAAGAAGTGACGCTGCGACTCGTGCTGGACTGTCTTTACGATGTGGGCGCAGTAAATTTGGTCAATCGCAAGGTGCGATCACGTCCTTTAAACCGGCTGATGAAAGCGATCGCCCGTTTCTCCAAACCTGCCTTTCGTCCGTTTATGCTGCGTTGGACCCGCAAAAACTGCCCTCACCTGATCGCAGAATATCTCCATTCTCAAGTCCGTTTTGGATCCGTCGATGTGGTGGTACCCAACGTACACGACTCATCTACACCTGGGCCAACTATTCCTTAGGCTGGCCGTCATTTGAACTCGTCAGACGTGATAAAGTTTGAGGCGAATGGTTGAGACTGTCTGCATGCCGCTGCGTAAAGTCTCAAGCAGATGTCGGCTCCAAAAGCCTAAAAGATCGAGAAGCCTAAAAAGACCAAAAAGAGAGAGCGCCGACGTGAGTTCCACCAAGATCCCAATCTTAGACCTCAAACCTCAGTACCAAGCCATCAAAGCAGATGTACAGGCCGCCATAGACAAGGTGTTGGAATCCGGTCAGTTTATTTTGGGGACAACGGTCAAACAGTTCGAAGATGAAGTGGCTAGCTACCTCGGGGTAAAGCATGCTATCGGCGTGAACTCAGGAACAGACGCACTTGTGATCGCGCTACGTGCCCTGGGCATTGGCGCAGGCGATGAAGTTATCACCACCTCTTTTAGCTTTTTTGCCACAGCAGAATCTATCAGCATGGTGGGCGCAAAACCCGTATTTGTCGATATCGCTCGAGATAGCTTTAATATCGACCCGAGTCTGATTGAGGCGGCCATTACCCCAAAGACCAAAGCCATCATGCCGGTGCATCTGTATGGCAGTCCGGCTGCGATCGCCCAGATCACCAACATTGCAACCCAGCACAATCTCAAAATCATTGAAGACTGCGCGCAGTCATTTGGCGCAACCTACAAGGGCGATTGCCCTAGCTGCAATCAGACCTGCCAAGAAAACACTCGCAACTCACTCACAGGTAAAAAAACAGGTGCGCTAGGCGACATGGGCGCATTTTCTTTTTTCCCAACCAAAAACCTGGGTGCCTATGGCGACGGGGGCCTCATTACAACTAACGACGATCGGCTCGCTGAACTCGCTGGCATGCTGCGAGTCCACGGCGCAAAAAAGAAGTATCACAACGAAATCCTAGGCTACAACTCTCGGCTAGATGCAATGCAGGCCGCTGTTTTACGGGTAAAATTGCCTCATATTGATCAGTGGAATCAGCAGCGCAGACAGGTTGCTAAAACCTACAGTGACCTACTGAAAGATACCGAGGGCGTGATTACACCCGCCATCACAGAGGGGCACGTATTCCACCAGTACACAGTTCGCATTCTCAACGGCAAGCGCGATCAGGTGAAGCAAGTCATGGCTGATACTGGAGTAGGGTCTATGATTTACTATCCTTTCCCACAGGACAGACTCCCTGTTTATAAGGGTCAGTACGCAGCGAATCCTGTGAGTGATGAGTTAGGAGAGGAAGTGCTCAGCTTGCCGATGTGGCCAGAACTTTCTGGAGACATCAGCGAGCGCGTTGTGAATGCGCTCAAAGCTGGTTTAGATTCGGTATGAGTATCCTCACCGTGAGGGGCCAAACCCCTTATGCTGTAGGAAACTCAGAATATCTCAGAATATTTAGTCATCACGGAAATTAAGTCTTGTAATGCACTAGGCGGTGTGCATCGTAAAAGTACGGGGATTAAAGCATTATCGTTTCAAGGATTGCGGCGAACCCGACATTTTTCAAAAAAAATTATTGGGCGCACTCCGTAAATATTGCACTCTAACTCCTTGCGATTCCTAGGGTACGCTATGGTCGTTGCTTACTGAGTGCTTGTTTATGCAGATGAAAGCGTCTGTTCGTCGCGGGTTATTAGGGAGTGTCATTTACGGGCTCAGTATTGCAGGGACGTGTGTTGTTTCGCTGCTTTGTAGCCCTGTGGGTGCACAAGAACAGTCGCTATCTGAGCCGAGTTTGGCTTTGTTGCCACTAGAGGAGACGAGCTTTAGCTTCGGAAATAACGCACTGCCGCTAGAGGCGATCGCCACAGATCTCAACACTCAAGTTGCCATCGACATCGCCAAACTTGAAGAAGTAGAAGGCTTGACGCTAGAAGATATTCCTATCATCCGCGACTTCGTCGATGAGAAAGGAAACATGGATATGACTGGAGGCTCACTGCCAGTGTCTGTCGGTGTCTCTAACTTTATGGAGGCCTACGGAGTTGTGGTTAGCACAGACTTCCATGTGCCGTAGTGTCTCATAGAGAGCGTCATGGGAAGGTGCTGTGAAGACGCTGAAGCAAGAAGATGCCGTAGACTGCGTCGGCTGCTCGCTATAAACTTGGGGTGCTCTATAACTGCGATCGCTGCCACGCAGCATCAGGCATTCTATGGCTAACGAAAGCTCAGGAGATACGCTATTCGGCAAAATCATCCGCCGAGAGATTCCAGCGGATATCGTCTACGAAGACGATTTGTGCCTAGCATTTCGAGATATCACCCCCCAAGCACCCACCCACATTCTGGTCATTCCAAAGAAACCTATTCCAAAACTTTCAGAGGCTCAAGCCGATGACAAAGCACTGCTTGGGCACTTACTGTGGGCAGTCAATGAAGTAGCCCGCGAACAAAAACTAGATAACGGCTACCGTGTCGTTATTAATACAGGAGAAGAAGGCGGCCAAACGGTCTTTCATCTGCACCTACACCTGCTCGGTGGACGAGCCTTAGGTTGGCCACCAGGCTAAAAGAGCAAGCAGCAGGCTACTCGTCAATCCGCTCTAGCTGCCAAAGAATCTGGTTGCCTTCCCGACGAATACGAGAAACGGTCCAGTTTCGCCACGCCCAGTAGTCACCTCGGCTGGTGACCGCACTAGCATTAACATCCATCAGGTCTGCAAGCTCTGCGCTGGTAATGAGATAGCCTTGCTTAGCAAGTTCATCGGTAACTTGAAGCGTCTGCAAAGTATTTTTGATTCGCTCAACTCTGTCAACGTCTGACGAGGTCGTATTTTTCGAGGTGGCAGCCATTTCGTTCTCTGTTGCTTGATCTGAAGACGGCGAGGTCTCGTAGAATCTTAGCGCTGCTGTAGAGGATGGTTCCTGCGTAGTTGCAGTATTTATTTCTGTCGTATCTATTGAGTTATCTCTTTCTTTTTGAGACTTTTTCGGCTTTTCAGTCGTAGATTTCTCAGACTCAGCAGTCACTTTCGTCGATTTAACGGCTTTTTCAGCTTTTTTTCCACTTGATCTCTGTTTTTTACTTGAAGCACTGTATTGGCCCAGCGAAATAGGCTGAGCGTGAGAATAGGCCCTAGCAATTTCGTCGCAGCGCTCATTTCCAGGATTGCCTGCATGTCCGCGAACGTAACGCCAATCGATAGAAAGCTGGTCATCTAACAGGCTTTGGCTGAGCTGATCAAGCTGCTGCCAAAGATCCTTGTTCAGAACAGGTTTACCGGCAGAGGTCTTCCAACCTTTGCGCTTCCAGCCTTTAATCCATTTGGTGATACCGTTTTTAAGGTACTCGCTGTCCGTATGGAGAACAACGGGGCCACTGTCACTATCAAGGTCAGTCTCACTCAAGAACTCTAGAGCCGAAATCGCAGCCTGCATTTCCATCCGATTGTTGGTGGTCGCACCGTCTCTACCACCTAACTCATGTACCTGACCGTCTGCAAATTCTATTCGAGTCCCCCAACCGCCAGGGCCTGGATTACCCGAGCAGGCACCGTCTGTATAGATCTCTTTGACTTGTGCGGTATTGGGCATGGTGGGTCGTCTTTATGAATATCAATCGGCTAAACATATTAGCCAAAAGGTAGCTTAGCGCGGATGTATTCTCGACGCATCTGGGCGATCGCATCAATTGAAATCCCTTGCGGACACACTGACTGACACTCACCGTGATTAGAGCAATCGCCAAAACCCTCTTGGGTCATCTGCTGCGTCATCTTCACCACGCGCTGCTTGCGCTCAGGCTTACCCTGGGCCAACAGAGCTAAGTGAGAAATCTTAGCCGCTGTAAACAGAGAGGCAGACGCATTAGGACAGGCCGCAACACAGGCTCCACAGCTGATGCAGGTTGCATAATCAAACGCTTTATCAGCATCAGGCTTGGCAACTAGCACCGCATTCGCATCCGGAGCAGAACCCGTTTTCACCGAGACATAGCCCCCCGCAGACACAATTCGATCAAAGGCTGAGCGATCAACCACAAGATCTTTAATCACTGGAAAAGCCGTAGCTCGCCAAGGCTCCAGGGTAACCGTATCGCCGTCTTCAAAGTTACGCATGTACAGCTGACACACCGCTGTCTTTTGCTGAGGGCCGTGGGCCTGACCGTTGATCATCAGGCCGCAAGAGCCACAGATGCCTTCGCGGCAATCGTGGTCAAACTCTACAGGCACTTCGCCTTTGGCGGTGAGCTGCTCGTTGAGCATATCAAGTAGCTCCAAGAAGGAGAGATCGCTTTGCACCCCTTCTACAGTGTAATTTTCAAATCCGCCGGCAGTCTGCGGGTTGGCCTGTCGCCAGACTCTTAGGTTAATTTTCATCGTCAAGTATTAGCTGGGATTTGCTGGTGCAGCGGTTTACTTTGCTGCCTATTTAGCGGTCTATTTAGCAGAAGCGTTACTTATAGGAGCGTTGAGTGAGCTGAACATTCTCAAAGGTGAGGCGCTCAGTAACCAAATCATGAGCCTGCTCATCGCCCCTGTACTTCCAAGCCGCCGCCGTAGAAAATGTATTATCCTGCCGCTGAGCCTCGCCTTCGGCTGTTTGATACTCCGTACGAAAGTGACTGCCGCAAGATTCTTCTCTGGAAAGCGCATCACGAGCCATCAGCTCACCTAGCTCTATGAAGTCGGCAACTCTTCCTGCGAACTCTAAGTTTTTGTTTAGGGTGTTGGCTTCTCCAGGAACTCGGAGGTTCTGCCAAAACTCAGCGCGGAGCGATCGCACTTTTTCAATCGTCTCTTTCAGCTGCTGTTTATTCCGGCTCATTCCCACTCCATCCCAAATCAAATGGCCTAGCTCCTGGTGAAAGTTCAGAACCGTTTTATCACCTTTAATGCTCAGCAGCTTGAGCATGCGGGCCCGCGCAGAAGCTTCGGCTTCCCCAAAAGCATCATGGTCTGTTTGCACAGGCGCTATTTCCGTAGTCGCAATGTAATTACTCAGCGTGTAAGGAATCACAAAATAGCCATCCGCCAGACCCTGCATCAGCGCGCTCGCCCCTAGACGATTCGCACCGTGATCCGAAAAATTCGCTTCGCCCAGCACAAACAAACCAGGCACAGTGCTCATCAGGTGATAGTCCACCCACAGTCCGCCCATGGTGTAGTGCACAGCAGGATAAATGCGCATGGGAACGCTGTAAGGGTCTTCGCCAGTGATGCGCTGGTACATGTCAAAGAGGTTGCCGTAGCGGGAAGCGATCGCGTCTTTGCCTTGTGAGGCGATCGCATCGCGAAAGTCCAAATAAACCGCCAAACCGGTCTTACCCACGCCACGACCTTCATCGATCACCTGCTTCGCATTGCGCGAAGCCACATCACGAGGCACAAGGTTACCAAAGGTTGGATAGCGCGTTTCTAAGTAGTAGTCACGGTCGCCCTCTGGAATATCATTCGCCTTACGCTCGTCCGCAGCTCGCTTCGGCACCCAAACGCGGCCATCGTTACGCAAGCTCTCACTCATCAACGTCAGCTTCGACTGAAACTCACTTGCCACCGGAATGCAGGTGGGATGAATCTGGGTAAAACAAGGATTCGCAAACAGAGCACCTCTTTTGTGTGCCCGCCAAGCCGCAGTCACATTGGAGTTTTTGCCATTTGTCGAAAGGTAATACACATTGCTATACCCCCCCGTTGCTAGCACCACCGCATCCCCGGCATAGCGTTCAAACTCACCCGTCAGCAAGTTGCGCACTACGATGCCCCTGGCCTGACCATCTACCACCGCCAAATCCAACAGCTCTCTGCGAGGAAACAGCTCAATTTGTCCAGCGGATACCTGCCGCATCATCGCCCCATAAGCGCCTAGCAACAGCTGCTGCCCCGTCTGCCCCCGAGCATAAAATGTCCGCGAAACCTGCGCTCCCCCAAAAGAGCGATTCGTCAGCAGGCCGCTATATTCACGAGCAAAAGGCACGCCTTGAGCCACACAGTGATCAATAATCTGATTACTGATTTGCGCCAGCCGATAGACGTTTGCCTCCCTAGAGCGATAGTCACCGCCTTTAATCGTGTCGTAAAACAGCCGCCAAACGCTATCACCGTCATTCGGATAGTTTTTCGCTGCGTTTATGCCACCTTGAGCCGCAATACTGTGGGCACGTCTTGGGGAGTCCTGAATACAAAAGCTTTTGACCTGGTAGCCCTGCTCAGCCAGCGTCGCTGCAGCTGAAGCCCCAGCCAGACCGGTTCCAACCACCAGAATCGTATGCTTGGCTTTATTCGTCGGATTGACCAGCTTGCAGTGGTCTTTGAAGTTTTCCCACTTTTCAGCCAGCGGGCCATCAGGAATGCGAGCGTTCAGCAGCATAGGTTTAGCAGTTTAGCGGCACAGATTTAACGTCGTGGGTTGAGTTCTAGAGGACAGCGCCTATCCATCCACAATAAATTGCTAGGGGGAGGCCAATAAAACCGAGAGCGATCGCACTAGCCAGCACAGCACTCCCAGCAAACAGGCCCGGCCTCGTCGCAATCCCGACAGATTGCAACGCACTCCATATACCGTGGCGTAAGTGCAGACCCAAAAAGCTCAAAACCACCACATATCCAGCAGTGTAAGTCGGCTGCTGAAACGTCTCAAACACCAAGCGTGCCAAATCGCGATCGCCTGATCCCGGCAGCGCATACACCTTGCCAAACTTAAACGTCGCCAAATGCACCACCAAAAATACGCCCAATAGCAGCCCTGATGCAACCATCGTCCGCGAAGCAAGCGTCTGTCGGCTGGGCTCACCCGCACTCTCATACTCAGCATAGGCAGCTTTTCTAGCGCGGCGCTTGCCCTGGTAAATACTGAAACCAATGGCGGCGTGTACGCCCACCAGCCCCAGCAAAATGAACTCTACTAGGTAGAGGAACAACCCCCAGCTCTCAATAAAATGTGCCAGCTGGTTATAGGTAGTAGCGCTGAAAAACAGCGTTAAGTTCCCCAAAACATGGATTAAGACGAAGGTGACTAGCCCTATTCCGGTTATCCCAGTCAACAGCTTCTTACCAATAGGCGATTGATAGAGTTTGGTGCTATTGTCAGCAGCGGATGATGGCTGTGCCATCTTTTTTTCTTCTGATACTGGTGAAGAAACCATAGTTTGATGTCGACTTAAGTTGAATGCGCAGACTCGCTGACCGTCTAAATACCCTTATATCTATTGAAACGTAAAACGCCCGCAGATGTCTTAGTCAGACACTCTCCAGGCGTTTTTCCATGACTTAGATTGGTTTGCCTTCTACAGCGTCATTTCAAGAAAATCACATCTACTCTTCAATCGTGACAGACTTAATTTTGTCGCCTTTAGCAATCGCATTAACCACATCCATATCTTCAGTTTTGCCAAAGACAGTATGAATCCCGTCTAGGTGAGCTTGAGCCTCGTGGCAAATGAAGAACTGACTACCGCCAGTATTTTTTCCAGCGTGGGCCATCGAAAGGCTGCCTGCCTGGTGCTTATTTGAGTTAATTTCACAATCGATTTTGTAACCTGGGCCGCCT
>JBCBDN010000066.1:0-14723 GCA_038529685.1 Cyanobacteria bacterium J06598_1 | reverse complement strand
GATCACAACTTGAGGAATATCCAGCGTTGCCAGGTGAAGGTGAGCTGCCGTCATAGCCGCTTCAGCTTCAGGAGAAATCAGCTGTAGCCTCCAGTCACTGCGCTGCTTTGTGAGCACCACCGCTCTCACGCTGCCCTGCTGGCTAACCAAATCAATCGGCTGATTTTCAACCAGCACAATCGGCTGCCCCTGATCGTCTACACCTGTGCCTGCGGTCAACCAGGCTTCTAGCGTGCCAGGACGCTTGCGTACGCTCAGGCCCTGAACAATCCCGGCGACAAAGTCAGTGCGCACACTCACATCGAGCGCAGTGACCCGCTGATTCTGTTCATCTACACGAACAATCGCTAACGGAATCACAACACCTGCCGGCAAGTGTTCGATGGTGGCAGGATCAACAACTTGCAGCTGAGCTGAACCGAGGTCTTTATAAATCAATATCAGAACGCCAGTACAGTGCGGCAGCTGGTTAATGCCGAGCTGAGCGATGTCGAGCGTACGGTGTTTGGGGACAGTGAGCTGCCGCCCCTGGCGATCGATGGCTATTCCGGCACTGACTAAAATTTCGCTTGGGCAGAGACCTTTTTTGACCATGAGCCCGGTGCCGACAATGCCAGAAGAAAATCGCTGGGCCAGAGAATCTAGCGTCGCCACCATCACAGGCGGAATGGTGAATGAAACCAGCGGAACATGGGTGTTATCTTCAAAACCTTGCCAAACAATTGTTGTTTGATTCCAGGTCTCAATCGCTGTTTTTAGGGGATTGGGATCTGCCGTATCTGCCTGGCGAATATCCCAACGCAGCGGGTTAACTGCCTGAGGTGGGCTCACGCTAATTAGCGGGCGAAAGCTGCTTTGATTACGGCCATAGGGCCCACCGCCAATGTCGTCACTAAAACCATAGTGATAGCTAACCTCCACCTGCTGCGGCAGATTGTTACCCAAGAACGCCATACGACCCAGCGTCGGATCAACGACCACCTTAGGGGGGAGAAAGTCTTCTAGCTTAGGCTCCTTTGACTGGATTTGAGCACGGGTATTTTGACCTTCAAATTCGTCTGATAAATCTGTTAAGTCACCGATTAAGATCTCTTCTGGTGCGATGGGCGTGGACTGTCCATCTGTGAAAATTTGTAGGACCGGATCGCTGTCGAAGTAGCGCGTGGCGTCGAGAGAATTTCCAGTCAACAGGGCTTCTCTGCGCTGGGCAAGCTCAGCCGCTAAAACGGGGCGGCGAAGGCGTACAGGCAGGTTGATTTCTTGGGCGCGAGCAACAATGTCAGTTTCACTTTGGGGCTGATTGAACAGGGGCACAGATAGGCCGAGGGGGTGAAAGTCGTAGTGGCGACCGGTGAGGATGCCGTTGGTGCTGGGGATGGCTTTGGCTTGCGATCGCACCATAGGATAGCTCTGCAATCGCCACACAAACAGCCCCATGTGCGAGAGCCCGTAGCGCCCGCCCTGCGCTGCCGAACGAATTTCAGCAGAGTAGGCCGCCTGCTGTTCAAACGGCGTACCGATTTGTTGCAATCGATTGTTGGCACGTAGGTTAACCGTCGTACTAGCTAGACGAATATGGTCTAAATGCTGAGTAGTCGCCAGCAGTTTGCCAAATTCTATAACCTTGGCAGGCCAACCCGTAACGTCACGCGCTATCTGCTCTAGGATCGGAGTTGTGCCTTTGCGACGGCGATAGGCCAGAGTATTGGCAATATAGGCGCGACGCTCCTGTTGGCCGTAGCCGTCAGGCTGTTGATTAGAGTGTTGATTAGAGTGTTGATGAGGCTGTTGATTAGGCTGTTGATTACCTTGTTCGGCATATAGCTGATGGACGCCCAGCAGGTCACCAATGTAGGGCACCACCCATTCAGCACAGGTCTCAATAAACCAGTCTTCGTACAGCGTATCAATGTCGGTTTCGAGCGCTTTTACCTCTTGCTCTAGCGTGGCTAAGAGGGCTCGCAACGGTTCGCCCACAGCGCCATCGCGAATACGATAAATCGCCGGTAAGAGAGAATACAGCCGGTCTGTTCCTAAAACGCCCGTTGGCGCACTGTTGACCGGAAGACGCGCTACAGAAGTGTAGTTTTTAGGCGCCGCATTAGAGACCAAACTTGGGGTTGGATTTGGGGATGTATTCATAGTCATAAGGCAGGCACCAAAGAGAGCTGAATACCGAGATGGTTGAGCAGCAGCAGCTGAGCAGGCGCTAGTTTGCGATCGCGGCTCTGATCGTCCGGAACATAGCGAGCAGGCAGCACCGTTAGGTCATCTATGAGCTCTCTACTTTCTCCCACGCGATACAGCGCATCCAAATCTACTGCGGTAGTCCCCTCTACCGACTGAATAGCCGCAATGATTTCCGCAGAAGTCACCCCCCGGTCAAACTGTCGTTTATCAAACGCAAAAGTCTGTTGCAGTTTGTGCTCAATAGCAGCCAATACCTGCTCAGCCAAATAGCGTGGGTCCAACAGTACACGCGCTTCTACATTAAATAGCTGCCGGTCGTAGCTGTTGATTCGCACCTGCTGAATAGGGTCTCTGGCAAGATCTATTGCCTGCTGTAGCCTTTGGTAGAGCTGTGAGATAGGCAGGATAGGGGCCCCTTCAATTCCAGCTATGGTGATGTGCACAAGCTGAGTCGCACCGTTCCAAATGGCAGAGGCTTGCGCCTTACCAATGCCACTAAAGCCCTGGGCAAAGTCTTCAAAGTCTTGCAAAGAGACAATTCTATCGAGGGTGCGAACGGTGGGCGGGGCCTTGGTGCGGGCGTCAGCGAGCCTTTCGGGATTAGCCGCACCTGTGGCAGCGAGTGGATTAATCACATCGGTAATGCTTTGGGGACGCGTTTTTAAGATATTGAGCTGACCAGGGTTGAGATTGCCGTCTAACCCGAGGCCGCTGCGATAGGTGGCAGTGATGTTTTCTTGGCCGCTGGGGAGACGGGCACCGCGCAAACCGTCACCAAAATCGATGTGAGTGCTGCCATCATCTTCAATGCGGATGATGTAGCGTTTGTCTTGAGGGGTGAGGGGGTAAAGCGATCGCGCTTCTTCCCACAAAACACCTTCTACTCTAATAGTTAGCGTGCTTTCCGAGCCGCTGGCATTGGCGGCAGGCAGGTAGGTCAAAGGCGGTTTGTTGAGCATGAACTGCTGAAAAGGTTCATTGCCATCGCCGCTGCCGAGCACTTCTTCTATTGTTTCGCCGTGGCTAGCTTCAGCAACGTTAGCTTGAACCGCTACAGTAGCGGGGTCATAGCTGTATTTCAACGGCATTTGCAGCTTTAACACAGGCATTTTTTGGTCGGCGGGTGGGGCTTGAATCAGGGCGAGCTCACTGACCAAATCGGCATCGGGATTGGCAGGCAGAAGAGGAAAGGGCTGCTGCTTGGGGGTGCGCAGCGTGCCCTGGATTTGCTTTAGGGGATCTTTGAGCGTCCAGTTTTGGTATTCAAAGACGGTTGAAGAGACTGTGCTTTGTTCGACTTCGCGGGCTACAGATTTACGGGTCACAGATTCGCGGGCCGCAGATTCGCGGGCCACAGAGACCTGGCTAGCATAGGGTGGAGTCACGACTTGAACAATGTCGTTCTTTTGAATAGGGGTGGTGGTGAGCTGGTCATCGGAGATTAAAATGCCGATGCCGCCGACCATTAGAGAGCTTGAGTTGAGCGAGTCTTGATCAGCCGGACGGAGAATGGCCTGAATGTCAGTATTGGTGAGGTGGTTGTTGGCCGGAGCCCACAGCTCGCCTCGATTAATCGAGCGGAAGAGACCTTTTTGAGCCGTGCCTGCCCAGAGCGTTTGCCCCGATTCTGCCATGAGGCACCGAACGTCTAAATCGTCAAGATTAGTGATGATTTGTTGCCAGCGATCGCCACCATCAACAGAGCGAAAAACGCCGCTACCGGCAGTGCTGACATATAGGATGAAGGGACTGTTGGGCGAGGAGGATTGCCCGCTTTCTGTGGAGGCTTTAGATGCGGCGGTCGCTTCCGCTATTTCTGCTTTTGTTTTGGATGCGATCGCGATATCTGTAATATTGCGATTACTCAACCCAGTCTCAATCGTAAACGAGCTATCTGCCGCTAAATCCGGCTCAAAAGGCTGGTCTATACGGAAGACCCACTGAGAAGCAGGGGAAGAAGACGTCTCATCATCTTGTTCAACTGGGGTTGTAACAACCCTGCGTGCTTGGCCTCGCACATTAATAGTGTCGCCCGCTACTAACAGCGAAGAAAATTCACCGCTAGAGGCATTGGGCGACCAAGTAAGCTGCACATCTTCGCTAGAAAGGCGCCCCCTCCCAGCACGAATTTGAGTAATGTTTTCCCAGCTAACACCACCGTCTTCAGATCGATAGAGACCGTTTTGTAAGGTTCCGGCAAATATCTGTTGTTTCTGCTCGACGGCGATGCTCTGTACGTCGGTATGGTTGAGAGTCGTCGGTTTCCACTGCTGTTGCCCGATGGATGGATTTAGATGGAATTGGAATAGGCCACCCGCTCGGGTGCCGACGAGCAGATAATCTGGGTGTTCAGCAATGGCCAAAATATCGGTGTAGGCTAAACCACTTTGAAGAGAGGTCCACTGAGCGTCTCCTCGCTGCCAAGTAAATAAGCCGCTGGCCGTGCCAGCGTACCAGCGTGAGGGCGTGTCAGCGGTCGGTGCTAGCAGGGTAGTGACAGCAAGTGGATTAGGCTCTGTGGGTGGTGTGAGCCCTGCGGACAAAGGTTGCCAAGTGCGGCCAGCACTGGTAGAGAGGAAGGCGCCTGCGGTTGTCCCGGCGATAATATCGGTGCCCGTGTGGCTAGCGGCGAGGGAAAGCACTTGCGTATTTTCTAATCCGGTATTGTTGCGTCCCCAGCGTAGAGGCGCTTCTAGCTTGCCGCTGTTGGGCGTTGAAAACACGCCCTGTTCTGTTCCGACGATGAGTGCAGATGGAAGAACCGCAAGGGCACGTCCGGCAGCCGGTGCTAGTCCGGCATCGATACTTTCCCAAACTCGGGCTAAGTTTTCGCCACTGGCTGGAGAGGTGTACTTATAAATGCCTTGGTCTGTACCGGCAATAATGCCTGACGCTGAGGGTGATTGTGCTAGTGAGAGAATTTGGCGATCGCGCAGGTCAACCGTCGCAGACCAAGTCCCCTGCGCGCCGCTATTAAAAGTAAAGAGATAAAGCCCTCGCGCAGTACCCACCCACAGCTGAGACTGATCGCCAATGATGGGCACCAGCTGAAGAATATCGCTCGGAGCATCGGCAATCTCTATCCAGGCTTCACCATTGTTTTCGGACTGGTAGAGCCCTTGCTGAGTCGCCGCTATTAGCAGCAGAGAGTCTTGAT
Organism: Cyanobacteria bacterium J06598_1; assembly: GCA_038529685.1. Lineage (GTDB taxonomy): Bacteria > Cyanobacteriota > Cyanobacteriia > Phormidesmidales > Phormidesmidaceae > Phormidesmis. The sequence goes on along the minus strand of JBCBDN010000066.1, from coordinate 9,376 downwards.
CCATTTTCAGCACGCACAGTGCTGGAATTTTGCTAGACTCCAACACTTCGATTCGCTGCCAGCTGCGGCCTTCATCCAGCGAGCGATAGAGGCCCTGATGGGTCGCGGCAAAGAGCAGCATGCCAGTATCATCAGTGCTGTTAATGGCGGCCCCTTCTGAGTAGTCTCCATCTAAGCTGGGGTCAAAAACAGTGTTCACCACAGCGGTTTGTTGGTCTGCACTGACCTGGGTGATGATACGAGTTTGGCCGTTGAGTGTCACAACACTACCTACGGGCAAATTGAGTGATGCAGCGAGCTTGAGAGTTGTGCCGCTGATGGCGGTAATAGCAGGCGCAATTACCTGACTAGTCACCGGATAATCCACAACTGCTTGCAGGATTGTTTCTGGCATATCCGTTAAAATCTGCCAGGTCTCTCCCGTATCAGTAGACCGATACGTTTGTTGATCCGCACCAATAAGCAGAAGCGTATCATCTTCCTTACCCTGCCAAACGCTGTGAATCACTTTGTAGTTGAGCGCAATGGTGGCTTTCCACGGCTTCGCTTTCCCCTGCCATTGATAAAGTCCTTCGTTGGTTCCAACAAACTGCAGCGTGCCGTCAGCAGAGGTCAGCGTGTTGATAACGGTGTTTCTAAGATTTTTGTTGTGGTTGACCCATTGATATTGCGATCGCAGCACGCCCCCAACATCTGTCAACTGGCCTTGCATATGCTGACCGCTGAAAATAACGGTCTGCTCTGACTGTAGATAAGGGATGAACTCATTCAAAAAGAGCGTTCTATCCGCAATGGGGTCGGCAAAAATATTGCCCTGTTGCTTTTGAACCGTGAGCGGTTCGAGTGCGATCGCCAACGGCTCGTTTTGAATTAAAACACGGGTGCTGCGCAGCCCAAAGTCTTCAGGCTGAGTAATATCTGTAGCTAATTCGGCTCGGGTGATTTTGCCGCTAATGCCAAAATCACTGCGGTCTAGGGCAGTTGTGTCAGTAATGAGATGGGCACTGGCAATGGGATCGATAGCTTGTTCTGGATCTTGGGGATGGCGGTCGGTGAAGAGCACAATCCAGCTTTCTGGCAGGACTTGAGGATAGAGTGTGTCGAGGTCAAGATCACGAGAGGCCTGTAGCGTAAAGTCTGGCCACTCTTGCTTTTTGGGCGTGGGGACTGATTGAGGCGCTGCTTCTGTTTGTGCATCTACAATAGTCTCTACAGGCGCTGAAAGGCTACTGAAGCGAGTGCCTAAAAACACCGTATTGGAGATATTATTTACGGTTGCGACAGTTGTGTTGATAGTGCTCAAGTCAGCACTGACGTTTTCCCAAGTAACAGACGTTTCATCACTATTATTTAAAAGGAACACGCCTTGGTCAGTAGCTGCAACTAAGTAGCGGATGCCGCCGCGCTGATAGGTAGCTAGCGATCGCACAGCCGATTGCTCCAAGCTAGAGGGCTCAGCACCCGTAGCTTGAACAGTATTGCTAGGTTCCCATTGCCCCGTGGAAAACCGCTGCCGGTACAGACCTTGTTCTGTTCCAGCAAACAGAAAATCGCCATAGTACGCCAAAGAAAAGACTTTTTTCTGGTTAATGGCATCTTCTTCATTGCCTAGCTGTGCCCAGTCTGAATCGGTAGCGCTGGAGGCCCAAACACCCGCGTCAGTACCCGCAAATACTTGCGATCGCTGAGGGCTACGCGCAAATGCGTAAACAGCTCTACTCGCGGTATTATCTGGGGAAAGTGACCAGTCTTTCCCTTGATTAATAGACTGATAAATACCTTCGTCAGTCCCCACTAAAATGACATGTTCTGGCCTAGTGAGATCTAACTGCGTGCCGGGATCCAAGTCACTTCTGGTAAAAGCCCCCTCCGTTTCTAAACGAATATCAGACGTTATCTCGGCAATGGCTAGAGTCTGCCCTCCGACTGAAATCGAGCGGCTGATAATTTCTACATCCGAAACATCCTCTCTAGCGGCAATCTCGTCTACGGCTGCTCGTAGCTCAAGAAAAGAAGTGTCCTGTCCTAACACAACACCTTCGCTATTTGAGGAGATAGTACCTTCACTGACAGTTGTCGTTTCAGTTTGAGGAGACTGATCTCCAATAGAGAACCTGACAGAGACACTGGCAGTAAAAGCTGTCTCAAGCGTTAAGTCGCTCACTGTAAAAGGTCTATCGATTATAAAAGAGTTCTCGTTTGGGTCACCAACAATTGTTCTTGTTTGGCCTGATGCGGTAACGGTGTCTTGTTCCTTTAATTTGCCATCAAATTTATTTTTGTCTTGTGTGTAGAAAACAAGGGTGCCTATACTACTCCGAATAGAGCCAAAAAGTATCGTTTTATCACCGCTATAGGTGAATAGCGATCGCACCACAGTATTCGGCAAACTCGTATTCACCGGCTGCCATTCTTCCCTATCACCAATTCGCTCTGTCTTCACAGTGCCGGTATTGATTGCGACCCAATTTTTACCCCGGTCTTTAGACCGAAAAACACCCCCGTTCGGCGTTCCAGCAAAAATAGCCTCGTTAAATACACTCTCTTTATCAGCGATGTGCAGCGCCAATACGTTCTGACTAGTAATGCCCTCATTGGCAGCGTCCCAGGTAACGCCGTTATCAACCGACCGAAAAAGACCTTTATCTGGCGTTCCTGCGAGCAGCAGTTGGCCACTGGCGATCGCACACAAAATATCTGAATTAGGCAATCCCCCACTAGCTGGCAACCAGCTACGAGCATTGTCTTCAGAGCGAAAAATACCGCCTCGAATCGGCTCACCGCTTTTCTCTAGCGCAGCTAGCTTGATAGCATCCGGAATCAGCGTCCAATCGGGCGCGTTGTAGCCAAATAGATGAGCACCCTGACGAAAGGTGAAAACCTGAGGCTGCTGTAGCTTCTGTTCAATCGGCGGCAGCGCAGTCTTCCACTGCACCTGGGTCTGTTCAGTGTCAGAGTCCGTTTGCACCTCTGCCAGCAGGAGCACGTGAGCGCTGGTCACATCTGCCGCATCCACCAATAACAACAAACTACCCTTTTCAAGCTGCGTGCTCGTCCCAGTCAAATACAGCTGCTGCGTATGCTGATCTACCGTTTGCGGGCGGCTAGCACGGGGCAAAATCGCGTTCCACTCCACATGGGCGATTAAGTCTTCAACCGTTTCAAACGTTTGGGGAAACTCATCCTTCACCGGGACGCTCATCACCTGCGTACCGCTAGGCACATTGGCCTCAGTAGGGGCATCTGGCGCGTCTTCTACCGTGAAGCTGAGATGGGTGGTAGCCGCGACGCCAGGGGCTAACTCGTAGCCGATGCTGCGGGCAAGTTCTAGTACTGAGCGGCGTTCGGTAGCGGTGAGCAAATAGCCTTCGTTGGCAATACGCTCCTGGTAAAAGGTGAGAACATCGGCAACCATTGCCCAAGAGTCGATCAGGGCGATCGCAAAGTCATCTTGAGCGCGGGTCGTGAGCGTAGCAAGCGAAACGGTTGAAGTCTCCCCAAAAGACTGAGCAGAAGCCAGCACTTTTACCGTCTCAGGAAGTTGTTCTAACAGGCGCTGACGAATGCTGGCATAGTCGCCCATGCGATAGGCGATTTGGCTGAGGCCAGGGCGGTTACCGGCTCTGCGGCTAGGCTGTTGATTGGATGGTTGCATCAAGTGTTTCACAGGCCGCCCTCCAGATGTAGCTGCAAGCGACCGTTTTCGGGCGAGGCAGACGCGTTATTTAACTGGGCGATTTCTAAGCGATCGCATCGAATCACCCCATTGTCTAACGACTGCTGAGAAGTCTCTCCCCAGCGCTGAAAGCGGGTGACCCGCACAGACTGTATACCGGTGATTTGCACAGCGGCTTTCACCACTTTGCTCAAGTACACCGGCTGACCAAAGGTGAAGTTGTCCGAGCTAAAAAAGCCTAGGCGACCGTCCGGCAAGCGCTGATTGCTAAAGGTTTCTAACAGTGCTTTTTTAACCGTGCTTTGGAAATAATTGGGCGCAACCTGCACCGAAAGAACAATATCCAGTGGGACAAAGCGCGGACTCTCAATTTCAATATCATGACCGGCCAAGCGAAAAGTCTCTAAAAAAGCCAGCAGCCCTGCCTTAAAGCTGTCGTCGACCGGTCGTCCCTCTTCACGATCTACAGTAATGAACATTGTGTGCCAGCTACCCGTCCACCGCCGAGTCGCTAGCGCTCTCTGTACGCCTGGGTATTGTTGCGCGGTTTCTCCATAGTCAGCAGCAGTGACCGCACGGCGCTGGGTGCGAAAGGCTTGAGGCGCGTTGCGGCGAACTTCGCTGATGGCTTCAGGTTCCGTGCCGCCAGCTGCTGCCAAAGGATTATAGAGGGTTTGAATGGCGGATTTAAGGTTGCTTAGCTGGTGGCGATCTGTAGAAGAGAGATTGTGCGATCGCAGCATCATCGTACTAATGGTGTGGGCGCCCACATTCCCCTGGCGGCCACTCCCCGTTCGATACACGGCCAGCAGCGGCCTGTCAGTCGCAGGACGTTTTCCTAAGGTGCCATCGCCAAAGCGCAGGAAAGTGCGCTGGTCTGTTTCTGTTTCTACAACAAAGTCTCGGGCAAAGCGATCGCTAGAGAGCAAATCGGCTCTGGCCTGCCAGCGCGCACCACCGGCTGGATTTTCGCTAGCGGCTTCGTCGGGTAGGGTGTCTTCCCAGAGTGCGATCGCGGGTTTTACATCTCTCATTTCCCACCGCATAGCCGCTGTTGCCGAAGCCTCTGCATCAAAGTGCACCCACTGACGACGACTGTTCTGCACGCAGCCCTGCCGGGTCAGCGGCCACTCTTTCAGCCGAGGTCTTGGCGATCTCTCCAGTTGACTTTCAGACTGGCTTTCAGGCTGCTGCACCGGGAGCGGTTCCACCTCTCGGGTCCGGCCTGCATCTGCTAGCACCACATTTCCATAGGCCACACTCACGTTCTCAATGGTTTGGCCATACTCGTTCAATCTTGAAACCGACAGCGCAAACGGCAGCGCATCTTCCACAGCCCACTCCACAACCACTAGCGATTGCTGCATCAGAGGATCTGTTTTTGGCCGTACACCCGTCAATCGAACCACATGCCGATGAGACATTTCTGGCGGCGACCCCTTCCCCTTGGCCCCACCAATCACTTCTTCAAAGGCCAATATTCTCCCCGGCGCGAGCACGCAAGGAAGCTGCCCGGTAGCATCCAACAGCGTTGCCTGAGTCGCTCCCTGAGGAATGTCATAGTGTTGATCTCCCCAGGTATAAAAATAAAGCTGACTGAGCAAAGGTGATAGCGTCAGGTCATGCAGGCTCTCAAAGATTTGTGCACCCGAGCGAACGGCCCCGTCAAAGGCTTCTATCTGCGATTCGCTCAGTACACCTGGTGACAAAGTACTGCTAGAGAGAAACTGAGTGCCGGGTCGGTTCTGTTGGCGGTCAGGGCCGCGCAGGACAACCCCTTCTAAGGCGCTAAGAATCTCACAGGTTTTCTCGTTTACAGCAGGACGAAAGGTCAACACGACCCAGGCGCGAGCATTGCAGCCATCGTGCATAAAGTAATCGAGCAAACGGGCGTGTCGCCGTACAGACACACGTCGCCGTGCCATGCCCAAATAAGCTTCTGTAGCAACCGCATCCTGATAATAGCTGAGATGGTCAGCGCTATAGGCCAACAGTTCCACCAGCATAACGCCCACATCAGCAGGACTGCGCTCTTGCCAATCCGGCGCGGTTACCGCCAGACGATCCAGCATCAGCTGCCGAAAGCTGGCGTAGTCTTTTGCCAGGTAGTCAATAACAGGTGTTTCAACAGAGTCTGCCGCCACAGCCTGGTCTGGCACACAGTCAAGCTCACTGACCTCATCAACCCAAAAAGAGAACGTTACCGTTGCCAGCTGAGGATCAATTCCTGCAGGCGGCTCCGGATTAAAAGGAGATCCCACCAGCTGAAGTGCATAGTCTGAAAAGTCTCCGACTTGCGCAACGCCCACCAGCAACAGATTGCCCACCACCTCCACGGTCTCTACCGCAATAGACCGCAGCCGAGTGCCGCCCGTAATTTCAACATTTTCTGGCGTAAGCTTTGCCGCCTCACCACACAGCGAATGAATAAAGAAGACTTTCAGTGTCTTCTGATCGCCAGACACCTCTAAATAGTCAATGCCATTCAGCCGCACACACTCATCTACAGCGGTGCTTGTGCCCGCCAGCGCCCGAATAGCCGCCTGCCTCTGTTCGTTTTTACAGTAGTATTGCAGCGTCATGGCAGCTCCCGGATAAACTCAGTCACCTGCAAGGTCTGGTCTCGCCGGATTACATACACCACCACCACCGTCAGCCGAGATTCAACACTCTCGACCGTAACCGACTCCACCTGAATCACGTCTGTCAGCCATTGTTCTAACGCGCCCTGCACCAAAAACTGAGTCGCGGCAGCCAGCTCAGGATTGTTGGGGCTAAACAACAGCTGCTGAATCTCGCTACCAAAGGTAGGCCGATTAACGCGCTCGCCCGGTCCGGTGAACAACACCTGCTCGATCATCTGCCGAACGTGCGTATCTAAACCAGTTTCAGCAATGCGGCCTTTGCCATCGACATGGAGAGGATAGTCAATATTAGTAACCATGAGTGGCATTCCTCCGCCTACATTCCTTTAACTCTTGCATTAGCCACCACCACGCTGAGCGGTGTCCCAGTTGGCACACATATGGCCTGACTGCTCTGTAGCAGCACAGGCATTCCCATCGCCTTTACGCGCAGGGCACCCAATATCCAATTGCCCATTATGCAGGGGCCCACATTAACCGGTGGTGGCGGATTAGCGCAGCCAGCGACAACATAGGGCGGGCCTAGGGTTGTGATGGGGATTCCCATAATCTTTACCCGAGGGTTAGGAACAGTTGGCTTGGCCTGTCCGCCGTGGGCACAAAGTACGGTGGAGCTAGCGTTGAGTAAAAATCCGGACATGGTTAAGAGAGTCTCTTTAAGTTAGTTTTTAAGCTGATTTTCATCAAACGATTTTAGGTCACTTCTAATGCACCGCTGTTAACATTCACACTGGCTGGCGACACCTTAATGCTGCCAAGTCCGCCGCTGCTGGCATCTACGCCCGCTGCTCCGATTTTCACGGAAGCAGGCGTGTTGCTGAGCTCAATCCCCGACGTGCTGAGTTTTGCCTTGGCCGGTGCGTTACTTAGCTCAATTCCCGAAGACGTGCTGAGCTTCATAGTCGCGGGATTACACTTCAGATCTATGCTGTTGTTAGTCAGCTTAATTTCAATGTTGCTTTCTTTTATCTGAATGCTGTCTTTACTGAGTGTGACGGTAGAGGTATCACCATTTTTAAGCTCAATTAGATCGCCTTGGGTCAGCACTTTTATGGTCATTTTGTCGCTGTGGTTTAGCTCTATCCCCTCGGGGTTATACAACAGCTTCAGGGGTTTCTCCACCATCGGCTTTTCCACAAGTAGGCTAATTCCTCTTGTTTTTTCCTCACTGCTGATGGTCAAAGTAGCGCCCTCTGTTCTAAACACCTGGTTTTTTACAGGGTCTTCTACGTTGGCCGCTTTGGGCAGCTCTTTGTCTCCCCAAAAGCAGCCGCTCCAAATGGGATAGTCCGGATCACCGCCTTCAAATTCCACCCAAATATTGCTATCAACCGGGGGCACCATAAATAGGCCAATGTCTTTACCGGCATAGGGCACACAGGGCATAGCCCAGCTGGCACGACCGTCGCCAAATACAGGGGGAACACTCACCTGTAGTCGGCCTAAATGATTCGGGTCTTTGTTGCCGGTAACTTTGCCGCGATACTTGCCAAAAAAATCTGTCATACCGCCACCTTCCTAACAGTGCTACCGAGGCCATCGCGGGTAATGGTGAACTTTTGTTTGTACTGCCCTGGACCCAGCGTATGCGTCACTTTTTTGACGTAGTACAGCCCATCGTAGCGACCGCCAACACCGCGCAGACCCACCAGCCCTCGCAGATGCAGCAGTCCGCCATAGCGAATAGTATCTAACTCTCCAGACACGGTCACAACATCGTCAACGGACCTATCGGTCATGGCCTGCGCCCGAGCGTCGGAGCGAGCAATGTCGCGTCCGGTTTCTCGAAACTGCCTAACTTGCTTGTGTGATTGAGATTTGAGGGCGGAGCGCTTAGCGAGCAGGGTGCGATCGCTCTTTGACTCCTGCACAGGCCGAATTCTGTTGGTTTTACGATCTTGAACACTGCCAGCAACAGTCGTAGCCGCCAGGGCATTGTTCTCAAAATTAACTGAACTCACATTGGTAAAGCTGCCCATATTGACAGTGAGCGCTTTTTGCGGGCGCGATTTCCTTTGCGGTGGCCCCCAGTAGGCGATGTTAGTACCCACGGCGGGGCCAGGGCTCACATAAAACACGTGGGCGAACCGCTGGGCCAGGGTTTTGAGATAGGCCAGGTCGGTACCTTGCTGGGTGGGAATGCGTTCGTTAGGGGTGGGGCGATCGCGAAATCCCTTTGGCGCTACCACCTTAGGAATCAGCCCATACTTGGCATAGCTAGCGATAATCATTCTGGCAATGGTCGCTTCATCTTGCGCCTTGTGTTCTGTTGATTCTTCTTTAAGATCCATCATGACGCTGACATCTTCCCCGGTGATGGTGTACGTGGATTTTCCGGGTTCTGGGTTGGGTGAAAGCTGTTGGTTCGTGATAATGCCATCCATCACAACTTCAGCAGAAGCGCCCATAGTCACCACCAAAATCACGCGGTTAAAAACAGTCATCAGCGGATTTTTGGCAATCTTGTAGTCTTGCAAATCTCGTCGGCCCGCTCGCCCAGCCTGAAAAATAATCTGAAAACCAGAGCGGCCTTCATCCACATGGGTAATTTCTACGCTGTGTAGTGCTTCTATAAGCTCCTTGGGCACCGGCTTGGGCACCTGCTTACCCATCAGCAAGGTGAGATTAATTCCGTAGGGCATAGTACTCCCCCTACGCCTGCGGGATCGGAATGCGAACCTTTTGACCAATCTCATCGGTGAGTTCGGTGGGGTTTAGCGTATCGTTGGCATCGCACACCTGCCAGAACTGTTCAGGATCACCTAGGTTGTTGTAGGTAATGAGGTCTAGCCGGTCGCCTTCTACCACAGTGACTTCTTTCATCACGGGGAGATCTTTGCCTTGCGGAGTGAAGCGTCTGCGTTTGTATGCGATCGCCTGACCGTCTGGCATTTCGTGTTGAGCAGTCTCTAAATCGTAGTAGCGGCTGGTGTGATCAAACATAGTGATTTTAATATAAGGAATAAAAGAATGAGAAAGTTAGCTATATGCGGACACTGGTCAACACGATATGCCAGACGGTCAGGCGTGGGGATGCAGGCGCAGACGCTTCACT
>JBCBDN010000065.1:0-15005 GCA_038529685.1 Cyanobacteria bacterium J06598_1 | reverse complement strand
GAGAGGGATTCGAACCCTCGAACAAGTTGCCCCGTTACAGCATTTCCAGTGCTGCGCCTTCAACCACTCGGCCATCTCTCCCTATTGATGTGTAACCTGCTGCTTTTTCTGAATACTTTCGGAAGAACTGATTCCGGAAGAACTGTTTCCGAAACAGGTGTCAGAGCGCGTGTTACAGCTAAGCCATCGTAACAGAAAGTGGTGCCCCTTCGTATTCTTTTTATCGCCTGCTTTTGCAAAAGCGTCCCTGTGGATTCTCCTAAAAGGAGCCCGCTTCCGTGCGACCATAGAAGTTGAATCGTTTTGTTTTTTTGCGTGCGGCTCCTTTTCTCATGGTCGAAACTCATAGCATCCGTATCCACCACCGGCAAAAAGGGACGCACTACACCGTGCAGGTTCCCAGCGATCGCTACATTCTCCAATCGGCTGAAAATCAAGGCGCTGACCTGCCCTACTCCTGTCGAAACGGCGCCTGCACAGCCTGCGCCGTTCGCGTTATTTCAGGTGAGCTGCATCAGCCAGAAGCAATGGGCCTCTCTCCCGATTTGCGGCAGCAGGGTTACGCGCTGCTCTGTGTCAGCTATCCACGCAGCGACTTAGAAGTAGAAACCCAAGACGAAGACGAAGTCTACGAGCTCCAGTTTGGTCGCTACTTCGGCAAAGGCCCTGTACAGTCGGGCATCCTCATTGACGATGACTAGCTATCTCGCGCTCTGCCCGTCGAGATTAGATTAATTCGCAAACTAAATTAATTCGCAAACTGAAGTTCGCGCCTTCCCTACAACATGAATCACTCTTCAGAAGATCTCCAGCGATTTCTCGATGTTGCGACTGAGGCGGCTTCCGCAGGCGGCGCAGTCCTTCAATACTATTGGGGAAATCTCTCCAACATTCAGCAAAAAGGCCGACCGGGAGACTTAGTCACTGAAGCAGATAAAGCCGCTGAAAAAGAAGTCCTTGCCGTACTCAAACGCCACCTGCCAGACCACGCCATCCTGGCAGAAGAATCTGGCAGTATCGGCACCCAAACCGATGGCCTCCTCTGGGCCGTTGACCCGCTAGATGGAACCACAAACTACACCCATCAGTATCCTTTCTGTGGTTGTTCAGTCGGCTTACTCATAGAGGGCAAGCCGGCTGTAGGTGCTATTTTTGATCCGGTACACAACGCGCTCTTTCGAGCGGCCAAGGGATTGGGCGCCACCTGCAACCGTCAGCCTATTCGCGTTTCTGACACCGAGTCTTTAGCTGAGAGCTTGCTAGTCACCGGGTTCGCCTACGACCGCAGAGAAACGATTGACAACAACTATGCTGAATTTTGCCATCTGACTCATCTCACTCGCGGCGTACGGCGGGGTGGATCGGCTTCGATTGATTTAGCGTTTGTAGCCTGCGGTCGGCTAGATGGCTACTGGGAAAGAGGGTTGTCACCGTGGGATGTAGCGGCGGGCGTGATTTTGGTCGAAGAGGCAGGCGGACAAGTAACCGCCTACGACCAAAGTCCATTTGATATCAAAACAGGTCGAATTTTAGCGACTAACGGGCACATCCATCGTGAACTCAGTGAAACACTAGGGACCGTAAAGCCATTTGAGCGGTTCGCACCCTAGGAACAGATCTGCAGCAAAACGCTAGCGGTTACAGAGAAAAGCTATAGAAAAAGAAAAATGTTCGCAAAGAGCATGCCAGCGATTCGATAGCTGATTAGATTGATTAAGTGCATTAAGCCAACTTAATATAAGTTAATAGGTGGTTGCATTTTCCACATAGCAAAGTAAGGATGCATTCTTACTTTGCTAGTAGAGTTGCCCGTTGCTACATAACGGTTTCAGCCGATAGTAGTGTCCTGAGCAACTCTACAGATGCTATAGGTCTAGTTCTGCGTTGAGATAGCTGAAGAATGGCTTACGTCTGGTATGGCACTGCGATCGCAACGGCTTGCGGTCTCAGCATGGCGATAGCGCCCACCCTGGGGCCCGCGTTGATGGCTGGCACGGAGAGTGCATCCGCCACAAAGGCGCTCAATCTTTCTAAGGCTGAGCTGGCGCCTCAAGCTGTTGACACTCAAACTGTTGACACTCAGACTATCGATGCTCAAAAGAATGTCGATGCTCAAGAGAATGCCGATCTGACGCTGTACCAAGCAGCCGGTGAGCTTGCCGAACAAGCAGCCATTGCATCTGCTGAAGTAGAGAAAGCAACAGATAGCGCCACCCACAATGCTGGGCAATCCCGAACAGATAGCGTCGAGCGATCGCGTCTCATCCAGCAATCACGCAACCTCTGGCAAGCCGCCCTCAAAAAGCTAGACGGCATTCCCGATGACTCGCCCCTATCTGAACGCAAGCTGCAAAAGCAAAGCGACTACCAAAAGCAGCTAGCCGCTGCCGTTCGCCAAACAACCGCACTCCAAAAAACATTTATTGCCGATACGCTGCAAGATGTCGGTGTTGTAGACCCTAATCAAGTACACATCACACTGTGCCGGCTAAAAGAGTCCAAACCCAGCCCTCAGGTCTCATCAGAACACTGTCAGCATCATCAGGGCGATCAGCTGCTGGCGAGCGCGGCTAGTTTGATTAAAGTGCCCATTGTGATCGCCCTCATAGAAAAAAGCACCGCCGACAGCATTCCTCTCACCACCAAGCTGCTCGTCAGTACCGATAACTACACCGAAAACTCCGAAGGACTCTCCCTAGAAGTCGGCAGAGAGTATTCCTTGCAAGAAGTCATGTCGCAAATGATTCAAGCCAGCGACAACATTGGCACCAATCAGTTAATCGACTACTTGGGCTATGAGTCAATTAACCAGGCCCTAAGCGACTACGAGCAAACGTCCGTAGGCCATAAGCTAATGGGCAACGAAGCCATGCCTGCGAACTTTGGCGAAGGCATTAACCAAACCACCACCAACGACATCACCGCCATGATGGCAGCGGTGTACCACACGGAAAGTTCTCAATCCCTGCGCACGGCGCTTGCTCGTCAGCAGGATAAAGAACTGGGTCATGCGGCCTTACAAACGGCAGGCCCTAAGGTTCAATGGCTAGGCGAAAAAACAGCGCAAAATAATCTGCTGGTCGGCACCACCCTAGCCATGAGCATTGAAGAGACGCCATACATTTTGACGGTGGCTCTAGACAACAGCAGCGATATTGAAGCGCTCCGCGACATTATTTCGCGTCTCGCGATTCATCTTTCACAGAACGGGCCGCTCGTTAGTTCTGTAAAGCCCTAGCTGCGGGCTGGAGTGTTTCTTATGTTTTTGAACTCTCTGAATTACTTTCGGGCGATCGCAATCCTTATCATTGTTGCAGGTCACGCCTTTTACGCCGTTGACATCAGCTTCAATACGCTGCCGGAGCGCGCTTTAGGCAATCTCGTTGGCGGCGGCACCGTTTTGTTTGTGTTTATATCGGGCTTTTTGTTTCACCACATTTTTTACCGGCGCTACCAGTTCAAAAAATTCATGACGGGCAAGCTCAAAAAAGTTCTCTTGCCCTATACCCTGCTTTCTATCACGCCAATTGCGCTGAGAGTATTGGGGCAAAAACATTTTTACCCATTCTTCGAGCCTAAGAGCACAGATCTACTCAGCACCTACCTTGTACCAACCTTTAAGTACTACATCACCGGACGTGCGACGACGGCCTACTGGTACATTCCGTTTGTCATGGTAATTTTTTTAATGTCGCCACTGCACATGGCGTTTATCAAGCTAAAAATGAACCGGCAGCTGCTAATTACGTTTGTGCTCACAGCAATTGCGCTTTTTTTGCACCGCCCTGAAAATGACCTGCTGATCTTGCAAGCAGTGGTCTACTTCACACCGGTTTATTTCATTGGCATTCTCTGTTCAGAGCGCCGAGAACTCATTTACACCCAGCTGAAAAATAAAGAGGTTTACCTACTGTTAGCGGCAGTTGGCTTAGCCGTCTTCCAAGCGTCATTAGGCAGAGTTGGCAGCTATCAAAAGGCTCCTTTTTTGTACGAAGGGATTGACATGATGCTGTTTCAAAAGCTGGCGCTCTGTCTCTTTTTTATGGTGTGGCTCCACCGCTTTGAAAAGGTCAACTCCAAGCTACTCAACATCATTGCATCGACGAGCTTTGCGATATATTTCACCCACATATTTACGCTGTATACCGTGACCTATGTGCTCACCCAGCTCAATATTTCAGGCTCGCCTTGGGCGTTATTTCTGCTGGTGACGGCAGCCTCGATTTTGCTCTCAGTGGGATTGGCTCTCGGCATTAAAAAACTTCTACCAAACTACAGTCGGTATCTAGTTGGCTATTGAAAGACCGCAAATGACGCCGACTCAACAGAATTCTTTATGGGCTGCAGGTGTGAGGTTTCAGCCTAATATCGAAAATAGTTGAATTTATTCTGGAAAAAGCCTATCTCTTCAGGCGATCGCGGGCATTCTGAATCCGGTACCCTCTTACCTTTTGGATGTGGCTATGACGATAACAGAAGGGCTCTTTCAGCTCGACATGATTGACCACCATGCAGTGCTTGGCTTTTCTTTAGCCGCCTCGCCTAAGCAGCTCCGGAAGCGCTATCTCAAAGTCGCCCGCAAGCTTCATCCCGACGCGCTGCGTGAAGCCTCCGAGACAGAACGCAAGCTCGCCAGCGAACTCCTCTCCAAGCAGGTCAACCCCGCCTACGAAGTTCTCCATCAAGACAAGTCGGCCAAAGAGCACAAAATTTTGCTGAAAATGAAGCAAAAGCAGCTCAGCGCCAATCGCGCCCTAGTCACCCTCACCAGTGACTCAGCAAAAGCACTCCTCAACGCACCCAACCTAGAAGCAGACTACACGGCCACACTAGAAAAAATCGCCCTCACCCAGTTTGACGACCTCACCCGCGTCAACACTGTCATCGCAGAGATTAGTGAGCTGAACGCAGTGTATTTGATGCGTAAGCAGCCTTCTACAGCCAAAGCTTTCACCGACAGCGGCTCGGAAGAAGATACCGAGCTACAAACCAAGATACAAACCTCGCCACCCGCAGCAGCCAGCTCACACACAGCGCCTTCAGCGGCGCAACCAGCCGCTAGCTCATCGACATCTAGCACCCGTGGCAACGACATTATTCAACGCTACATTAAGCGCGCTCAAGAATTTGAAGCTCAGCAGGACTACTCTCGCGGTATTTTAGAGGTGCGAGAAGCGATCGCCTCCCATCCCAAAAACGCCGCCTGCCATGCCTACCTCTCCAGCTTGTACCTCAAGTCTGGTCAGGCAACCCTGGCAAAAATTCACGCTAAGCAGGCCCTGGTGTTCAACCCTGACAACGAGACCGCAAAAGCCGTGCAAACCAGGTTAGCGGCCCAAGCAGGCAAAACAACAGGCAAAAAGCAGCCAGCCAACAGGGCTAAAAACGCCCAAAACAACAGCGGCACAAAGGGACAAAAAAAGGGAGGCGGTCTTTTGAGCGGATTGTTTGGTGGAAAAAAACGTTAGATGCCAAAAGGAAATACCTATCAGCCCCCCACAGGTGGTCGAGATCTACTCCCTCTAGATGTCGTTCAAAAGCGCTGGATTGAAGACCGCCTAGAAGAAGTTTTTCAGCGATGGGGCTACCACCGCATCATTACCCCCACCGTTGAAACGATGGACACGCTAATGGCGGGCGGTGCCATCGAGCGGGTAGAAGTGATTGAGCTGCAAATTGGTCAGGTAGGCGAGCAAAGACTCGGCCTGCGCCCTGAGCTGACAGCTTCAATCGCTAGGGCCGCCGTCACGAGGCTCGCCTCAGTCACCTATCCCCAGCGGCTGTACTACAACGCCAACATTTTTCGCCGCTCAGCCAAAGGCTCCCAAGGTGGCCAGCAAGAATATCACCAGGCTGGAATTGAGCTACTGGGATCCAGCGGACTGATGGCAGATGCAGAAGCTGTACTGCTAATGGCCGATTGCCTCAGCGCGGTCAGTCTCTCAGAGGCCAGCATTGTACTCGGAGAAGCTGCCCTCACTTACTCATTACTAGCGCCCTTCCCTAAAGAGATAAGAGGGACAGTTCGGCAATATTTTGCCGAACTCAACCGAGTGGCACTAGAAGAACTTTCCCTCTCTAGCGAGCTACAGGCCCTAGCGTTAAAGCTGATGGATTTGCGGGGACAACCAGCTGACGTTCTACGAACGCTCACCCATGACTTCCAACTAAACGAGCGGCAGCAAGCATTAGTGGGGCGGTTAAAAGACTTGATAGAACTTCTCAAGACGCGCAACACGCTGCCCAAAATTACACTAGACCTCAGCCTGATTCGTCCGTTTGATTACTACACAGGCATTGTGTTTGAGGTCGTGAGCCACCAGCACAAGCAGCTGTTGGGCCAAGGCGGGCGCTACGACGACTTGCTCGCCGTATACGATACGGCCAACGATTCAGAGAGTAAGGGATTTCCTGGCATTGGCTTTGTGTTGAATGTCGATCAGCTACATCAGGAGCTCAAGGCAGGTGCTCAGCTACCCAGCGAGCCGCCGCCGAGTGACTGGCTCATTGTGCCGAAAGGGGCCGCTGCCGCTGCCGCCGCTTTAGATTATGCGCAAAAGGCAAGGGCCTCGGCCAACATTGTACGGGTGGAGCTGAGCTTAGATTTTAAGCAGTCGGCAGACGAGGTGAGAGCGATCGCACGTAAGCGCCACATCAACCAAATTGCTTGGATTTCGGATCAGGGCTTGCCTGATATCGAGATTGTTAACTAAGCTTAACTATATATCTTGTTACTTAATAGAGAACCCCTGTGTCCCATACGATTGTGACCGACGTTTGCGAAGGCATTGCTGACTGCGTCGATGCCTGCCCTGTGGCCTGTATTGATGAAGGCCCCGGCAAAAACAAAAAAGGTACGGGCTGGTACTGGATCGATTTTGACACCTGCATTGACTGCGGCATTTGCTTACAGGTATGCCCAGTAGAAGGCGCAATTTTGCCCGAAGAGAAGCCTGAGCTACAGAAAACGCCATAGCTCGCAATACCTCAAGCTACAGCGATTTCAGAGCGGCTAAAGCGCTGAACTATACTGAAGTAAGCATATCGAAGCACATTCGCCAGCAAAGATTATGGTTGCTAACGCTACTCGATGGACAGTTCGAGACCTAGATGTCATGCCTGATGACTGGGGCTGGACTCGCTATGAAATCATTGATGGAGAGTTATTCGTAACGCGCGCCCCTCATATTCGACATCAGAGCGCTGGCGGTAATATTCATGTCGAGCTAACGAACTGGTCTCGAAAAACTAAACTAGGTGAAGCTTTACTCACTCTATGGCGTTCAAGAATATTGGATTGCTAACTGGCGGCTGAAAACAGTTGAGGTACATGGGCGAAAAGAAGACGCTTTGAAAAGGGTGGCGACACTAACCTTGGAAGACAAACTAATGTCACCGATTTTGCCTGGGTTCGAGTGTGCGATCGCAGATATTTTCCAATAGCAGCCCTATGATTCACCACAAAACAAGTTCATTTGTCCTGTCGTAAGGATCACTGCAATCGTAATAGAGCCCGTGGTACTTTGCTCTCAGCATTACGACTTGGCAGCCCCTCTGACTTATCGTCTGAGGGGCGTTTTTTTGGCAGAAATCGGGCAGCAGTAAGGCTATCAAACACCGTGACTTTTGCCAATCACCCAGCTGCGCCGGAAATATTTGGCGAGGCTTGATTCTTTGAGCGTGAGGCAAATAGGACGACCGTGGGGGCAAGTGCGAGGCTTTTGGGTTCGCTGCCACTGGTTGAGTAGGGTTTGCATTTCGCTAAGGCTGAGCTTGGTCCCGTTGCGGATGGCGGTGCGGCAGGCCGTGTCTACGAGGGCGGCTTCTAGGTTTGCGCCCAGGCTAAGCTCTAAGAGGGCGTTTTCGCAGTCGTCTCTGCCATGAAGCGGTTCGGGCAGGGAACGGATGGCCCAAAGATTTTCACCAAAGGGAGCGATCGCCACCCCCACTTCCTGCAATCGCTCCACCTGCTGCGCGCTTAAATCTTTCAGCACAATCGGTGAGTCCAGTTCCACCATCTGCCACCGCGCTTGCAGCTGTTCAAACAGCACGCGTTCGTGGGCAATGTGCTGCTCTATGAGGCAAATGCCGCCTTCATTTTCGGCCAAGATGTACATATCGCTTACCTGGGCGATCGCACTCAAAGCCCCCGGCACTTGGCTCGGCAGCGCATCCGAAAGAGACTGCGCGGGCAGCTGACCAAACTCACTGACCTGACGCGAAACCGAATACTCACCTTCGGCTTCCGCTGCCTTGATCAGTTCGGTTGCCCGATGGGTTTGAGCCGTCTCACTCAAGTCATCTATCTGCAGCAGTTTACCGACCGCAGCAGTGACTCTTTCACATAGCGCGTCTAGGCCCTGCACATAAATTTCGGACTTGGCTGGGTGGCGGTTCCAGTCGAGCTGGGTGGGTGGCAAGGTGAGGTGCAAAAAGCAGATGGGGTAGCGATCGCGTGGAATTGTCCGCCGAAAGCCCGCCATCAGCGTCTGAGAAATCTCTTCTACCGCCACCGGTCGGCCATTGATAGCCACCCGCAGCCAGTCAGGGCGACGGCGATGGCAGCGATCGGGCAACCCAATCGCTAAATATAGGCCCGCCTGACTCAGCTCTTCAATATCTGTCTCGTGCAGGCTGCGCAAAACCTGGGGCATCACCGTTTTAGCAGTGTCTCCTGGCCATAGAGAAAACCAGGGCGTGTCGCTCTTTTCTACCTGCCAGGTCACCTGCGGATGACAAAGGGCTAGCTGTTGAATGAGCTGAATCACACCTTTTAGCTGCGCTGCCGCTGCGGGCACCTGTCGTCTGGCGGGCCAGTTTTTGAACAGTTCACGAACAGTGACAACGGTGCCCGCAGCGGCAGCGCTTTCAGCGACCTGCTTGGGTTCACCGCTCGTGTTGTAGCGAACTTGGTGCCCCGTACCGCCGCGAGTACAGCTGCGAACCGCTAACTCAGCCAGCTGAGAAATGCTGTGAAGCGCTTCACCGCGAAAGCCTAAGCTGCGGACGTTCAGCAGATCAGGCCGGGTGGAAATTTTGCTGGTGGCGTGGGCGATCGCAGCCTGACGCAAGTCAGCTTCATCCATCCCAATACCGTTATCAGCCACGCGCACCTGCCAGCGCTCTGGCCACACACTCACCGCAATCCGAGTCGCGCCAGCATCCAGGGCATTTTCTACCAGCTCACGCACCACGGCGGCCAAAGAATCAATCACTTCCCCAGCTGCCATCAGCGACACGACCTCTGGTTGGAGAGTTTGAATGGCGCTTATTGTGGAGTTTGGGGGCGTCTGCAAAGACAATTTTTGGGGGCATTTGTCCATAGGCTTTAGTGTAGCGAACCCACGAGCATTGCCGTCAGTTAAGGGGCTGCGAACGCTGCTATCGGAAAACCCATGCATAGAAAACCGCTAAAAGAAGGTAGGCTAGCGCTGCTACCAGCAAGCTTATTTTCGGTCGGCGGATGCTTCCTCTGTTCCTTTTCAAACTGACTCGATTTAAATGGCTTCGTACTGTCCAAAAAAGCTACCGCCAGCTGACAAGGATTTCTCTGATAACCACACTTGCAGGGATGACTTTTTTCGCCGGGACTGGGCCGCTGAGCGCGATCGCAGCCTCCTCACCCAGCGCACATCCTGACCTGACGCTATCGGTTCTTAAGCAAAGAATCACGACCCCCATCCGACAAGGTGGCGCTACGCTAATCGACCTCAAGGGCTTCACTATTGACCTCAGGTCAGACCCAGTTGATTTCTCTGAACCGTTCTATCAGCAGCTTCAGGCCGCGCTAAACCCCAAAAAACCGAATGATTCACGGCATATCGGGCTCGACTTAAGCGGCGCACTCATTCAGGGAGACTTGCAGTTAGGGCGGTTGGCGCAACGCATTCCTGCCTACGGCGACGCGATACTGCCCGAACTACAAACCTTTAAAGACACCTTCGAACCTTTACCGGCTCAGTCATTTTTGCCCCCGCCTTACAGGTCATCTTCTAGCCGTCGGCTCTACACTCGCCCCTACGCCAAGCGGCTTTCGCGCTTTTTGCTGCCCTCTGTCTCTACAAGTCAGCCCGATATGCGGATTTTCCAAGGCCCGCTGTTACTCAATCAAACCTGCTTCAACGGCTTACTAAACGCGAGCAGCCTCTATTTTCTCAATCGGGTCAGCGCGCAAGCAGCCATTTTCACCCAAAAGGCACAGTGGCAAGCGACTAAATTTGCCCAGAGCGCCCTATTTAACGAGAGCCAGTTCCAGCAAGACAGCAGCTTTCGCGGCGCGCTGTTCGCCGGCCGCACCCGGTTCAATCAGGCGCTTTTCAATGGACCTAGCGATTGGCAGGGCGCTCACTTTTACAGCAGTAGCTTCGCCCAAGCCGACTTCCAGATGGTGACGTTTGCCCGCACTCAATGGCAGGCCAATGCCGACTTTGAGCGAGCTAAATTCCATGAATCTGCTAGCTTTCAAAAAAGCCGATTTGATCAGGGACTTTTTCTCACAGAGGCCGTTCTAGAGGGCCCCATCAATTTTCGGCAGGGGCAGTTTCAGCGATCGCTCAGCCTCAGAGCCGCGCACATTTTGTCTCAGGTAGATTTTGGCGATGCCCGCTTTGCTAATACCGAGCCTAAGCCAGTCACCATCAACGTGACAGATCTAGATTTTAGTGCTGGGGAGGCCAGGATTCTCGGCAGTCCAGGGCAAATTGGTAGCCGGTTCTCTGTGCCGACGCTGACGAGCAACGAGACCGTGCTGCGCAATTTGGTGCGCAACTTTCGCCTGCTAGAGCAAATCGGGGACGCCAACCAGCTGGAATTTACGCTAGAGCAGCTCAGGCTATCGCAGATTAAGCGACAAATGCTGGGCACAAGCCTGAACGAAGCGACACAAAATCGGCTGGTCAATATTGGGTTTACCCCTGAGCAGGCGATAGCCGTACACAAACAGGCAGAGGATCAAGCTTTTGTGAGTCGCAGTGACTTGCTGATGATAGATGAGATTGATTTGGCGACTTATTTACAGGTTCGCGATCGCATCACCACCAAACCTACTCATCCCATCAATCGCCTCCAGCACCTCTTGCAATGGCTCGTGCTCGCTAGCCTTCTGCGACTCAGCAGCTACGGCACCAGTGTCGGGCTTATTTTCAGCGTAGGGATCCTAGCGCTCTCGCTATTTGCGCTGATGTTTTGGCTAGTAGATCGCTACCGGCGACTGATGCCTACACCGATTGTGCCAACTCGAAGAGAAAGTATCGCAATGGGATTAACAGGGGGCAGTCTGCTACTGCTGGGGCTGAGTTTGCTCACGCAAAGTACCGCTCAACCGGGCGCCACCTTGGCGACAGTGGGCCTGCTGACGCTTCCTATCCCAGCCATTTTGATCGCCAAGCTCTATCAGGGCGGCCGCTATCACGACCTGATGGACCGCAGCTATTTTGTCGAAAACGGCGCGCTGCGTAAGCTCCAGGTATTGATCGCACGGTTGCCCGTGCCACCGAAGTTTCCGTTCTACCGAGAGCGCTACACGCCGCTCATGAGCGATCGCAATTGGAACTGGCTCAACTATTTCGATTTTAGTCTCAACAACTGGTTCAAATTTGGCTTTAACGACATCCGCCTACGCGATAAGTGCGTACCTGGTTTAGTCAGTGCACTGGTTTGGTATCAATGGAGTCTGGGCGTCGCCTACATTACGCTACTGCTGTGGACGCTCTCTAGAACCATTCCAGGACTCAATTTACTGCTGTATTTTTAAGCGCAATGTAGTTAATCGCAAAGCTCGAATGAAGATCTTCATCTAAAAAGGCTCACTGCTGAAAAGAGCAAAATGAGCAGCGTAAATATACGGAAAATTCTGGGTAAAACAAAATGGTTTGACTATTGCACTTCCGTATTTACTGCGAGGTCGATGGTCAACCATTCAGTGACAATGGAATCACTTCTGAAAAAGCGCATATAGCGTCACTCATCTGAACCAAGGGGCATTTTGGGAAAGATTGAAACTGGCACTATATATTAAAACGCTTTTACAGGTGAGCAGCTCGACCCTGGGGGCTTAAAGGGGTCGGGCCTTTTTCTTTTTAAAGGGTTAGCCAACCTTACGTAAAGCTTTTCCTCGGGCATGCGTCTGATCACAAGATATCTCTAGTTTGGTTGATTTGATAGGAACAGTTCCAATTGCTAGTTCCATGAGTCATCGAATGAAAAGTAGAGATATTTCGCTGGTTGTTGCTGGCGCATTAATGGGGTTGTTCGCTGTGTTTTTGGTCAACCCCGGTCAGCTCTCGTTTGAATCGCCTTCGGCAGAGTGCCAGGTAGAGTGCCATCAGGCCGATGGCTAGATTTGAAGCGCTGCCCTACAAAATTTTGTCTAGGCCGTATACCAGCGACTTCAGCGGGAGTACCCGGCGAATGGAGAGTAAAACACCCGGCATGTAGCAAACGCGATCGCTCGTATCGTGCCGCAGCGTATAAGACTGACCTGCCGCCCCAAAAATCACTTCCTGATGGGCAATTAGCCCCGGCAGCCGCACGCTGTGAATGCGCACGCCGTCTTCGGTTTGGCTACCTCTTGCACCCGCCATTTTCTCGGTTTCTTCGACCTCAGGCGCGTTGTAAGTTTTGTTCATCTCCGAAAGCATCTGAGCTGTTTTAACCGCCGTGCCGCTGGGCGCATCCGCCTTTTGGTTATGGTGCAGCTCAATAATTTCCACATGGTCAAAGTGTGCCGCCGCCTGGAGTGCGGCCTGCTGCAACAGCACCATCCCAATCGAAAAATTAGGAATCAACAAACAGCCTGTACTCGCCTTATCGGCAAATTCGGCCAGGTCTTTGATCTGCTCATTGCTCATCCCCGTCGTCCCCACCACGGGTCGCACGCCGTAAGCCAGCGCCGCTCGCACAGATGTATACACACTGTCAGGATGGGTCACATCCACCATTACAGCACTGCTACCGCTAGGCGCTTCGTTTTGCGCCATCACCAAAGTCGCTTCAAGGTCATTCAGCACTGGAACTTCAAGCGGCCCGATCCCAATCACCTCACCGACATCTTCACCCATAAACTTGGGGTTGCGATCAATCGCGCCCATCAGGGTCATATCGTCAGCTTCTGCAACCGCTTTGACGATGGCACGACCCATCTTTCCGAGGGCGCCGTTAACGACGACAGGGATGTTGGCTGGGCTTTGATTTGGATCGCTCATAGGATTGTGTATCTAATTTTTTTAGGCCAGATGCCTAACTGTATTCTCGCTGAATATCTGTGCAATGCTCAAAAAGTTGGCACTAAAAAAGGGAGCGAGGTGGCCCCCTTCAAACTGCGTCCTTACGGTGTGTACTAGCCGACTTCGACTTGGCTGGTATCTACGGAATCTGTGCCGTCTGTACCCTTGGCAACTTTAACCATTTTGTCCAAAATATCTTGACTAGGTACTTTGCCTTTAAGAACGACGGTGGCGCTGGTTTGAGCAACCCACAAAGTGTCGACATCATCGAGCTGGCTATCTTCATCGAAAGCGAGGGCAACGCGCTTAGCTAAGCCGCTTTCGTCAAAGTCACCGTCTAGGCCGACTTTGTAATCGGGTACGTCTTTGCCGTCTGCTGCTTTGGCAACGCCTCGGCGGACGGAGGGAGAGGCGTTGGCAGGCTTGTCCTTACCAAAAATTCTTTTGAAAAATCCCATAGTTGTCTTCCACGGTGTAGTAATTTATCGCAGGAGGGCTCCTGCTCAGGTACAAACATATCGGTCTGCCCTAGTGAAAGAATATATCTTTAGAAACAAATAATTTTTATACAGGCCCAGTGAACTGCCGAAATCTTGAGGCAGCGGGCTGGATCATTCTATTAGTCAGCATTTTCACGCAAAAGGCACACCCAAACGCAGCGAGGCAACGTCTGTCAATGTCGCAATTCAGATCGCAGATAGATGAGTGGAGCCGTAAGTACTTTGTCGGAAGGCGAGTGTCGGTGCAGGCGCATCAGCATATGCAAGATAGCCTCATGGATGAAGCTGAGCTGAACTACGACTATGTAGTGCTGACGTTGGGAGCCTGCCTAATTGCAACGCTGGGTTTACTGTCGAACAGTGCAGCGGTGATTATTGGTGCGATGTTAGTGGCACCCTTGATGTCGCCCATACGCTCGGTGGCGTTCGGCATCCTAGAGGGAGATTTGGAGCTAGTCACCACTGGGCTCAAGACGCTGGGTATTGGAACCGGCATTGCGATCGCACTTTCAGCCCTCATCGGTTTTAGCTCTGGCTTTTTGGAATATGGCAGTGAAGTGTTTGCCCGGTCTTCACCAACGCTTTTAGACTTAGGCATTGCGATTACAGCCGGGGGCTTAAGTGGCTACGCCAAGGTGCAGCCGAAGCTATCGAGTACGTTGGCTGGGACGGCGATCGCTGTAGCACTCATGCCGCCGCTGTGCGTAGTGGGCCTAGGCATTGCCCAGTTCAACTACGGGCTATTCTCCGGCGCGGGGCTACTGTACCTAACGAACTTGCTAGGGATCACACTCGCCTGCATGGTGGCTTTCTTTCTGGCGGGCTACTCTCCTTTTCGGCGAGCCCGCCGACCCTTAAGCATGGTGGTGCTACTAACCAGCGTGCTAATAGTGCCCCTCGGGCTGAGCTTAGTGCAGCTGGTTCGCCAAAATCAGCTAGAGGTCAACGTCAAGCGCGCACTGGTAGAAGATACTCAACCCTTTCAGAACATGGAACTGGTTAGCAGTCGAACCAACTGGCAACTGCCCACACCAGAGGTTCGGATGGTCGTCAACTCGAGCGAGCCGATTACCCCAGAGCAAGTAGCACGACTCGAAGACTATATTGCTCGGCGCATGGGCCGACAGTTTCGCTTCGTCTTTCAAGTCAGTGCAGTCAAGGAGGTGACCCGATCAGAAACGCAACCAAGCAAATCGATTAACAAGTAGGTAGTACGGATAGATAGCCTTTCTAATTTTGGCCAAAACGCTCGTATAGTTCACCCAGAATTTTGTTCATTTCC
>JBCBDN010000064.1:0-15256 GCA_038529685.1 Cyanobacteria bacterium J06598_1 | reverse complement strand
ATCACTACGTTAGGGCCTTGCCTCGCCTTGGCGTTATGCATCCGCGCTTTGCTATACATCTGTGCGGATTGTCGCCGTCAGTTTGTAGAAAATCCCAAATCACTACGACTGTCATTAACTGGGTGAAACAGACTGGTGAACTACTGCCTGATGCCTACGACCCAGAAGAGACACCGCAAGTCGGTGAACTTGATGAATTACAAACCTTCGTTGGGAGTAAAAAAACAAAATCTGGATATGGACCGTCGTAGACCATTTCAGCCCAGGAATTTTAGGTTGGGCAGTCGGTGACCATAGTGCCAAACCCTTTGAACCGTTATGGGCAGTTGCGAGTTTGCGGCAATGCTTTTTCTATGTGACAGATGGCTTTAAGGTGTACCCAAACTACATTCCAGATGGTGACCAGATAGTGAGTAAGACCTATATGACGAGGGTTGAAGGTGAAAACACCAGACTGCGTCACTATTTGGCACGTTTGCATCGAAAGACGTTGTGTTACTCAAAATCGACAGAGATGTTGAAACACTAGTCTAATCTCAACCTATAACCTTTTCAGCTCCATAACTTTTTTGCCTCGTGGTTTTGACAGTGCGCTTTTTTGGTTCTATGTGAAGGTGCTAAGCACGCTTACGCTGTGGGTGCTTCTCTCTCTTTTTTTTGTAAAACTGAGAAGCCGCTGTGCCAAAGCTGTACAGCATCCCAGCGTTGCTACTCGCGCCGACAGCTGCGCCGATAACGGGCACTAGTTCTACAACTCCAAGGCTTGCTTTCATTGCAGTTGAGGTGCCAAGAGACAGTGCAAAGATGGTTAAAGCTTCACCTTTTCGTGCGGGGTCGGCAATGTCAAAATTGTAGGCGGCCGCAATCCGATAGAGCATTTCGGACTGTAGTGCAGAAACAGCGGCCAAATCTATTGCGAATAGGCCTAGGGCAATTGGCGGAATAATATTGGCAGCAAGGCCGACACCGCCTGCTTTGAGGGTGGCATCTACAATAATGTGATGGGCCAGCTCCTCGGCTGTGTCATCAGGATGCTTTTGCTTGAGCTTGAGGACATCTTCTAGGGCAGTGGCCTTATCAACCCGGCCTAGGGCGCTGGTGAGCCAGCCGAGCCCTGGCACTTTTGCCACGTAGTCTACAGCTGGATTTTCAGCGATGGGGTTGAGCGCTTCTCCAACATTTGTGGTGGTTTGCTCTAGGGCCGTATGCGCCGAGTCTGCGGCGGCTTCTCCAAACTGAGAGGTGGTCTGAGCTGCTGATGTGGAGACTTTGTTGAAGATTTGAGTGCCGACTGCTGAAATCATGCCGCCTAGCTGTTCTGCTTTGGAGAACGCTTGGGTAAATTGTTCAGGCAGCTGTTGTTGAAGGTTGGTCATGGCGAAAAGATTACGCTTTAACACTCATAATGTAGTGTTTCTTGCTGTGCCTCTCCTAGTGCCTGTAGGTAGATCTTTCTGAACTGCTTTGTTTTGCGCATGCAGCGGCCAGTCCCAGAAGAGCTGTTTTACTCTCAAGGCGTCTCTGACGCTGCGGGCCTAGTGATGAAACTTAAAGCGGTCGTCGGCTGGAATGCCCTGCTGAATATTGTTGATGGCGAGCAGGGCCTTTTGCCGCCAGCCGTCGTTGTTGGAATAAATACTCAAAAATTCTTCTAGATGATCAATGGCTTTATCGTTTTCGGCGAGTACATAGGCCGACATGCCTGCATGGTAACGAGCCATGTAGTTTTCTGGCCAGTACTTCAACACCAAATCCATCAGGGGGCCAGCGGATTCATCATCCCCTCGATCCGCGACGGGATGGCTGATCTCGAAGAGGATTTGTGCGGCGACTATGCGCGATCGCTCTGGTAGCGTCTGAATCGTGCTATCGGCTAAGGCCAACTTCCCTGCGAGCGCGTAGCAGCTAGCCCCAAGGCCAGCGCCTGCTGGGTTATCTGGGTAAGGGTTTGCCTGAATAGCCGTAACCACTTCTAGCGGATTGCAAGAAGGTTTAATCGATTCAAACCATTTCTGTTCTGCTGTGACGGCTCTTGCCGCAGAAGAGGGTGCTCTAGGAGATACTTTTGGCGCACTCTTGTTGCTGATGGCAATGTTGAAAACTAGGGGTACTAATCCCACCAGGGTGCCTGCGATAGATAGCCACCTGACCGGATGTCGACGGGGTATCTTTTGCCCCGGTGATTGAGCGCTGTGGTAATTTTCAGGCAGCTGTTCTGAGAGATTGGTAATATCGATTACTTCAAGGGCTTCTAGTGCTGCTGCTGCATGCCCGAACCGATGTCGAGGATTGGGCTCCACCATTATTTGTAGCCACTGGACGAACCTGGGGCTAACGGGAGGTAGCCGAGACTGAAAGTTGAGCCGGTAGTGGTCATCTAGCAGGTCGCTAATGTTGGCAGGCGGTACTTTGGTCAGCAAGCTGACGAGGGTTGCGCCAACGCTGTACAGGTCAGCTGCGGTATCTAGCGGACGATTGAAAATTTCCTCGGGCGGCATAAATCCGGGCGTTCCGGCTGCGATGCTGCTGACGGCAACCGATTCGTGGTTGAGTTTGGCTAGGCCAAAATCAATGAGGTACGCCTGGAGCGTGTCGTCAACCAAAATATTTTCAGGTTTGATGTCGCGGTGAATAACCGGCGGTACTTGCTGCTGAAGATCGCGAAGAATGGTCAAGACTGAAGTGGCGACCTGCTGCACCTGTTTTGGCGTGAGATGATAGCGCTCGGCTAAGGTCGGTGCGGCTTTGTACTCTTGCACCATGCAAAAGCCGTCTTCGGTTTCAAAAGAATCAAGGTATTTGGGGACTTGGGAATGGGCGATCGCCTGCAAAATCTCAATTTCTCTCTCGTAGCTCTTAAAGCCTGACCAGCTTGCACCCGTCTGAGCAAATCGAAATTGCTTTAAAACTACGGGCTGATTTTGGTCGGGGTGATTGGCCAAATAGCTAATGCGTCCACCTTCTCGATTGCGTCCTAGCTCCTTTTGCAGCTGGTATTCTCCTAGCTGCTGCTGCGAAATATTGGGCTGCTGGGAGTTAGATAACGCGGTCATAGCTATTTAACGGCCTTGAGAGTGTTCGTACACAGCCTCAGTTTTCCCAGCGTTCTCTTTTGATCGATGATATTTAACGGACGATATTTACCTGTTGTTCGCCCTTTACAGCAGCCTTGTAGGACGGTCGAAAAAGAGTGAAAAGTGGCAGTAATATTAGATAAATGGCGTAGGGAATGAAGCCTGGGCCAACCGTCAGCATCGTGGCTGGAATCAGCCCAGCGATGTTCCAAGGCAGTAGGGGCGCAATCACAACCGCTGTATCTTCAAGGGTGAGCGCTAGCTGTTCGTTTGAGCTTAGGTTGGGTAATTGTTGAGGGTGCGAACGATAGTAGGGCTGCATGATTTGTCCGGTCAGAACAATGGCGATAGTTTGAGTGCAGCCAAAAGCGTTGGCTAAGATGCTGATTAGGATAGTGGCTTGAGCTAGCTGCTTTTGGGTGTGCAAATGGCTCAGCCACTTGCCCAGAAAAGACAGGGCGTGGCTGCCAGAAAAAATGCCAGCAAAGGCAGTAGAGATGAGGACAACGACAGTCGCTTTGATCATGGGTAGAAGACCGCCGCCCAACAGGATCTCTTGGAATGGGGTTGGGGTGCTCGGCTGGTAGCCAAAGAGAATGAATGTGAAGAGAGTTGTGAGCGGGGTGTGCTGAAGGGTGTGGGCGATCGCACCGCCTATCCCAATACTCACTAGCATGGCCAGCTTCACGTTTACACGCAAGATGGCGAGCAACAGAATTGCGATCGCCGGTAATAGCACCATCGGCGATAGATCGAAAAAATCAGGTAGCTTTGCCGTAACCGGGCTTTCGGCCAGCTGAACTGGGTGAAAAAGAGAAAGCGATAGGTAAAATACAACAGAAATTGCGAAGGGCCAACGGCTGCTGGCCACCATGTTTTTGAGGTTGGTGTAGAGGTGAGTGTGGGTGATGCTAGCGACTAGATGAGCGCTAGAAGACATTGGTGAGCAGCGATCGCCCAAAAAAGCCCCCGCAATAATCGCGCCCGCCACAGGGTTTACCGCCAGTCCATTGCTCCTAGCTATCACCATCAGCGCGATGCCAATTGTTCCTACCGTGCCAAAAGAGGTGCCCAGCAGCATAGAGACGCCGCTCGTGAGCAGAAATGCCCACAGCAGAAAAAACTGACCCGAAATCCATTTCGTGCCGTAGTACACCAGCGCTGGAACCGTACCCGCTGCTATCCAAACTGCTGTAACAGCCCCAATGAGTAACAGCACCTGCACAACTGGCAGTGACTGGCGGGCGCCTGCAAGGCCCATCTTGAGCAGATGGCTGAGGGCAAAGCCTCTGTTGTGCAGAACAGCAACGAGTAAGCCGAGGGCAATTAACAGAGGGTAAGCAATAAAGATGCCTTGGGTCGCACTGCTGACTAAGAGAATAAAAGAGAGCGTGAGGACAACAATGAGATTTGTCGGCGGATGTGGTTTTTCCATAGAAGAAGATTTTAGAAGAAGATTTTGGCAGTGGTTTGGTCACGCCCATTCATATATCAGGTCATATATCAGGTCACACCTTAGGCCTATCAGCTAATAGCCTCAATCGCCACTTGCTCAATTGCCGCTTGATTAAGCCGGCACAAGTGCACCTGCGTTTGCAGAACGCCTCCTATCCGCTGATAGAAGCGAATGCCTGCCGCATTATCTACATCCACCGTCCAATCAATCCGCCCACAGCTATGCTGCTGCGCAATTTTGCCCAGCGATCGCATGAGCTGGGTCCCGATTGCCTGGTTGCGATAGGCCTGCTGGACGAACAGATCATCTAGCCAGATGCTGGGCTGAGCGAGAAACGTTGAGTAGGTGAAATGGTAGCTAGCAAAGCCGACAGGAGACGGCGCGTTTTCGGCTTCTACGAGCAGTATGTAAGCCATTGGCTGCGGGCAAAAGAGGGTCGCAGCGAGCTTGGCTGGTGTCGCGGTGACGGCCTCAGGGCAGCCGTCAAATTCAGCTTTGAGATGCACTAAGTTAACGAGATTTGTGAGGTCGGCTACGGTCGCATGGCGAATGAGCATAGGTGAGTTCAAGAACGATATTGCTAGGCGATATTGCTAGGCTATGCGAGGGCGTAGAAGCTGCACAACGTATGGGATGGATACTTTGTATCGATAAAAGCGATGGCAAAGAGGTGGGCTTTCAGCTCTACTGGTGTTGCGTCTGGTGTTGCGTCGAGTTCTGTCTGTAGTGCTGCGGTTCGATGTTGGAAACTTGATGTTGGGAATTTGATGTTGGGAAAGGCCCATGACAAAAGCGAGTCAGCTAAAAAATTCACAGTTGATGGCCCTCGCTGCCGTTGCAGAGCAGGGGAGCTTTAGCGCGGCTGCATTGCAGCTGGGGCTAGCTCAGTCTACGGTGAGCCATGCGATCGCCACGCTAGAGTCTGACCTGGGTGTGGTGCTTTTGCTGCGCGGGCGATCTGGCGCGGTGCTGACGCCTTTGGGCCTACAAATTTATCAGCAGGCCAAAGCGGTGCTAACGCTGCTGGCAGATATTCAGCAAACGGCTCAGCAGGCCAAAGGATTGCAGACGGGGCGGGTGCGAGTGGTGACGGTTAGAACCGTGGCGACTCATGTACTGCCGGGGGTGATTGCCCGGTTTCAGCAGCAGCATCCCAATTTGAGTGTGGAGATTTTGGAGTGCGATCGCTATCTCGAAGTAGAGCAGGCGCTGCGCGCGGGTCATGCTGATATAGGACTTACTCTTTTACCCACGCCGCCAGAGTTTCAGTCTTGGGAGCTGTTTCGAGATGACTTTGTAGCGCTTTTACCACCGCTGCAAGCGTCCAACTCGACGGTCGCTGCAGACGATCTCACTCAAGAAAAGGAGCCGATGACGTGGGAGCAGCTCACCCGCTATGCTCGGGTGGCTAATCAGCGATCGCGGCGTCACAACGCGCTGGTAGAAGAACATCTCGGGCGGTTCGGTTACGACTTACCCATTGACTATGCCGTGAGAGAAGATTCTACGCTGATGGGCCTAGTGACTAAAGGTATTGGGGCAGCGGTGGTGTCTCGCTTGGAAGCAGAACCGATTCCTGAGGGTGTGCGCGTGGCGGCTTTACCAGAGCCGCTAGAGCGAGTAATCGGCGTCGCCATTTTGGAAAATGCTGTGCTGCCGCGCGCCGTTTTCGCCTTCTTAGATGTGTTGCTCGCTGCGGAGCTGCTGTAAGTGGTGAGCTAGGTGATCGCATTAACCTGTGACTTAAGTGTAAGTTATTGGCTTAAGTTCTCTTTAAGCTTGCTTAAGCTGGCCTCTTTATTCGCGCCATTTCGATCATTAAGTGCTTTTATTGACATACAAACCTGATAAGTCACCGATTGACTGATGGACTCGTCCGTAGGTCGTGTGTAACAAATATGACTCATGCTTACACCTCTTGTGTCCGTGGTGATCAAAAAACGAAAGGATTTGGTTGAAACCCCCTGTATATCTGAGTAATCTTTGGGTTGAAACCCGATAGAATAGGGGCAGTTTGGATCGTTTCCCAGTGCGCTACTGTCTACGCTTGAGCCTTTTTTTTAACGGCTAACTTTTGGCTGTTTCTCGGTTGCTTTTAAGCTGCTTCTTGGCTGTTCCCTATAAGCTGTTCCCTATAAGCTGTTCCCTATAAGCTGTTCCCTATAAAAAGGTCCAGAAAGCGGTTGGGTGCATTGAGCCGATTCCTCATATTAGGAGTCGGTTCCAATTCAGCGCTGAGCCGACCGTTACGTTTACGTTTTATCTTTATTTTTCCAGCTATGGATGCTTCCTTCGGTGATTATTACCGTCGTCTTCGGGTGCCCCGCACTGCGAGCCGTCAAGAGATCAAAACGGCCTTTCGTCGTTTGGCTCGTCAGTATCATCCTGATTTGCATCCTAATGAACCCAGTGCGGTCGCTAAGTTTCAAGCGCTGCGTGAAGCCTATGAGGTGCTCGTCGACCGAGTGCAGCGCCACCGTTACGACCAGCAGCTGGCTCAAGAGAATGATCTGGGGACTGGCCAGAAGGCTACACCGCAAGATACGCAAACGCCAAGAGAAAACGCTCGCAAGCGTCGCCCTCCTCAGACGCCGACGGATTTTTATATTCAGGGTATTCACAATACTTTGGCCCATCGCTATTCGACGGCGCTCAAGGATTATTCTGAAGCGATCGCCCTCGATAGCAACTTTGCTGAAGCCTACTTGCGTCGGGCTGAAGTGCGCTACGTGCTAGAAGATGACTCGGGTGTGCTGGCCGACTGTCAGCAGGCGATCGCCATCAACTCTACAGAGGCAAAAACTTACTATTACCAGGGGCTCGCTCGCTACCGACTGGGCTATGTGCAGAGTGCGATCGCTGCTTTTACCCACGCCGTTGCCTGCGACCCAGAAGATGCGCGGACCTATCGCTGGCGCGGCATTGCCTACCAAGACCTGCACGATATGGACGATGCTGCCAAAGACTTTCGGCGCAGCGCTCAGCTCTACCGAAGTCAGGGCGATATGGTGAGTGCTCAAGCCGCCGCGCAGCAGCTGAGAGCCCTCGGGCCGGCTGGCCTTGCTTGGCCTCAGCAGCTAGTGGTTCGCACGCTCAACCGGCTCATGCAGCCTCTGGTCAATCGCTTGGTTCGGCGGCCAAAACGCCGCTGGTTAGGCCGCACACCCAAAAATATTCCCTTCCCGGCTGAAACGGCTTCTGAGCGATCGCCCGAGCGCTATTCCTACGACGAATTTCCGATGGATAGAGGTAGCACACCCTCTGAACCTCCGCCTTACAAGCCTTGGAATCGTTCTACAGTTGACCAGTCACTTGGCAATCAATCACCTCTAGATCCCCCCGCTCGCGCTCGTCGTCGGCCTTCCAATGCTGACCAGCCGAGTCCTTTTAGGCAAGCACAATACTGGGCCCCTGGGATTAGCTCTCGGCCTGAGACGACAGCACCTTGGCCAGTGCGATTGCGAAAGGGTGCTTTTAACTTACTCAAACTCATGAGCAACCCCGGTGGGGAAATGGTGGCCCTGTATCGGCAGCTGCCAGAGGGTAAGCACACACTCATCGGCTATGGGTTGGCCGTGCTGGCTAACCTGTGCTTTGTGTTTGGGGCGTCGCGCTACTTTATCAACAGTAGCTGGTTGCTGGCATCTTGTTTGTGGGCGGTGGGTGCCTTTACGTTTGTGGCGATGGTGCTGTCGCTGTCGCTCGCGCGTTGGCGGCTCCGCATTCAGGGCCTGTGGGCCGCAGATATTTTTATTTTGGGTACCGCGCTGCTGCCTTTGGGGCTGTTTTCGCTGGTGGCGGCATCGCTATTGCGGGTGGCGTCTAGCCTAAGAATGATCAGCGGCGAGCTGGGAGACCCGGTTCTGCTGATTAGCTTGGGTTTTGCGGCAATGTGGGCGTTTTCTCATGCGTTTATTGTGCTGCATGCTGGGCTCTCGCAGATTCATCGCTTTCCGATGCGGATATCTGCGTGGCTGGCACCGGTTATTTTGAGCTTTGGCCTTGGGGTTGGGCTAGCGGCGTGGATGATTTTTGCAATCTGAGCAGGCCAGATGGGCAGGCCAGATGAGCAGACCAGATGGGCAGACCGGGTGCAGACCGGGTGCAGATCGTACCCGTGTGAGTACTGACTGATCTCTGTCGCATTTCATACATTGGGTTCATCAAGCAATTTCTTGGATGAAAGGACCTGATTTTATGACTGCTCCTGAAAATTCTCGCAGACAGCAAGCCCTCGACCGTCGCATAGCAGCCGCTAAGCTGGCCTACAGTCGTCCTCACGCTGAGCAGCGTGCCAATGGTGAAGAGCTCAAGTATCGATTCGATGAGCCGGGCACCGACAGAGGCGCGAAGGCGTCTCACCTGTCAAACTACACCAAGGGACTGCCCCACGACGAAAAAGACGGCTTGATCTGCAATCCTGATGACTATCAAAAGTTTGTTCGAGGGATTGATTCAGGCGATGCTCGTGACTTCAAAGACACGCCGCTAGGGCCTAAGGGTACGACCTGCGATCAGCCCATTGAATGGAAGTCTCAATATACCCGAGCACAAAACACCCCAGACCAAAAGATTGACGTTCGGGCCTGGGAAAGTGCCGGCGCTGGCCTGGTCTTTGACTTAGAAGGCCCCGATGCTCAGTCTTTGGCGATGCCGCCAGCACCCACTGTAGACAGTGCTGAATTTGTGGCTGAAGTTGCTGAAGTGTACGAAATGGCGCTCTTGCGCGATGTTCCTTTTACTGACTTTGAGACTGATCCCAGCGTGGCAGCGGCGCTTTCACGGTTGAACAATCTCGATTGGTTTCAAGAGACTCGGCTGTTGCTTTCTGATGATGCGATCGCTCGCCGCCGAGGTCAGCTCACCCCGCAAAACGCATTTCGCGGCACGGCCTTTGGCGACACCGAAGGCCCCTACATCTCCCAGTTCCTTTGCCGGGGTACGCCCGAGCTAGGGAATGATCGAGACGGCGTTCTCGATGGCCTGGTGGCTTATGGTGCGATGGTCTTTGATAACAAAGTGCGCGTCGCGACGCCCAATCGAGACTACATGACGACCTGGGAATGGTGGCTCGATGTGCAAAACGGGGCAGACCTGCGCGGCCAAGAAACCTACGAAGCAGAAGGCGGCAAGTATCGCTTTATTGCCACGCCCCGTGACTTGGCGACCTACGTTCATTACGACGCACTGTATCAGGCGTATCTCAACGCCTGCTTGGCCATGATGGCGATGAAAGTACCCTTCGATCCAGGCGTGCCTTTTCAAGAGCGGGACGCGATTGACCATCAGCAGGGCTTTGCTCACTTTGGCGGGCCGCACATTTTGTCTTTGGTGACTGAGGTGGCCACGCGGGCGCTTAAGGCGGTGCGCTATCAAAAGTTTAATGTGCATCGTCGATTGCGACCTGAGGCGATCGCGGGGCGGATTCATCAGTGGCGTAATACGCAGCTACCGGCGCTTAGCCCTGTGGCAGAGCTGAGCAGCCAAATTAGCGACACGCTACACAAAGTTGCGCTGCATAACAAAGCGCAAAACGAGTCCTATCGGACTGAACTGGGCCACAGCAGCTACGAGTTCGACCGAGACGATGTGTATTTGCTGCCGATGGCCTTCGCGGAAGGCTCCCCTATGCACCCAGCCTATGGTGCGGGGCATGCTACCGTAGCGGGCGCGTGCGTTACTATCCTTAAAGCCTTCTTTGACCACGGCCACGTGCTGCCGCAGCCCTACGTCGTCTCTACTGACGGGCAGGCGCTAACCTCTGTGCAGGACCGGCCATTAGCGCTGACGGTGGAAGGTGAGCTCAACAAGCTGGCTTCTAACATCTCAATCGGTCGCGATTGGGCTGGGGTGCACTATTTTACCGACTACTACGAATCGGCTCGGATGGGTGAGCAGATTGCGCTGGGTATTTTGGCAGAACAAAAGCTGACCTACGGTGAGAACTTTAGTATGACGGTGCCTTTGTTTGATGGCGGCTGCGTCCGCATCTAAACGGTGCGTCTGTTTTGCTGACTGCCGAAGTGCATTTGTAAAGACAAGTTGCTAGGGTGTGATGCCACCCTAGCAACTTAGCCTAAAATGTCATATACATAGGAATCGATTATTTTGCCCCGATCGATTACAAATTTCAAATAAAACCCTGTTGCGTTCTAATAAGAGGAAAATACAATCGCTAAGAAACCACTCATCAATCAACAGATCCGATCCGCGCAGGTTCTTCTGATTGACAACGAAGGCACTAATCGCGGCCTAACCGATACGTCCGAGGCCTTGGCCCTGGCGAAAGCGGCTAAATTAGACCTTGTGGTAGTTTCACCTGACCAGGAAAATCCCGTGGCCAAAATTTTGGACTACGGTAAGCACCAGTATCAAAGCCGTAAGCGCCAAAAACAGAGCGCCCGTACCTCCGTTAAAGAAGTTAGATTGCGGCCCAACGTGGGTGACTCAGACTACAAGGTACGGATTGATAAGGCGATCGCCTGGCTAGAGCGCGGCGATTCTGTAAAGTTTCAGGTGCGCCTTAGAGGCCGTGAGCACCAGCACCGCGATCGCGCGACTGACCTGCTCAACCGCGTTGTAGAAGACTTGGCCAAAGTCAGTAAGGTGCAAACCTTTGACCGCCGCTCTCTGATGGTTCAAGTAGTGCCTAACTAGTAGAACCCAAAAAACAAAAACAATGGAGCCAAAAGAGAACTCAAAAATAGCTACACAACAGTTCTCTTGCAGTTAGTTTTAATTAAGCCAAGGCATGTCGATACATGGCCTTGGCTTTTTGTTTGTCTCGATCTTTTGACTTTTAATTCTTTTTAGTTGCCATGCCCTCTTTTGTTCGCCAGGTTCAGCCGCCGCTAGCGTTCATTCCTACCGCCTATAGCCCTTGGGTGATGCGGGTGGTGCATTGGCTGCTGCCGGTTTTTCTGAGGGTTCGCGTTCGGCCTTGGCTACCGGCAGGCATTAGCCGAATTGAGGTGAAGAATGTGGAACGGCTAGTGGACCTTTATCGGCAGTTGGAGGCCAGAAAGGCTCGGTTTTTGATGGCCCCGCGTCACGTAGAAGTAGACGACCCGTTGATGGGTGTGTATCTGTGCTCGCGGGCAGTGGTGAGAGCCGCTAGAGCGCAAGGTATTCGGCTCAATCAGCCGGTGCACACGCACTTTTTGTACGAGCGAGGGATGACCCTTTGGGCAGGGCGATTTGTGGGTTGGCTGCTGTCGCGGATGGGCGGCGTGCCGATTCGGCGGGGCAGGCGGCCAGACTGGGTGGGGCTGAAGGCAGCGCGGCGGGTAATGGTGACGGGGACAATGCCAATGGCCGTTGCACCGGAAGGCGCGACCAATGGACACAGTGAGAGAATGGGACCTTTGGAGCCGGGGGTGGCTCAGCTGGGCTTTTGGTGCGCGGAGGACTTGGCGCGGCGCGAGTCGGATGCGCCAGAAGATATAGAAAAAGCAGCGTTAGAAGCAACAGAATCTGTCTATATTTTGCCTATTGGCATACAGTACCGGTATGAGCAGCCGAACTGGACGAAGCTGGCTGAGGTGTTGTCTCAGCTGGAAGCTAAAAGCGGGTTGCGTGAAATAAATGCAGGCTCAAGCCTCGCGCTAGCGCCTACAGCAGAAAAAGATTGTTATCTGCGTATTCTGCGGCTAGGAGAGCATTTAGTGGGCGTGTTAGAAACGTTTTACGATCGCTTTTATCCACTGTCTACGGCGCAAAAGCAAGCCCTTGCTGACACAGTGGCATCTCAAGAGAGTCTCTCAAAAGAGAGCAGTCTCTCAAAAGAGAGCAGTTCCTCAAAAGAGATTGAGCTGAAGACAGCAGCCTCGGACTGTTCAGAACTAGACTGTTCTGCGCGGCTACAGCTGCTGCGAATACGCGCTTTGCAGGCTGCAGAAAGCTTCTTTAATCTGTCGGGCAAAGGGACAGCGGTTGACCGCTGTCGTCGGATTGAAGAAGCGAGCTGGCAAGCGATTTACCGTGAAGATTTGCCAGCGCTCTCTGAACTGTCTGCTATGGAGCGGGGATTGGCTGACTGGATGGCAGAGGAAGCGAGCCTTAGAGAGCTGCATATGCGACTTGTGGAGAGCGTTGTTGCGGTAGACAGCGCTTATTTAAGAGCAAAGCCGTCTTTTGAGCGCTGTGCAGAAATGACGCTTCTGATGTTTGACGTGATAGGCCGCCTAGGGGCGCGTAAAGTACCCGGACGCCCCCGGCTAGGAAAGCGCTGGGTGACGATGACGGTGCAGCCGCCGATTGCGGTTTCGCCTCGGCTAGCTGAGTATCAGCAAAATAGGCGGGCGGGCCGGCAGGCGGTGGCTGCGCTTACTGAAGAGATTAGGGTGGCATTAGAAGAGACAATTGAACGATGAAGGGTGAAGGGACCGATGACCTGGAGTGGTGAAGTAGTGGTAGGCTGCTTTTGAGTCAAAGCTAAGAAAGAACTATGGTAGGCACTGCTGGGATCGGGATTGCTGGACTGTTTTTGTTGGGGGTTGTGATCGCACTGGCGATCGCCTACCTAGCCACGCGCAGCGCCCTCGGCCCGCAAGCTGCTGGTCGGACCCTAACCTACACGCTGCCCTGGATTTTGCTGGGCGCTTTGCTCTCTGTGCTGCTAGCTTTTGCGGGTCCCTATGGGCTGACGGTGCTGTATGCCCTATATTCTATCGGTGTGATCGTTTGGATTGCGAGCTGGCCAATGCGAAAAAAGCAGGCTGGGCCATTGCTGTTGCGGGTGGGCTCTACGCTGCTCACTAAGCTGCTGTTTTGGTTGGGTTTGCTACAGGTGGGGATTGCGATCGCCATGACCTTCCCTTTGCTCGATCGGATAACCGGTGGACTCGTGACCCCAAGTGGCTTAATTACAGGGTTAGTCGCCATAGCTTTCTGGTGGGCAAATGCGCTGCTATTTATTGCCATTGGCCAAAGCAACCTAGAGCTGCACGAGCACGGCCTCACCCATACCTTTGCTTGGCAACCCTGGGATCGCATTGCGGCATTCGGCTGGGATGACGACAAGCCCAGCACGCTTATCCTCAAAGCAAAACCTCGGACCCCGCTCTCTCGTAAATACATTACGATGAGCATTCCCGACGCTCAAGTCGCTGAAGTTGACCGCCTCTTGGAAGACTATTTATTAGAGACAGATCTAGCCGCTGAAATGGATGGAGACGCGCTCTTTACCTCATAAGCTAATAGCCTCTTTTCAATGAATTGACATGAACAAATCGATGCGGTGGTCTGTTGGATTCATCAGCGTACTGACTGTACTGCTTGGCTTTTCTGTCATGCTCAACGCTACACTCTTCAAACGCGCCAAGGCTTACTATACAGAACTCAACGCTGTCCGATTAGACCCGATTGGGCTGAGCTACTTTGATCTAGATACTCAGCTGCCTGAGGTTCCAGTCTTGGGTCAATCTGTCACGCGGTTTGTGTTTGTGGGGGATTCTCGAGCGTCTTCTTGGCCCTCTCCAGTGATGGAAGGCGCCGAATTTATTAATCGAGGGGTTGGGTCTCAAACGACGACTCAAGTGCTACAGCGCTATTCGGCTCATGTATCTCCTCTGAAGCCAGATGTGGTGATTGTGCAGGTAGGTATTAATGACCTAAAGACAATTGGGCTGTTTCCTGACCGTCTGTCGGATATTATTGCCGATGCGCAAACAAATATAGAACAGATTGTAAAACAAGCGATGGCACAGGGCTCAACGGTGGTTTTGATTCCTATTTTGCCTGCTGGGGAAATCTCCCTGGCTAGGCGCCCCTTTTGGTCAGATGAGATTGATGCTTCGGTGTTAACGGTAAATCAGCAGCTGTTGAACTTTGCGAAGTCCTCACCACCCGGTTCTATCATCTGGTTTGACGGGTATTCCGAGATTGTGGATGAGCGTGGCCGGGTAAGTGCTGAGTACCAAAAAGATGAGCTGCATCTCAATGATTTGGGGTACGAGGTATTGAATAAGGCTTTGGTGGAAAAACTGTCGCAGCTCAGCCTACGGAAGACCAAAGCTAGCAACCCTGACGACTAAGTCGCCAGACTGTGGATTGTGCTCAAAGACGAAGCCACCTTTTTTCCGCTCGTTGCCGGAGAGGAAATCAAACTCTTGTTCGCCCGTTTCATCGTTATTGTCGGGCAAGTGCAGCTCTGCAATCACCTGTACGGTTCTGGCAATGCGGCCCCCTGTGTTTTTGAGGGTGAAGGGCACGTAGTAACGCCCTTCTGTAAGCCGTGTGGCTTCAGTAATCTCTACCTGGAAGGCGGGTGGAATGTTTTTGCTGAGCTGCCAGTCGTATAGGACCAGTGCCACAATGACGAGAAGTACCAGGGTTGAGAGGGTCAGGGTCACCCATTCTGCCAACGTTCTTTTTCTGGAAGGACGTTGCCACCGCCCTCCCTTTTCTTCAGATTTTGACAGGGGCTTCACTGCTGCGTCTGTCAGCGGTTTCGGTGCACTCGAATCCGTTTCGTCCATAGTCAATTGTTGGGCGCAAAATCCCTTGAAGCAGGCATGCTTATAGTATAGCGACTTACTGCACGAGGGGTCTGCTATGTCTTTTGCCCCAGATTGGTGCTATGGAGTGGCGCTATAGAGTGGCGCTATATTTCCATCAAAATTTGAATGATAGACACATTCGCTTCTATTTTGATTGGGTACTTTGAAAAGACGGATTGTTTGTCTGGTTGTCGGAGATCTTTTTTCTGTTCTACGGGTTGTTCTGT
>JBCBDN010000063.1:15032-15289 GCA_038529685.1 Cyanobacteria bacterium J06598_1 | reverse complement strand
TTCACGCTAACGCTTGAAAATTTGTTTGTTGTCTCTCTTGTTCTTGTTGAAAAGATCAATGATTTGTTTCAACAGAAGTCTGGTGGCCGAAAAACCGTTTTTAGAACCCGTAGTCAGAGCTGATGGAGGCGCTACATCCGGCGCTGTGGGTGCAAGATGGCATCGTCACTTGAATTGAGAAAGTGCCTTCGTAAGGCGCAGTGATTATGGGGTATGAATCGACCGCTTCATCAGAATCAACTAGAACGCCCATTTCT
>JBCBDN010000063.1:0-15022 GCA_038529685.1 Cyanobacteria bacterium J06598_1 | reverse complement strand
AGTAACCGTGGTTTGACCGTTGTCGTCGAGCCAGACGGTTCTACTTTCGGCCAAAGCTGGGCTGACAATACCAACAAGTGCAACAGATGCACAGGCGATAGAGGTGGCAATGGTGTGGAGGTTGAAACTGCCCATCGAAATAATCTCTCCAATACAATGTGTGAAATGAGAACATGCAAGCTGTTGAAGTTGCTGCCAATGTTCTCTTTCTCTAGAAAATGGTTTGGGTGCGCGTTACGGCCTCAAAAAGAGGCTTAGTGCTGCTTCACTTGAGTTCAGCTTGCCTAGATAGCTGACACAACTATCACAGCGTTTGTACTGAATGGTGTGAGTATGCGAAAAGATAAGTAAGTGGTTCGCGTATACTTACGCGAGAACACCTATCTCTTTATCAAGGCAGCTAGCTGCGTTTATGGGTTTGAAGGAGAGTGTTGTTTTCTTTAGGATTAGAGAAACAGTTTAAGCTGATGACGTGCCTTTAAAATCCAAAGTCTGAGCTGATGCTGGCGGCGCACCCGGCGCTGTGTGAGCAGGCGGGCATGGTAATTTCGAGGGTGAAGGCGCCGTCGTAAGGTGCGGTGACGATAGGGAAGGCGTCTACAGCGTCGTCCGAGTCAACTAGGGTTCCTTGTTCGTTATACAGAAAAAGGTCGATGTCTTGGCAGTCAGTGTCGCACAGGGCAAAGATGTCTTCGTTTTGGAGGAAGTAGCCTTGTAGTCTAGTGCGGCTGTTGTGAGTCAGCCAAAGACTGCGGTCTTGGGCGATCGCATCGCTGGGCCAACTCACTAGTCCTACGGATGCGATCGCGCAGAATCCGATAAAGCGATGAAGACGCCGACAAAAATCGAAGGGAGAAGCCATGGAGGAGACGTTTGCAAAACTAGGCAGACATACTCTGGAGTAACGTATTTCGACCCACTAGCGGTATGCATCCTGTCCACTTCATTGAATAGTCATGAACTGGTCGGCACGCTGCAATGAAGTTTAAAGGGTGAGGTGAATGAAATTTATATGGTCAATAAAGTTCGGTTGGTTGGGAATTTGTGGGCTATCTCAGTAAAATCACTTGTTTTAATTAGAGTCACAAGAGATAATCAAGTGCCTTTGCATCTCTATCCAATCTCTACTTTTTAACTA
This sequence comes from Cyanobacteria bacterium J06598_1, assembly GCA_038529685.1. Taxonomy (GTDB): domain Bacteria; phylum Cyanobacteriota; class Cyanobacteriia; order Phormidesmidales; family Phormidesmidaceae; genus Phormidesmis. Next base: position 13,884 of record JBCBDN010000063.1, on the reverse strand, counting down.
TCAAGTAAGCTCATTTTTTTGCGCTGGAGGTCTGTAGATATTTGGAAAAGTCGCTTATCCACGAGCGAACTGTTTGAACGTTTCTATCGATGCATCTATAGAAGATGAAATAAGGCTTAAAATATACTATGGAAAGATGGAACGAACTCATTGCAGGCTATGTGTTGGGTAATTTGACCCAGGAAGAGCAGATAGAGCTGTCTATAGTGCTAGAGAAAAATCCGCAGCTAAAACTTGAAATTGCAAGATTGAGAAAGACGGCCACTATCAGTCGGGCTTCAAACAGTCGGATGCCGACGTTTGACTGGTCGCCAGACCAGCTCCCTGCGGGTGCGGAAGGTTGGGCCGATACGGCACATATTTCATCTTTGGTGTCTGGCTCATCAGCGTCTACAGTGTCTGTCTCTACCCAGGACTCGTCTCCATCGATTGAAAATCGCGAGACGCTATCGACGGAGCTTGACCTATTTGCGCGGCTGCGCCAGGCGGGTTTGTCTGTCGAAAGTGCCGTTCAGCGCCTAGGTTTTCTGGGCTGGCTGATTGTATTGCTGCTGGTGAGTGCTGGGTTGGATAATTGGCGAATGCGGCGCTTACTGGCGATCGCACAGGAGCGTATTTTTCAGCTGGAGCTCTCGACCACCTACAGCCCTACCAGCACGGATTAGCCCCGCACAGAATTCGCTTCAACGCCGATGATCTAAATCTAATAAAATCAACTAAATCTAATAAAATCAAAAGGACCTTGAGGCATGACCCTGCTCGGAAGCTTATCTTTTTTAGAGTGTGCTCAATGCCGTTAAAGAACTGGGAGAACAGCGATGGGTGATCCTCTAGATCCTGTGCCGGAGACGGAGAATATAGACCAGGCCCTCCCGGATCCAACACCCATAGATCAGGTCTCTACAGACCAGCGCTCTGAAGGTCAGACGCCTGCGCCTAATCACCTTGCTCAAAAAGGGCCTCAAAAAGGGCCTCAGAAAAGGGCTCAGCAGATAGCTCAGCGAGTGAGTCAAGGGGCGGCAGCTCTGTCTGCTGCTCTGTGGCAAGGGGCGAGTGTTCGCCTGGGTGAGTGGCTGCCAACCGATGCTCAGCAGCTGCAAAAAGCCTATGCAAATGCCCAAAATCGGCTTACCCAAAGTGCGCTGAAAACGTTTAGCGTAGGCGATGAGGAAGTTGCGAAAATTTTGGTACAGGTCCGTGAGCAGCTGCCCACAACAGAAGCTCTGCTGATGGGAAAACCCCAGTCTGGAAAAAGCTCGATTGTGCGTGGATTGACCGGGGTCTCTGCTGATATTGTTGGCCAGGGCTTTCGGCCCCATACCGACCATACAACGCGCTACGCGTATCCTTCAGACGATTTGCCGCTATTGATTTTTACCGATACGGTGGGGCTGGGTGATATTGGCCAGGAAACCGCTGGAATTGTGCAGGAGCTCTCTGATGAATTGAATCAGGAAAGCAAGTGCGCTCGTATTTTGATTTTGACGGTAAAAATCACTGACTTTGCGGTGGATCAGCTCAGACAAATTGCTCAGGCGCTGCGGCAGGCGTATCCTGCTGTGCCCTGCCTACTGGCGGTAACCTGTGTCCATGAGCTCTATCCGCCTGAGCAGGAAGCGCATCCGGCTTATCCTCCCCAGCTGCCAGAAGTTCAGCGGGCCTTTTCTGAGATTCAAGCTTCTTTTGAAGGCTGCTTTGACCGGTCAGTACTGCTGGATTTTACGTTGGAAGAAGATGGCTATAGCCCTGTGTTCTATGGTCAAGAGGCGCTGCGAGATGCGTTGGCTGATCTGCTGCCAGAGGCTGAGTCAAACGCGATTTATCAGCTGATTGATGACCAAGAAGCGGCGAATGCTCAGCTGGGAAATCTGTATCGGGACGTAGGACGGCGATATATTTCGGCCTTTGCGGTGATTGCGGCTACGCTGGCGGCAGTTCCGTTACCTTTTGCGACCATGCCGGTGCTGACGGCTCTACAGATTTCTATGGTGGGCCTGCTGGGGAAGCTGTATGGGCAAACGCTGAGTCGATCGCAGGCGGGTGGAGTGGCCAGTGCGATCGCCGGTGGATTTTTTGCCCAGGCAATTGGCCGAGAGCTGGTGAAATTTATTCCGGGGTTTGGCAGTGTGGTGGCTGCGTCTTGGGCGGCGGGCTATACCTGGGCGCTAGGTGAGGGGGCCTGCGCTTACTTTGGCGACCTGATGGGTGGGAAAAAGCCTGACCCTGAACGCATTCAGCGAGTAATGGCGACGGCGTTTGAAGATGCGAAGGCGCGGTTTCGTGAGAGCCGGTGATTGCTGTGAACTCACTGCTTGAAAAGAACTTGCCGATAGCGGGGGCCGACCTGACGTTGAGCGAACTGCTGTGGATGGCAGTGGTTTTGGTGGGCGTGGTGCTGGCTGCAAGGCTGGTGAGCGAGCTAGTCAAACGGCTGATTCTTAAGCCGATGCGGTTGAATCGGGGGCGGCGAGAAGCAGCGGCAACCCTGCTGACTTATTTCTTAGTGGCCGTGGGCGGCCTGAGCGTTTTGCAGTCGTTTGGCATTGAGCTGTCGTCTTTAACGGTGGTGGCCGGGACGGTTGGCATCGGCATTGGCATTGGCTTGCAAACGCTGGCGAGTCATTTTGTCAGCGGTTTGATTCTGCTGTTTGAGCAGCCGATTAAGGTAGGCGACTTTGTGGAGGTAGATGGGCTGATGGGGACGGTTGAAAAAATATCGGCGCGCTCTACCATTGTGCGGACGCTGGACCGAGTGTCCGTGATTGTGCCCAACAGCCGCTTTATTGACAATAATGTGGTGAATTGGAGCTATGAAGATCCCAGGTCGCGCCTGCATGTGCCAGTTGGGGTGGCCTATGGGAGCGATCGCATGATGGTAACAGAGGCGCTACTATCGGCGGCAAGGCGAGAGTCGCGGGTGCTAAAGCAACCATCGCCCAAGGTTTGGTTTGTGGCGTTTGGCGACAGTTCGCTGAACTTTGAGCTGCTGGTGTGGATTGATGACCCGATTGAAACTGCCCCGATTCGCAGTGCGCTGAACTATGCGATCGCGGCTGAACTCGCCCTACGCAACATCGAAATCCCCTTTCCTCAGCTGGATATACAGCTCAAGGACTTAGCCCAGCTCCAGGCGATGTTGCCCTTGCGAGAGCCCGGTTTAGAGCAGGGGTCAAAGCCGGGTTCAGGAAAGCGTGTGACCCTATCTAAGATGCCCGTACCTGACAAATCGGGAGTGGGCGCGTCTGATAAAAGTTCGGCGGCGGTGCAGGGTCGCATTAACCTAGACCGCGTCAACCTCAGAGAGCTGCTGCGCCGTATTAGCTACTTTGCTCAGTGTCATGACTGGGAGCTGAGGCAGCTGATTGAAGACGGCTACCGGCAATCGTTTAAGCCGGGTGAAGTGCTTTGCAAAGAAGGCGACCCAGGCAGCTCGTTTTACATTGTGCTCTCTGGCGCTGTAGAAGTGTATTTGGAGCAGCTAGACCAAAAAGTGGTGGCCACTAGAGGCGTCGGTGAGTTTTTTGGTGAAATGTCTTTACTGCTAGATGCACCGCGCTCTGCCAGTATTCGAGCGATCGAAGAAACGCTTTTGTTTGTGGTAGAGCGCAGTAACTTGCAGACAATTTTGCAGCGGCACCCAGAGCTAGCTGACCATATCTCAGCAGAGCTGTCCGAGCGCAGCGACTCACTGAGAGCCTTAGGCGTTCAGGTCGGTAGCGAAGAGAGCGGCAGCAATCCGTTGCTGAAGATTCGACAGCGTATCGCTAAGCTGTTTGAGCTTTAGCCACTGGAAATGTCTCTTAACGAATCTATATCCTCTCTGTTCGTACTTCCTAACGAAGTACCGTTACCTATAGCGAGATGATTCAACCTGCGCTACTTTACGGAGAAGCCATAGCGCCTAATTCGTTGGAATGTCTCTGCGCGTTGCCGATATCGCACCTTCCATCACTACAAACATAACCACAAAAATTTGATGATTGTGTCCTAACAACCGAAATCTATCTTCAGTTTGCTGAAGTAGACGGCAGCACTTACCCATCTGCCCTCTTCGTGTTGAGTTAGGTCTTATGTTTCCGTTCAGTTTTCTCACCGCATCTAGCCAGCCCCTTAAGCCACTCTCTTCCCGCCTTCTTGCCGATGAAAAGCTCCCATCAGCGCCAGTATCGCAGCCTCCGTTCAGCTCGCAGCCCCAAAAACAGCCAGCTTCACAGCCACTCCCCAAATCAGTACCTCGATCTAAATCGCAAGTGCAGCAACGGCTGGACACGCTCGCGAAGCGGGTGTCGGCCCCTGCTGTTTCTCGTCGCAACCGGCATCAGCAAATGAAACAGTCTATGACGGCTTCCTGGCTGCCGCTGCCAACACCTGACCTGAGCAGCCTGATAGAACGATTTGGCGGTACAGAAGTCCAGTGCCCAGCCGATTCACGCGGTGTTTATGCCGATTTGACGGTGGGTGAATATCGCCTGCGGCTCAATGCACTGGTTTGGTCGGAAGCGGTGCCAGACGGACTAGTTGAGGATTCAGAGCTGAGCCTTTTGCTGGTGCTGAGCCCAATGGGCCAGAGCTATTTACCCATCGGTACAGAGCTGACGATTACTGAAAATAATTTGCTCCACTCGGGGCAAAACTTGCGATGGACAGGGCAGCCTACCTGTCTGTACACACAGGTCTTTGGCGATTGGGAGAAGAAATTTACGGTGGGTGTGCTGCTCCCCAATGCGCTACCGAAAATGTTGCCACCGCTGACGTTTGAGCGTTAGTGCTAGCTAGTTACTGAGCGCACACTCCGGATGCAACGTGCGCTAGTGGAATTTGCTTTTGCCGGGTAAAGGCCAAAAATTGCTGGGTGACCTCGCTGCTGAAGGCTGCTGAATGTTCGGCAGCAGTGACCGTGGCGGTTGCCTTGAGTTCTATGGCGTTTGGCCGTTGGGTGTAGTAAATGTTGACGGGCCCAGACGGCTCGATGTAAGCCGATGAGTGGACCGTATCGCGCAGGGTGCTTTCAGCAACGATTGATTGCGCACTGGTGATGGCAGGCGATAGATAAAAGGTGACCTCGCAGATCTGTCCTTTTTTTTGGCAGGTCGCGATCGCTTCGTTCCAGAGACTGTAAGTCGGTAGGCTGACGTTCTGACCGCTATGGGTTTTGACCTTAGTAAAGAAGGTATTGAGCTGGGTTACTCGGCCACTAACGCCTTTGACAGTGATGTAGTCCCCAGGTTGGAAAGGGAGGGTAAAGGTGCTCATGACCTTGTAGGTGAGCCCGCCTACAAAGGCTTGGGCCGCTTGCCGACCGCCGATGAGGGTGAGGAGCAGTAGGCTCAAGAGAACAATAGCAATACCATTTTGTTCAAGCAGGGTACTGTGGTCTTCGGTTGCCACGAGGCGGGCAATCCCAATCAGGATCATTGGGACAATCAGCAGCGTGAAGATAAACACCGCTGTTTCAACCATGGCGTTACGCCTGCGCTGACTGAGTCGCTCGGGGCGGCTGCGTAAATGACTGGAGAAATGGCCAGAGGGGAGTCCTCTGGTGAGTCGTTGGGTGATGATGCGATTGCGTTTGCTCTGCCGCCACTGGCGATAGAGTCCCTGCAGGCCGATTAAACCCAGCAGATAAGTCAGGGTGTATGGATTGATCAGCAGTTCTACTAGATTATTCATAGAGGGCCTCTAGCAGGGTTGATAAATTGCCTAGCAGGTCAATACCCAGGGTTCCTTTCAGGCAAAAAAGGACTAGGGGAATGGCTACCTTGTCGATGACGAAAATGGATTCTTCGGTGTCCTGGCTCGGTTCTTTGCCCCACCGAGAAAAAATGCCAATGGATTCGAACAGGTGCAGTGTTTGCTGTGCGAAAATGTAGTCCAAGCTGAGCTCACGGGCAAGGTTGCTGGCCGTAGAAGGTCCGCTGATGAGCAGTCGGGCTAGAACGCGCCATTCGTCTCTGGCGCTGGGGCGAGCAATAATTCGGCGGATGGAGAGATACTGCTGAGCATCGAGTTCGCTCATCTCGGCGGGGAGGGTGCCGGTGCGCTCAAAGTCTTCAAGCGTGGAGAGGGCTTCGGTGCAGCCGTTTTGAATATGGGCGAGCTCGATGTCGTTGGTTTTGGCGATGGGCAAAAGCCGGTCTATGTTGTGGGTACCCGCCAGGAAGATATAGGCAAACAAATCGACCTCGCACAGAAGTGGCTTAGGACCGTTATTGATGACCGGGAGGTAAGTGAGCGCGCCGATAAACTGCTGAATGGGGGTGAATCCGCCGCAGGTTTGACGAAAGAGTGAGTCGAGACTGAGGATGTGAGTGTTTTCGGTGGCCGCTTGGAGCTGATAGTAGAGACTTTTTTCGTACTGAGGAGCGGCAATCGCCCGGTTGTGTAGCTCAATGGCTGTGAATTGCGATCGCGGAATATCTGCCCAGCCAACGGTGAGTTTTGCGGCAAGCTGCATGGCGAGTCGGTATAAAATAATGCACTTTACAGCTCAGAATTCGCACTCTCCGGCGATATTCAGGATATTTTTGAAGGAATGTGTGTTGTTTTAGCGATGGCCCTTCTCTAGGGTGCCTCGGGTGACGCCTAGCTGACTCGATAGGTTGAGCTGTCGCCAGAGGTCTGCGCCTTCAATATCACCTCGCAGCAGCTGTTGATAAGCGTCCAAAGTGGCGGTGACTTGTTCAGCGGGTTCGTTTAGGAACTCGATGCGGAAGTGGCGAGCGCCTTTTTTGATCAAGCGAGTGAGAAACTCTGCGCCGGTTTGAGCGCGGCCATTGAATACAGTGTTACGACAGCCCGCGTCGGCTTGGAGAATGTGTTCGGTGCCGGTGCGATCGCGTAATTTCACCTCGTGGGTATCGCAGGGCCTGCCGCAGTTTGTAAAGTCTGTTCCTGCTGACAAAAAGGCACAGAAAACGCAGTGCTCCATATGGAACATCGGCATGTGCTGGTGCAGCGTAATATCCAACCAGGCGGGTGGTGTGGCGCTTAGCAGGTCTTCTAGCTGCTGCACGTTGAGGTCGTAGGAGGCGCTGATGCGCTCTAGGCCAAATTCTGTTTTGAAGTAGGCGGCAGTGATGGGATTGGCAATATTGAGAGAAAAGTCTCCAATGCAGCGTTTTGGATTGTCGTTAGACGTGAAGAAGGCGAGTTGGTCGTAGTTACGAATGAGGTAGCCGTCTGCACCTGCATTGCGCACCTGATTGAGGATGTAGTATTCGCTAGGTTTAGTGATGCGAGGTGGTGCGATGAACAGCTCTACTGGCTGGCCTGACTCCCTTACTTCAGTGACGACTTGCACTGCGTCTCGGTAGCGAACCGGGTCTTCAAATTCACAGTAGAGCGTGTGAATGTTGGCAGCCAAAGCGGCTTTGAGCTGAGGGAGCGATCGCACCAAAACAATCAGCTCAGGCTCACTGTCTGTGTTTGTGCCTTCCACCGTTGGCAACAAATCTCGATGAGACGCGTGAGGGTTAATTGTCCAGGGTTCTACTTTGTCTAGCGGTGTAGAAGGGGCTGCCCGCTGCTGGGTGAGCTGTTCCACCAAGTCTCGACGCAGCTGATTGAGCGCGCTCACGGGCACAATGACTTCGCCTTGCAAGGTGTTCTCTAAATGCGCTAGCTCAAAGGGTGTGTTGCCCAAGCGAGAGAACTGCTGAATGAGCTTCTCTGTACTCAATGGCTTAGTGCGAGCTGCTGCTAATACTGCTTCGGTGGTTGCGCTGGCCTGATGCCCTTGCCGATCCATAGCGACCGCTTTAAGCGGTTCTCCCACAGTGCCAGAGACGACGATCTCAATGGGCCGCTTGAACTGAGGCTGCTGGCCACTGTAGGTTTGGCGCGTGGCTTTGTCGAGTTCGGGGTCGTTTGTTTTCCAAATGCGATCGCCCACCGCAACCCTTGCAAACTCAATATCGCGCCTGCCAAAGCTCAAGAAAGTCTCTTTTCCCTTTTGTTCAACTGCGTATAGTCGTCCGCCTTGATCTGTATCCGGATGGCCACTGTCAATCACGACCCCATCTCCCGGTTTGATCGGAACTGTCGTTTTAATCACAAGCTGGTGCTCTCGCCGGGTTTGGGCAATCCGTGAGACTCTCCCAATATAAGCGCCTCTCTTTTTACCGAAGCGGGCGTGCACGAGCTGTTGATTATCAATGCCCTGAAACCACCCGGTCGAGAGCCCTCTAGAGAAAGCCATCTCCAGCGTGTAGCGCTCCTCGTGAGAGGGTGCGTAGGAAGTCTCTAGGCGGCGAAACGTTAGGTCTGTATCGGGTGCATTTTCACTATGGCTTTCACTCTGAATTTTACTATGAACAGAGCCTTCCTCTATCACTTTATCGAGTGCTTGCCGGTACACCCGAGTCACGCTGGCGACGTATTCTGGGGTTTTGAGGCGGCCTTCTATTTTGAGGCTGGTGACGCCTGCTTGGATGAGGTCTGGAATGACGGGGAGCCCGGAGAGGTCTTGCGGACTGAGCAGATAGGCGCGATCGCCCAAATCCACTTCCTGGCCATCGGCAATTAAGTCATAGGTCATCCGGCAGGCTTGCGCACACTCTCCTCGGTTGGCTGAGCGCCCACCCAAAGACTCACTCGTGAGGCACTGCCCTGAATACGCCACACACAGCGCCCCGTGTACAAACGTTTCCAACGGCATTGAAATATTCTCTTGTTCGAGCTGCCGTTGAATGCGATTGATTTCTTTTATCGAGCATTCTCTCGCGAGTACCACGAGGTGGGCCCCTACCTTTTTGGCAAACGCCACACCCGCTGCCGAAGTCACCGTCATCTGGGTAGACGCGTGAATGGGGAAATCGGGCGAGAGATGGCGAATCAGCCGGCATATGCCGATATCTTGAACAATTACAGCATCTACCCCCGCCGCTATAATTGTGCGCAGATAGTGCGCAGCAGCCTTCAGCTCCTGCGGAAAAATCAGCGTATTGAGCGTGACGTACCCCTTCACCCCGCGACCGTGCAAAAACGCCATGAGCGCTGGCAAATCGTCTATTGTAAAATTGTGCGCTCGCATTCTGGCGTTGAAGCGGTCGAGCCCAAAATAGATCGCGTCGGCCCCGTTTTCTACAGCTGCTTTTGCGCACTCCCAGCTACCTGCTGGAGCCAGAAGCTCTGGGCAGATTTGTTGCTGGGTGTGGGTCGACGATCCAGCTGTAGTGGAAACAGAAATGTGGTTAGAGGCAACCATAGTTCAGAAGTTCAAACGATAGGGGCAGGCAAAGGAGAAAGGTAAGCGCAGGTTACAGCAGGCGAGGCGTCAGATATCCAAAAAATATAGATGTTTTCCGGGTGTTCTCCAGGTGTTCTCAAAGTGTATAGCAAACCTCTAGTCGCTTGAGTCAATGACCGTTGCTCTTTAGAATTAGGGAGGTATTAAGAAAACCAAAAATTTTCGGTTAAACATCCCTAGGAGGAATCATGGCTGACCGTCCAATCATCGTTGGCATTGTGGGCGATAGCGCCGCCGGTAAAACCACACTGACGCGTGGCATCGCGCAGGTGCTCGGTGAGGAGAACGTAGTAGCCATTTGCACCGACGACTACCACCGCTACGACCGTAAGCAGCGAGCCGAAATGGGAATTTCTGCCCTGCATCCTGACTGTAACTACCTCGACATCATTGAGCAGCACCTACAAGATTTGCGCAACGGCAGGGCGATTTTGAAGCCAATTTATAACCACACTTCTGGTGAGTTTGATGCGCCTGAGTACATCGAACCCAAGAAGTTCGTGATTGTAGAAGGGCTGCTGGGATACTCTACCAAGGCTGCTCGCGATGCCTACGATGTGAAAGTGTACTTGGCCCCCCCTGAAGACTTACGCGCCAAGTGGAAGATTAAGCGTGACACGCGTAAGCGGGGCTACAGCGACGAGCAAGTGCTCGAGGCACTACGTAAGCGCGAGCCCGACTCTGAAGCGTTTATTCGCCCTCAGCGTCAGTGGTCTGATGTGATTGTTTCATTTATTCCCCCTACGGATGAAGGCGACCAGGGCAATGACCTGTTGCTCGACGTGAAGCTGGTACTACGCCCAACGCTACCGCACCCCGATTTCACCCATATTTTGGACGATAAGGGCAATGACCTAGGGGATGCCATTCGGCTGCTGCTAGATCGTGACATGGGTAAGCCTGTAGATGTGCTCTCTGTAGATGGCCACGCTAATGAAGAGCAGGTTCAGCAGCTAGAGCGGATTTTGTGTAATGAGGTGCCTTACTTAGGCCAGTTCTGTAGCCTAGAAGGTAACAAGGATGTGGGTAAGGTTGTGGGCACGACAGGGGAGACGCTACAGAGCTATCCTTTGGCGCTGACGCAGCTACTGATTACGTATCACATGCTGAAGGCGGTGGAGCGATCGCAGAAAAACAAGAAGTAGGCTTCGGCTACGCTCAGCCACCGGGCTTCTGCGAAGGCAGACGCGTTGCGAACGGCTACGCTCAGCCACCGGTAATCGACTATGCCGGTAATCGACTATGTTCGGCTACCGGTGAAGGGTGATTAATGTATGAAAGGGCATCTCAGATGAGATGCCCTTTCTGTTTTCTAAGCTATGTGATTTGGGGTTTGAAGAAGGGGTAGGGTCCGTCGTAGCTGTTGATGTATTGCGTGTGTGAGACGAGGCCGGTTTGGTCATTCCACAGGTGGAGCTGGTAGGCGGGAGGCTCCATGGTAAAGGTGGCGGCTTGGGCTGTGGCTGATAGGTCTAGTGAGACTTGGTGGACGGGGCTAGGTACGGTATAGGCCAGGGTTCCAGCCCATAGCTTTTGAACCGGTCGGTGAACGTGGCCGCAGCCGATGCGCTGTATGCAGCTGTATTTTTGGATGATGCTTTCTAGCTGATCGAGTCCGCTGAGTCCGTAGCCATCCATCATGTCAATGCCGGTGGTGAAGGGTGGATGGTGCATGAATATGATGGTTGGCTGGTGAGGCTGCTCGCTGAGCTGCTCGTCGAGCCAGGTGAGCCGTTCGTCGTCGAGTTCGCCGTGCCCTTTGCCGGGGACGTTGGTGTCGAGCATGATTAGCCGCAGCGGGCCCGATTGTAGGGTGTACTGCAAGTAGCCGGTGCTGGGCAAGTAGGTGTGGCTTGTGAAGGTGGTGCGGATGAGGTCTCGGCTGTCGTGGTTGCCGGGGATGAGGTACACCGGCATGGAGAGTGCAGATAGGATTGTTTTTAGGCGCTGGTATTCGGCCGGCTGCACGTTGTGGACGAGGTCGCCGGTGATGACGACTAGGTCGGGGGAGAGGGTGGCGATGTGTGCGATCGCTTTTTCCACCATCGGCCCTGTATCGACAATGTCGTAGGCTAAGTTCCCAGGGCCCATCACGTGCAAATCTGAAATATGAGCTATTAGCATCCTTTAGAAAATTTTGAAGAGCTAGGGTTAGTAGGCTGTATGGACGCTTCGCCAGACTTCTTAGCCAACTATAGCCTTCCGCGCTTAGCTTTAGACACTACGAACAGTTACAACCCTTACTATGTAGAGCGCATAGCGCATAGCAAAGTGCGAATGCATCCGCGCTTTGCTATACAAACCGATCATTAGAGAACATCTAGAAAACAAAACTTTAGGCCTTTATTGTAAGAGATCCAGTAGTCCTGTTGATTCTTTCGGTGTGACAAGACTGTTGGCACAGAGAATGGCGGATGCGGCGACGGCGGGAACGCCGATGCCAGGGAGGGTGCTGTCGCCTACGAGGTGGAGTCCTTTTATTGGGGTTTTGCCGCTGGGGAAGCGGCCTTGGTTGGCAGCGATCGCAGGTCCATAAGTCCCCTTATACCGCCGTAAAAATCGACTGTGCGTGAGAGGCGTACCGATCAATTCCAGCTCTACACGATTGCGCACATCTGGAATAATCTTTTCAATGGCTCTAAACAGTGTTTCTGCTTTCTCTCTCTTTTTCTGTTCGTAGTGCGGGTCTTTTACCCAGCCGTCGAAGGGCTCTAGCGTGTAGGCATGAATGGTGTGATAGCCCTCGGGTGCCTGCTGAGGGTCGAGCACGGTAGGAATAGAGACCATGCAGGTATTGCCGGGAGTGGTGACATCTACTGCGCTGTCGTGAACAACAACGTGGTGGATGGGGACATTTTTGAGTCCGTCGGCGCGAATGCCGAGGTGTAAATGCATGAAACTATCAACAGCCGGTGTCTCTAGCTTTTGCTGCCGGTAGCTAGCAGGCAAGTCTGACGGTTCCAATAAGTGAGTATAGGTGTCCCAAAGTGTTGCGTTTGAAATGACAATGGGCGCTTTGATCATTTCTCCAGTCTTGAGGAGAACGCCTTGGACGCTGCCGTTTTCGGTCACTACTTTTTGAACATGCGTGCCTAGCTTGATTTGCCCGCCCCACTTTTTGAGCCCGCGCACGAGGGCATCTACTAGCGCGCCGCTACCGCCGATGGGGTAGTCGATGACAGACTGGGCCCGTTCGCCAAACATGAAGGCCATTTCCGGAGCGACGGTTTCGTGGGCTTTCATCCCAGAGAGCAGGAAGCACTCCAAATCGAGCAGCTGTTTTAGCCAGGGGTCGGTGACGTAGCTATCCATGATGTCACCCATAGAGCGATCAAGGTCGCGTAGGTGTGGAAGGAGTTTAGCGATCGCACCGCCATACCGTTGAATTAGCACTGGCAGCAGCTGCCAATCTGCTCTGAGCGCCAGGGTTGGAATCGCCTTGAGCGGTGCGTATAGCTTGAGCAGCCGTTCTTCCAACGCGGCGAGCTGCTGACCACTGCCTGTACTAAAGGCTTCTACGGCCTGCTGATACTGATCGCTGTTGCCGTATACCGGTAGCGTTCCTTCTGGAAAATGATAGTAGCCAAAGGGTTCGTAAGGGACCGCTTCTATGCTTTCTTCTAGTATTGCGAGCACTTGGCTAATAGGGTTTGCAGAACCCACTTCGCCTAATCCACAATAAAAAGAAGGTCCAGAGTCGAAAGTAAACGTTTTCCCATTGTGCTGCCTGCTAAATGCGTGAGCCGCGCCGCCCGGTAAAGTATGACTTTCGCAAACGCTCACCCGACGACCGTAGCGGGCTAGCAGCGCGCCCGCTACCAGCCCGCCCAAGCCGCTGCCGATAATTGCGATGTCAGCTTTTTGATCTAATCCATGCTTAGGCACACGCTTAGGCACATTGAGTCTGTTGTATCAACGTTCTTTCTATGTCGGTAATGTATTGCTTAACGGTCGCTTCTTCGTCGGGTGCGATGTTTGTGAGCGCCTGGAGCCGCCAGCTGTTAGCACTTCGGAGCTCTTGCATTTCCTGTTTTACTTTTTCTCGCTCTCTTCTCTTGGCGGCTTCAGCGAGCTCTTCAGCGGCTTCTATTTCGTTTAGGCGCTGATTGAGCAATACAGATTCGCGCCTTGCAAATGCTTGAACAGCCTCTGTTTGAGCTTGCACGCCGCCTGATTTTACAACCGAGTACACTTCCATGAGTCGGTAATAGGCTTTGAGGTAAGTTTCATCAGCCTTCGGCATCGTGGCGCTTAGATGGCTGCGGACGCTAGCGATGCGCTTTCGCTGCTGCCACCATTCCAGCAACAGTGGAATAGAGGTGCTGTTGATAGGGGCGGCGCTAAGAGTAGAGGAGCTATGTAGAGGCATTTACAATCTTCTCAACTAGAAAACTTCTAGAAAAACTATATAGAGGACAGGTTGAGACGGTTATTCAGAAACTGTTAGGCATTCTATGGTCCATCTTTCATGACTCTAGAAAGCCCTAAAGGGCATTACAACTTTACAGCGGTAAAAAATCTGCAAGTGCTGCACGGTTTTTACCTACCAATATCGTTCTGGTTCTTATATTAGAACGTCGTCTGACATTCGTAACCCCCTGAAATCAAAAGAACTTACAAATTATGCGGAATACGCA
>JBCBDN010000062.1:0-15582 GCA_038529685.1 Cyanobacteria bacterium J06598_1 | reverse complement strand
TTCAAGCTTTAGCTTACTGAGCAAGACATAACATTCCCATCGCTATATTAACGGATGCCTGGGTTTATGACACTTCGCACTCTGCCAGCTAAACAACTGCTCTACCGTGCTTTTATGGAGATCTAGTGTAAAGAAAGATACCGATGCACGGCTACATTCCACCCCACCGCTTTTTCCCCTATCTGAGCTGGACACAAGTCGAAGCGCTGCCAGATAAAGCCAATACCTTAATTATTCAGCCGATTGGAGCCATTGAGCAGCACGGTCCTCATTTGCCGCTGGTGGTAGATTCGGCCATATCAACTGCCGTAGTTGGGCGAGCGCTCGCCCAACTACATGAAATGACGCCAGCCTATGCGCTGCCAACACTTTGCTATGGCAAGTCCAACGAGCACAGTCAGTTTCCCGGTACGATTACGCTATCTGCAGCCACGCTGACGGCAGTGCTCATGGAGATGGCCCAGAGCATTTATCGGGCGGGATTTCGCAAGCTGATATTTGTTAATGGGCATGGGGGGCAGCCTCAGGTTTTGGAAATTGTGGCAAGAGATCTGCGAGAACAGCATGCCGACCTGATGGTATTTCCGCATTTTGTATGGGGAGCGCCCCAACAGGTGGCCGACATTGTTGGAGAGGCTGAATATGAGCAGGGCATTCATGCGGGCGATGTGGAAACGAGTGTGATGCTAGCGCTACTAGGCCAGCAAGTAGATATGGATCAGGCCGTAAGCGAACTGCCAACACCCTTTGCCCCAGACAGTCTCTTGAGCTTGGAAGGGCGATTACCTACGGCATGGACCATGACAGATTTGAGCCAGAGTGGTGTGGTGGGCAATGCAACGGTAGCCACGGCTGAAAAAGGGGAGGCTATTTTAGCCTCTGTCGAAGCAGGATGGGTAAAGGTGTTTGAAGAGATTTATCGATTTGAAGGCTTGCGACCTCAAAAGAGATAGGCAGCTAGCTAATGGAATTAATGTAAGGAAAGGCTCGATCAAAACTTAGGCAATAAAACTTGGAGAATATACGTACGAATACGTATATCTCTGCATTCTGATGTCTGGTTTACTGGGTCTGGCTAATTGATTGGGATGGGGAGCAAGGATGAAAACGCTAGCAATTGATATTGGTGGCAGTGGCGTGAAGGCGCTGTTGCTCGATGAAAAAGGAGAGCCGCTGAGTGAGCGCGATCGCATCAAAACCCCAAAACCGGCCACACCAGAAGCTGTCATGGAAGTGCTCAAAGAACTAACCCATCGCCAAAACGAGTTTGACAGAGTATCCGTAGGCTTTCCTGGCGTCATTCGTAAAGGCGTCGTGTACACCGCCGTCAATTTGCATCCTGACTGGCGTGAGTATGATTTGGCCAGTCGGCTTTCAGAACATGTGGGCAAGCCCGTGCGAGTGGCCAACGATGCTGACCTGCAGGGCATGGGCGCAGTCAATGGAAGCGGTGTAGAGCTGGTGATGACCCTAGGTACGGGCGTCGGTGGGGCGCTCTTTACCGAAGGGCAGATCGTACCGAACCTGGAGCTGGGTCACTTTCGCTTCCGCAAAGGAGAAACCTACGAGGAACAGCTAGGCCGAGCAGCGCTGAAGAAGATTGGGAAAAAGACTTGGAATAACCGGCTGGTAAAAGCCATTGACTCACTCTCACGAGTATTTAACTATGACCGACTATACATTGGCGGCGGTGAGGTCAAGCAAATTGAAGTGACGCTGCCAGAGAATGTGGTGGTGGTCTCTAATGTATTAGGGCTACTAGGCGGCATCAAGCTGTGGAATTAAGGCAACTGTTTTTCTAGGGCAGCTGTTTTTCTAGCGGCTGTTTTTAATATGTACTACGTCTTCAAGAACAAGCCACTTTCTGTGCAAATCGCATCTAGCGGAATATCCCAGTCATCACGCGGAAGCTGCGGCAGCCTTGCATACTCGAACACGATGCCGACTGTGAGTTTGTTTTGCCAAGTGCGATCGCTTAGCATCCGATCATAAAACCCACCGCCATAGCCCAAGCGATAGCCACTGACATCGCAAGCAACACAGGGCACCAGAATCAAATCCACTATAGACGGTTCGACCAAAGGAGAGCTCGGATCGGGCTCCGAAATGCCGTAGGCACCTGCGCGTAAGGGCCAACGGCTGTTGGGCACCCACCGATGCCAGACCAGCACTTTACCTTCACAGCGAGGCAGTCCCCAGTTATGCCGCTGGGCCATCAAAGCAGATAGGTCGGGCTCACCATTGAAGGCGGCATACGCCAAGGTAAGGGTAGATTTTTGAAATGTCTCCCAAGACTGTAGGTAGTGACAAATGCTGGCGGATTTTTCTTGACGGATACGAGCGGGCATTGACTGCCTCGCCTTCAACAGGGCTCGGCGCTGAGACTTTTTATCCATATGTTCTTGTCAGATCTAGAGGCAATTTTCTAGGCGTCAATCTGCTGATACAGCCCGACCAGCTTTTCAATCACCTGCTCAGCGCTCAGGTGATCGGTCACAATTTCTAGGGCATCGTTTGCTTTTTTGAGCGGCGAAACGGCTCGGGTGCTGTCTTTGCGATCGCGCTCAGCAATCGAAGTCGTCAGGTCATCTAACGTTGGCAGCTCAGCATTGGCCGCTTCAAGATCTCGGTACCGACGCCGAGCCCGCTCCTGCACAGAAGCGGTGAGATAAATCTTCAGCTCCGCCGCCGGGAAGACCTGGGTGCCGATGTCTCTACCGTCAGCCACGATGCCGCCTTCATTACCATACTGCTGCTGCTGTTCTACTAGCTTCATGCGCACAGCTGATTGAGCCGCAATGGTAGAAACTTGAGCCGTGACCGTCGCCGTGCGAATCGCCTGAGTCACACTTTCTCCATTGACTTCCACTTCAGGCGGCTGAGGGGCATCATTTTGAATATTGGCAATGAGCTTAATTTGGCAAGACGGCAGCAAACGAGCGACGGCGGCCTCATCGGTAGGGTCAATATTTTGCTGAAGTACGTACCAGGTAACGGCGCGGTACATCGCACCCGTATCCAAGTACAGCAGGCCGAGCTGATGAGCCAGCTGGCGAGCGACAGTGGATTTGCCAGCGCCGGCAGGACCGTCAATAGCGATGATGGGTTGGCGCGAGCGTAAAACAACGTTATCCAATATTCGAGCTCTGGTATCTGGTTGATTGGGGGCAGGGGCTGAGCCAACGTATCCGGCAATCGCCATCAAACCGACGGTATCGATGGCTTGCAAGGGCTTTAGTGTATCAGGGTGAACCAAGGATAAGTAGTCAAGCGCGACGCTCGGCTCACTGTCAAAAACTGTTTGTGCCACGCCCAACAGAGCATCGGCCCTTCTTTCTCCTTTCATAAAAGCTGCTTGAGCCGCTTTGAGACTGCGGTTCAGTACGGTAGCCCGCTGGCGATCTTCACCGACGATGTAGCGGTTACGAGAGCTCATCGCAAGGCCATCAGGCTCTCTCACAATGGGACAGATGATAATTTGCCCGGTCAAATTGAGGTCTATTTTCAGTCTCCTGAGAATGGCGGCCTGCTGGGCATCCTTTTGGCCAAAGTAGGCGTGCGTAGGCTGAATGATGTTCAGCAGCTTGGTTACCACTGTCGCCACGCCCTGAAAGTGGGTCGGCCTGGAATGGCCACAGAGAATGTTGACCATAGAGCGCGGCGGCACCACCTGGGTGACAGCTGATAAATCGGGCTGCTCAGTGCCGTAGAGCTCTACGGGCGGTGGCATAAATATGACATCGACGCCTGCGGCTTCGCACAGAGCACGGTCATCTTCGGCGGGACGAGGATAGCGGTCGAGGTCTTCATCAGGACCGAACTGAAGGGGATTAACGAAGATGCTGACAATGACGATGTCGTCTTGACGACGCGATCGCACCATCAAACTCGCATGCGCCGCATGCAGCGCGCCCATCGTCGGCACCAGTCCAATCGTCTGCCCGTTCAAACCCTTCAAATAACCCCGCAGTTCTACGAGGGTATTAAACAGCTGCACAACCCAACTCCTTACAAACGACTGCCATCTACAAGACCACGCACTCTATTTTCTCCAATCCGCTACGGTTCCGAAATGAGGGGAACCGCCCTACATGCCAAAATCTGAGAACCACTTTATAAACAACATATAGCGACAGGGAATGAACCCTAAAGGCTCTATTCGAAGCTAGAAAATCAAAGCTAAAAAAGCACGAAAAAGGTCCTCCGCTTAGGGAAGACCTCTTTCACACATTCATACCGTTAGCACCTAGAAAACTCAATACAAAGTCTATTCTAGGTGCAGCGCACACTTAAGGAGTGCACGCAGCGAAAAGCGCTTAGTAAAGGATGTCTAGCTGAACGGTGCCAACACCAGAGCTCGTAATACCGACCACATCAGCCGCACCTTGAGACAAATCAATGATTCTGTCGCCAGCATAAGGGCCACGGTCATTAATGCGCACAGTTACTTGCCGGCCGTTATAGAGGTTAGTCACCAGCACGCGAGTACCGAAAGGCAGCGTGCGGTGAGCGGCTGTGATGTCGTACTGGTTGTAGACTTCGCCGCTGGCAGTGAGCCTGCCGTGGAAGCCAGGGCCATACCAGGAAGCACCACCGACATTGCTGTAGGCGATCGCAGGCGTAGGCGCAGCCGCTACAACAGGTGCAGGCTCAGGCTCAGGCAGTCCTTCAATCTCCTCAACAGGCGCTACATCGCCAATCAACCGGCGCAGGCGATTAGTCACCTGAAGGGCATCTTCAGCGGCATCTTCAGTGGTGTCAGCCAAGATTGTCTTACTGTCTAGCTCAATGAGGTCTTCACCCGCCAAAGTAACGATGTAACCATCGGTTTCTTCGTGCCAGCGTACAGAAAGCGCTTCTGCATCCATTGCTTCAGTATCGAGCTGAGCGCCTAAGTCAGTGGCTCGAAGCACTGGATCATTCTCTTGGGCACTGTTTAAGATATCGCCAGCTTCAGTGGCCTCAGCTTGCAAAGCGGTTGCAGCTTCACCCGCCGCGAGCGGAACAGCATCGTTGCTGTTGGAAAGGCTATCGACTTCTGTTCCAATAAAGGTCAGAACAGGAATGTCTTTGACGTAGAGAGTTGCAGCCTGCCTGCCATCAATAGCATGGGGATAGACACTGACATCGCCACTCAGCTCAGGGGATAGCTCAGACTCGGCAGAAATTTCTTCTGCCGCACTTTGAGAAGTATTAGAGGGAGAAGTATTAGAGGCAACGGCATCTGCTGCGGACTTAACTTCGGATTCTGAAGCAACAGTCGCTTCAATGGATTCAACGTCTTTATTTTCAGATAGTTGATTGGCGGTGGATTGTGCTCCGGCCAAGGTAGCAGTAATACCAGAGAGCAGAAGGGCTGCTGCGAAACCAGTCGTGAACTGTTTTTGAAGTGAACCTTTAGAAAGCAAAGACATAATCGGCTACATTTCAACGGTTCAAGGACGCAGATTTTTAATGCGGACCTACAAACTGAACCATTGCTTTTACAGAAGCGCTGAACCTCAAACTTTGATTGATGTGAACAATCGCTAATCTACACGAACAAATCTGGATAAAGATCCGGGGATTTTCGCGTGCCACCCACTGAATAATCTTCATATGTGCTTCACAAAAATCTTGTAATGACGAAATGTAAAGGGCTTGCCGGGTTCACACTCACCTTTGAAACATTTCGTGATGCTTATGTATCGTCAGTGATGTCATCTAGATAACTGATTAATCGACACCAAAATTTGGTGCACATACAGGAATAGTTCTTTTGAGACTATGCAATTAAGTGCATATAAATACCCCAAAAATCACTCTCTTGGCATAGTCACTTAAGAGGCATTTCCGTATTTCAGCGCCGACAAAGCGTGACTGAAGACACATTTTTGACGATTAAATAGGGTGCTCAGTTTGAAAATATGGCTTATAGACGCTAGATGTAGTCTTAGCATCGCTGTCGCAGAAAATATAACGCTAGATGAATTGGCAGCAGCTTAGTGGCACTTGCCGCTATCAATTTGCTGTCAAATAGCGTTATTTGGCTCGTAATGTGACCAGTCAGAGAGCTGTCACTGACTGGTCACACATCTGGCTATCTATCTTCGCTACTCAGCTCGCTATACGATGGCTGCGGTTCAGTTTTTAGCTGTTTGAAAAGGAATGTTGGCGATGGACTATCGGCAGGCCGGGGTAGATGTAGAAGCAGGTCGAGCATTTATCGACAAAATTAAAGGCATGGTAGACGGCACCCGCCGCCCTGAAGTGCTGGGCGCGCTCGGTGGGTTTGGTGGCTGCTTTGAGCTGCCAACCGGTTATCAAAAACCGGTATTGGTATCAGGTACAGATGGTGTTGGGACAAAGCTAAAGCTGGCACAGGCACTAGACCGTCACGATACTGTTGGCATCGATTTGGTGGCCATGTGCGTGAATGACGTACTGACCATTGGCGCGGAGCCCCTGTTTTTTCTGGACTATTTAGCAACAGGAAAGCTGGCACCTGAGCAGCTCGCCCAAGTAGTGGCAGGTGTCGCCAGCGGCTGCAAAACGTCAGGGTGCGCGCTCTTAGGAGGCGAAACGGCTGAGATGCCAGGATTTTATGCACCAGGAGAGTACGACATAGCAGGCTTTTGTGTGGGGATTGTGGAAAAAGGGCAGATGCTAGATGGGTCGCAAGTCGTCGTGAGCGATCGCCTGATCGGGCTAGCGAGCAGTGGCGTACATAGCAACGGGTTTAGCCTGGTGCGCAAAATTGTGGCTGAGGGCCAAAGAGATCGTCCAAAAGAAGGTGGTGAAACAGCGCGCACAGCAGGCTACGACTGGTCGGAAACACTTACAGAATTTGGCGGGCAAACCCTAGGAGAGGCACTGCTAACCCCCACTCAGCTGTACGTAAAGCCCGTACTGGCCGCTCTCAAGTCTGAGCTCACGATTCACGGGATGGCGCATATTACTGGCGGCGGCCTGCCCGAGAATTTGCCCCGCTGCCTAGGCACTGGCCAGTCAATTCAGCTAACGGCAGAGAGCTGGCCCGTACTGCCGGTGTTCGACTGGCTGCAAAAGGCGGGCAGTGTCAGCCTGCCAGATATGTTTAATACCTTTAACATGGGAGTTGGCTTCGTGGTGATTGTGCCGCCATCTGACGCTAAGGCAGCTTGCGACTTCTTTGAGAACGAAGGTATCGCGGCTTATGACATCGGTGAAGTGGTAGCAGGATCGGGCGAATTGCTGGGATTGCCGGCAGCGTAGTGTTGAGTTGGCGGTCTGTAAGTAAACCGCTGGTGAACCAGCACTCTGCTGGTTTGGGGATCTCTATATATAAGAGGAGTTTTTTGAATTGAGCGTGAATAAGGGAAACAGTCAGCCGGTATTTATTGCTGCGATCGCAACCGTCGTCGCATTGATTCTGGCCAGTAGCTTCGTGATTATCAATCCGGGGCAAGCAGGCGTACTGAGCGTTTTAGGCTCAGCCCAAGACGGCGTATTACTAGAGGGTATCCACATTAAGCCACCCTTTGTGTCTTATGTGGATGTCTACGACATTACAGTGCAGAAGTTTGAAGTCCCAGCGGAGAGTTCCACTAAAGATTTGCAAGACCTCAAGGCGAGATTTGCGATTAACTTTCGGCTAGACCCGATGAAAATGGTAGAAATTCGCCGGAAACAAGGGTCGCTAGCCAATATCGTTAACAAGATTATTGCCCCTCAAACCCAAGAGTCCTTTAAGGTGGCAGCCGCCCGACGGACGGTGGAAGAAGCCATTACGCAAAGAGCGATCTTAAAAGAAGACTTTGACGATGCCTTGGCAATCCGCCTAGAAAAGTACGGCATTGACGTACTCGATACAAGCGTTGTGGACCTCACCTTCTCACCAGAGTTTTCGCGGGCGGTAGAAGAAAAGCAGATTGCTGAGCAAAGGGCCCAGCGAGCCGTGTATGTGGCGCAAGAGGCTGAACAAGAAGCCCAAGCAGAAATTAACCGAGCCAAAGGCCGCGCCGAATCGCAGCGGCTGATTGCCGATACGCTAAAAGCACAGGGCGGTAAGCTGGTGCTGCAAAAAGAGGCGATTGAAGCTTGGAAGGCAGGCGGCGCACAAATGCCTCGGGTCTTGGTCACCGGTGGAGACACCGGCGGCGTACCGTTTATCTTCAACTTGGAGAAGAACGACCAATAGTCAACCGATTCAGACACATCTGACGAGTCAATGAGCAGAAGCTATTGAGCTGATGCAATCAGACGAACTAGCGTCCGCAGTCCAGATATTGGACTGCGGACGCTGCATTTTGGCTACATTGACATACTATTTCTGAAGTACCCCTCTGAAATACCCACAGGTCTGTATGGCCTGGGGTTTGATTGATCTACTTCAGGCTGCGAGCAATACCCCATGAGTTCTACCCTGCATTTACCTGGATACCGCATTAAAGAACTCGTTTATGCAGGAACAGAAACCCTGGTATATCGAGGCATTCGGGCGTGTAGTGAGGGCGATCAGCCCGTTATTGTCAAAGTACTGCGCGACACTTGTTCTAACTTGAGTCAGCAGGTGCAGTTCCGAAATCAACATACGATTGCCTGCCAGCTAGATTCGCTGCACGTGGTAAAACCGCTGGCCCTAGAGCGCTACGAGAAAGGGTACGCCTTAGTCATTCCAGATCAAGGTGCGATCGCACTCTCACAGCATTGGGCCAGTCGCGACTTTTCCGCTGAGCACTCTTTTCTACAGAGTTTTTTCTCTATTGCTATTCAGCTGGCTGAAGCACTCCACGATTTGGGCAAACAGCGCGTTATTCATAAAGACATTAAACCCAGCAACATCATTATCCATCCAGAGACTGGGCATGTTCAGCTGATTGACTTTAGCCTCTCTTCACTGCTGCCAAAAGAACAGCAGAAGCTAGCTAACCTCACTGTGCTAGAAGGTACGCTGGCCTACATCTCGCCCGAACAGACAGGGCGAATGAATCGGAGTCTGGACTATCGTACAGATTTTTATTCACTCGGGGTGAGCTTTTTTGAGCTGCTGACCGGACGGCTGCCGTTTGAAGAAAGCGATCCGATGGCGTTGCTGCACGCCCACTTAGCGAAAGCGCCAATGGCGCCTCATCAGCTCAACGGAGAGATCCCAACAGTGCTGTCGGATATTGTGCTAAAGCTGATGGCCAAAAATGCGGAAGGCCGCTACCAGAGTGCACTGGGCTTGAAGTACGATTTGGAGCGCTGCTTAGAACGGCTAAAGGCGTCCTCAGGCGCTAATGATAATGACACAGCCAGAGAAGCGATCGCACCTTTTGAACTAGGCACCAGAGATGTGTGCGATCGCTTCCTCATCCCAGAAAAGCTCTATGGCCGCCAGCTGGAAGTCACCGAACTCCTCCAGGCTTTTGAGCGCGTCTCAGCAGGCAGCGCCGAACTAGTCATGGTCACCGGATTTTCGGGGATTGGCAAAACCGCCGTTGTCAACGAAGTCCATAAGCCGATCACCCGCCAGCACGGCTATTTTATCCAGGGGAAGTTTGACCAGCTCAATCGCAACCGCCCCTTTTCCGCCTTCCTGCAAGCCTTCAATGAATTAATCGAACAGCTGCTCAGTGAGTCAGACGCCAAACTAACGCTGTGGCGCACCCGCATTTTGGAGGTAGTGGGCAACAACGGCCAAGTCTTAATTGATGTTATGCCAGCATTGACGAAGATCATCGGACCACAGCCACCAGTGATCCAACTTTCTGGCAGCGCTGCCCAAAACAGATTCAATCTGTTGTTGAGTCAGTTTGTGCAAATCTTTGCCACGGCAGCACATCCGCTGGTGATCTTTCTCGATGATTTGCAGTGGGTAGATGCCGCCTCTCTGCGATTACTAAAGCTGTTGATAGAAGATGTGAAAAGCGAGTATCTCTTACTCTTGGGAGCCTATCGAAACAACGAAGTGTCTGCAACACATCCATTGATGCTGGCACTAGCAGATCTACCCCACAATCAAACAGATATTACCACCCTAACCCTGGCGCCCTTGAGCGAAAGCAACATTACCCAGCTGGTCGCAGATACCCTTCTTTGCCCGGTGGAATTGGCTACGCCACTCGCCCAGCAGATCTATCAGAAAACACAAGGCAATCCTTTTTTCACCACTCAGTTTTTGCAAGGACTGCACCAAGAAGGCTGCATTACCTTCGAGCCAGATACTGGCTACTGGCAGTGCAATTTGGGTGAAGTTCAACAGCTAGCCCTAACCGATGACGTAGTCGACTTTATGATCGCCC
This sequence comes from Cyanobacteria bacterium J06598_1, assembly GCA_038529685.1. Lineage (GTDB taxonomy): Bacteria > Cyanobacteriota > Cyanobacteriia > Phormidesmidales > Phormidesmidaceae > Phormidesmis. The sequence goes on along the minus strand of JBCBDN010000062.1, from coordinate 5,338 downwards.
GCTTGCGCAAGCTGCCTGCCAACGCTCGCTCAGCACTCATGACAGCAGCCTGTATTGGCAACCAGTTTGACTTAGCCACTTTGGCAATTGTGTGCGAGAAACCGCAGGAAGAGATTGCATCAGATTTGTGGCAGGCCCTGCAAGAGAGCTTTGTGATTCCAGAAAGCATCATCTACAAATTTTTCCAGGGAGAGAATCGTAAAGGGAAGCAAATAAATGAAGAATTAGTCGGCTATCGTTTTTTGCATGACCGAGTACAACAGGCAGCTTACTCCCTGATTGCAGAAGAGGAAAAACAGGCATCACACTGGCAAATCGGTCAGCGGCTGTTGAAGGCGAGTCTGTTGGGAGGCGATCTGTTAGAAACTAGCCTGATAGCCGATAAATCACTATTTGAGATTGTTGATCAGCTCAATGCCGGTTCGAGCTTAGCCACCGCTGAGGAAGCGCGATCGCAACTGATTAAGCTAAACGCCCTCGCAGGAAAACAGGCCAAAGCGGCCACTGCCTATACGGCGGCGCTATCTTATTTCCGAAAGGCAAATCATCTGTTGCCTGCAAGCAGCTGGGAATCTGACTATGCGTTTACGCTGGAACTGAAGTGCGAGAATATCGAGGTGGCCTACCTAAACCTGGACTTGGCATCGGTTTCGCCCTTGATAGAAGAGGTATTGGGCGCAGCACGCAACCTCCTCGACAAAATCAAAGTATATGAAATTCAAATTCAAGCAGCCATTGGCAACAATCAGCTGATAGAAGCGGTTACTAAAGGGTTTGAAGTGCTTGAAGCGTTAGGCGTTCCCTTACTTGATCCAGCGGCAGTCACCATTACGCTGCCACCACTTACGCAGCTCGATGCCGTTCCTGAAATGAAGGATCCAGCCAAAGTCGCCGCGCTACGGATTCTGGTGTCTATGTTTTCGGCTATTTACAACGGGAAGCCCGAACTGCTCAAGCCCACTATTTGGACGATGGTCAATCTCTGCACAACCGCAGGACATACTGCTGTTTCTCCGGTCGCTTACTCGGTGTATGGGATGTCGAGATGTGGCGAAGGCAGTATTGAAGAAGGGTATCGGAGTGGTCAAATTTCACTGCAATTGACAGAAGTGCCTCTCGGCCAAGCGATGAGAGGCAAAGTACTCGAACAGATAGGCGGATTTATCTCTCACTGGAAAGAGCATGTGAAAGTCAGCATTCAACAGTTTGAGCAGGGTCTGCAAAGTGGCTTAGAAGTCGGAGATATTGAATACGCCTGCCATGCGGCTAAAAACGCCTGCGCGCACCTGGTGCTACTGGGTGGAATGCCACTTGAGCAGGTTCAGCAAAAACAGCTGAACTACATTGAGCTAGGCCAACAGCTCAACCAGCGGCATATTCTTACCTATGCCAAAATTTGGCGGCAGTTGGCGCTCAACCTACAGGGGCAGTCAGGGACGCCCTGGCTACTAGTAGGAGAGAGTTTTGATGAACAGGCCATGCTGCCCACGCTCAAGGCCAAGAACAACTATTTTTCGCTGTATGTCATTTACTTTTCTAAGCAGATGCTGTGCTATCTATTTGGACAGATAGACCAAGCAATAGCAATCACCCGAACGTTAGAGAGCTATTCTGAAGCGTCTTTAGGCTCTTTGATGAGCGTGGTTCAAAACTTTTATACGTCACTTATATTACTTGAGGCCTATCGCAAAGAACATTCAGGCAGCTTGCCAAAAGAAACATTACGAGAGGCGCCTTTACTAGACGTAACCGCTTCAGAGCAGTCCCCTGCAGGACAACAGACAAAACAACAAAACCCTTTACCAGAACAAGTAGCACTCAATCAGGTAAAGATGAAGCAGTGGGCTGACCACGCTCCTATGAATCACTTGCATAAGTATCTGCTGGTAGAGGCTGAGAAGCACTATGCACTGGGCAACTATACCGTAGCGATTGACCTGTACGATCGTGCTATTGCAGCAGCCAAAGCCAACGACTACATCCAAGAAGAAGCCTTAGCCAATGAGCTGGCCGCTAAGTTTTGGCTGAACTGGGGAAAGAACAAAGTAGCCGCTAGCTACCTTCAAGAGGCTTACTATGGCTATGCCCACTGGGGCGCGCACGCTAAGACAGCAGCGCTAGCGCGCGACTATCCAGAACTGTTGGGGTCAATTCTCCAAGCCCAGGCAAAGCCTATAAGCTTTATTGAAACGCTCACAGAGATAAACCCTGCCGAAACCCTAAATCGGGGTGCCCTTCATGATTCTGATGAAACTGTTGACATCAATCGCGGCACAAACTCTGGCATATCTCATACTGGCTCGTCTCACGCTGGCTCGTCTTACACTGGCTCATCTCACGCTGGCTCGTCTCACGCTGGCCAGTCGACGGGGCGAGGCCTCAATAGCTCCTTGGATTTGGCGGCAGTCCTCAAGGCCTCTCGAGCCATTTCCCAAACCGCTCATCTCGACGAGCTGATTCATCAGCTCACTACCATTATTTTGCAAAGCTCAGGCGGCACCCGCTGCGCTTTGATTTTACCGGGTGACGATGATGAATGGCAGCTACAGGCGATCGCAACGCTCGATCACACTACGCTATGCACAGAGCCTTTAGTCGGCCATACTCAGCTCCCGATCAAGCTGATTCAGTATGTAAAAAATACTCAGCGGGTTGTTATGCTTAACCAGCTAAAAACTGATCTGCCTGTCATTGATGACTATTTGCAGCAGCACCGACCTCAGAGTTTGCTGTGTTTACCGCTGTTGAATCAAGGGGCGTTGACTGGCATTTTGTATTTGCACAACCTGTCGACCACCGGCATTTTTACGAGCGATCGCATATCGATTTTGAACTTCTTGTGTACTGAAGCGGCCACCTCGCTAGAAAAAGCCAAGCTGTATCAGTCATTGGAAAACTACTCGCTGCTACTGGAGAACAAAGTAAAAGCGCGAACGCAAGACTTAGAACAGGAGATAGGCGATCGCAAAAGAGCCCAAGCCGCTGCCGAAGTCGCCAACCGGGTAAAAAGCGAATTCTTGGCCAACATGAGCCACGAGCTGCGCTCTCCACTCAACGCAATTTTAGGGTTTGCCCAGGTGATGAAACGCTCCAAGGCCCTGCCACAAGAACATCGCGAAGATGTCAACATTATTAGCAGCAGCGGCCAGCACCTACTGAGCTTAATTAACGACGTGCTCGACATGTCAAAAATTGAAGCTGGTCGCACCACCCTTACCCCCAGTGACTTTGATCTGCACGACTTGCTGAGCGACCTGCGCAACTTGTTCCAGCTAAAAGCAACCGAAAAATTGTTGCGCTATGAAGTTAGCCAGTCTTCCGACCTGCCGCAATATGTTCACGCAGACGCCGGAAAGCTCCGACAAATTCTGATTAACCTGCTCAGCAACGCCTTCAAATTCACCCAAACAGGACATATCCTTCTTTGGGCCAGCGTAGAGTCTCCCAAGATGAAATCCGGCGCGGCAGGAAATAATGGACTAAAGCAACCCCTCACACTCAAATTTGAAATAGAAGACTCTGGCCCCGGCATAGCCGCCGATGAAGTTGACATCATTTTTGAACCCTTTGTTCAAACTCAGACAGGACGATCCTCCTCACAAGGCACCGGACTTGGGCTCTCTATTAGTCGCAAATTCGCACAGCTGATGGGGGGCGATATTACCCTTAGCGAGCCTACGCCGCAGGGTATCGGTACGCTCGTCAGCTGTCACATTCAAGCAGCTACCGCCAGCATCGCAGCGCTTCCCACCCCAGCTGACCACAGCCTGGTCATTGGATTAACCCCAGGGCAAGCCAGCTATCGTCTGCTGATTGTTGACGATCAAAGCGCCAATCGCAAACTGTTAAGGAAACTCCTTGAGCCAATTGGGTTTGAACTGGAGGAGGCCTCGAGTGGGCCAGCAGCGATCGCACTGTGTCAGACCTGGGAGCCCCACCTAATTCTGATGGATATTCGGATGCCAGGAATGGACGGCACTGAAACCACACGATACATCAGAGCACTCAACACACTGGAAGTGCAGCCCAAAATCATTGCCATCTCGGCCAGTACTAGGCCACAAGAGCAAGCCGCTGCCAGCGAGGCTTGCTGTAATGTCTTTATGAGCAAACCCTTCCAGGAAGCTCAGCTGCTGGCCAACATCAGCGAACAAATTGGAGTGAAATACCGCTACAGCTCACAGGGTAGAGGGCAAACAAAAACCTCTCAACCCAGTACAAATGAGCCCATTACTCAAGAAATCAGCGGTGAGTATGCACCCACAAACTCGTCACAAGCCGCCTTCGTTCCGCTGAGCGAACTCAGCTTATCGCAGCTGCCTGCTGAGCTGCTAGAAGCACTCGAAAAAGCCACTGCCGAATCTCAATGGAATAGAATAGTGACGCTTATAGAAAAAGTTCGGTTGCACGATGAAGCGAGCGCCACAGCACTCAATCAAGCATTACAACAGTTTAACTACGCTCAAATTTTACAGGCTATTCAAAAAACCAAACTATCTGTCGCGAAGCCTTCGACCACACCACTAGAAGATCAATAACTGCGCTCTCATGGATACATCTTCAGCCCACTCGGCAACAGACTTAAGAACCGACACTCAGCCTGTTGCCGACATCATGGTAGTAGATGATACCCCAGCGAACTTACACCTTTTGATCAAGGTGCTAACTGAGAAAGGCTACCATATCAGGCCCATTACAGAAGGCACACTAGCACTCACCTCGGCGCAGTCTAGCCCGCCAGATGTCATTTTGCTTGATATTCAAATGCCAGAGATGGACGGGTATGAGGTCTGCCGGCGACTCAAAGCAGATGAACGAACGCGTAATATTCCAATCATATTTTTGACGGTTTTAGACGATGAGGACAGCATCGTAAAAGGGTTCGAGCTAGGCGGGGTGGACTACGTTACCAAGCCTGTGAGAGAAAGAGAGCTACTGGCACGGGTAAAAAATCAGATTGAATTGCGATCGCTCCAAAAGCAGCTGCGTGAAACCAATGAACAACAAAAAGCATTATTAGCACAACAAGCAGTCACAGCAGCAGCCCTCAAAGAATCCGAAGAAAAGTTCTCAAAAGCTTTTCAAAATTCCCCCCTGCCGACCACAATCGTCAACCTCACCAACGAACAATATGTTGATGTCAATCATGCGTTTGTTCAGCGCTCCGGCTACACTCGAGAAGAACTTGTAGGTCACACCGCTAGCGAGCTAAAGCTGTGGCAGTCACTAGAGCAGCGAACCGCCGTATTTAATCAGCTAAAATCGCAGGGATACAGCCACGGGACTGAAATAGGCATGTGTACCAAAACGACAGATTTTACCTCACCTGTTTTGGTAC
>JBCBDN010000061.1:0-15811 GCA_038529685.1 Cyanobacteria bacterium J06598_1 | reverse complement strand
GCTAAAGCAGGTCCTCGTTCGAGGCAACTAGTTTCTTTTACAATCAGTTCTATTGTTTGTGAGGCAGCTCAAGCGGGGTGAAACTGCCTCACAAGTCAGTCCTCTATTCAGCGCGTCCTCTTACTTCAGCTCGCTAGCCATATGGACTGCTGTCGAAAAGAATCTAGTTGCCTCGAACGAGGACCTGCTTTAGCGCCACCATAACTTCTACGGGCTCAACGCTTTCTCCAGCTGCCGCACTGGTTTGTAGCATGTTAAGTCCTAACAAAGCGTACAAAGCTAACGTGATTGTGCCGGCCTGTACTATTTTGATAAACATGTCAGTAATCTCCTCTCACCCTTAGCTACCACTTACAGTAATGAGCCGCAAGAACCGGATGAATCAGCGATGGTACCCAATCTGAATTGGCACAATACCAAAGGGCCATTAGTAGGTTTGAACGCGTGGTGTAAGCTTACGTTCTACCTCTGCGCAACTGATAAAAGATAGCTAGCTCTTCAAGATACATCCAAGGTAGCTTGCATGTTTGTACGCTGAGATGTGAGGGCAGTAAAGATTCAAGCCAATAAAGCAAGCTTTCATAGTCTGCTCTAATAGAAACAGCCGTATGAATATCCTACTTTCATGGTGAAACCAGTGTGTTCACGGTTGTTGACCCCATGAGCGGGCTTTCGATTTCTATAGTTTTTAGGAGCACTTCTTTGAAATTAGCGTTCGTCATCGACCCGATTGAGCGGTTGGACCCCGGCCACGATACCAGTGTGGCAATGATGGAATCGGCCCAGATATTGGGGCATGAGGTATACGTTACTCAAGCTGAGCGATTGGGCGTTGTAGATAGCCGCGCTCACGGCTGGGTGCAGTCTGTGACGATGAAACCGGTGGAGCTCTCGGGCGATCGCTGGGTGAGTGAACCCAACTGGTACACCCTGGGTGAAGCTGAGTGGCTGCCGTTGGAAACAATGGATGCGGTCTTTATGCGAAAAGACCCCCCTGTGACGGTTCCGTATCTCTACGTCACCTACATTCTCGACTGCATTGATCCGCAGAAAACCCAGGTGGTTAATTCACCGGCGGGCCTGCGCGCGGCAAATGAAAAGATGTACGCTCTACAGTTCACGAAGGCAATCCCAGAGACGATTGTGAGTGCTGATAAGCAGGTGATCAGAACAGCAGTAGAGCGCTGGGGTGCTGGGGTGCTAAAACCTTTGGGTGGTAAAGGAGGAGAAGGTATTTTGTTTCTAGAAGGGAGCGATCGCAATTTCAACTCTATGGTTGAAGTGAGCACCTACCAAGGAAAAGAGCCTGTTATGGTGCAGACCTATTTGCCCGCCGCCAAAGCGGGCGACAAGCGGGTGATTTTGCTCAATGGCGACCCGATTGGTGCGGTGAACCGGGTGCCGACAGGCAAAGAATTTCGGGGCAATATGGCTGTGGGTGGCCGCAGTGACAAAACCGAGCTGACTGAACGCGACTTGGAAATTTGTCAGCAGGTAGCCCCCGCCCTACGCAGAGACGGCCTAATTTTTGTGGGGCTCGATATTATTGGTGGCTATCTCACAGAAGTAAACGTCACGAGCCCAACCGGCATTCGCGAAATCGATCGATTAGACGATGTTCGCCTAGGCCATCAAGTGGTGGAGTGGGTCGAGAAATCATTAGCTCAATGACCTGACGTAACGATATGACATCTTTTTTGCAGCTCCCAGAGGCTAGTCACTATTGGCTGCTAGGCGGCCAGATTCCGTCGGCTTTTATAGCCCAGCAATCGGCTACTTTGCCTTTTTCAGCAGAGGCGCAGCCAGTCCACGCACTCAAGGGGTTAGCAGCTGTAGAGGTAGAAGTCAAAGATGGGATTCTGCTAGGGGTTCATCCGGCAGGGACAGCGCAGCCCCAACAGTTGCCTTGCCTTACGCTTGAGGGCGGCCTGATCTGGCCCTGTTTTGTCGACATGCATACCCATTTGGATAAAGGCCACATTTGGCCTCGCAGTCCAAATCCAGACGGGACCTTCGCAGGAGCCCTGGACACGGTCCAGCGTGATAGCACGCAGCGCTGGCAGGCAGAAGATGTGTACCGGCGGGCTGAGTTTGGGCTGAAGTGTAGCTATGCTCATGGGACTCAGGCAGTGCGAACTCATCTAGATTCATTCGGCGCCCAAGCTGACATTAGCTTTGGCGTTTTTCGTCAGCTGAGAAAGGCTTGGGCCCACAAAGTGGACTTGCAGGCGGTCTGCCTAGTAACGCTGGACTACTTTTTGACCGATAAAGGCGAACCTTTGGCGGATCTAGTTGCTGAGTCCGGCGGCGTTTTGGGCGGCGTGGCTTTTATGAATCCGGCGATTGTTCAGCAGATTGATCGGGTGTTTGTCCTAGCCAAAGAGCGAGGACTCGATTTGGACTTTCATACGGATGAGAGTTTGGACCCTGAGGACATTGCGCTGCGCCTGGTCGCTGAAGCGGCGATTCGTCATGATTTTACCGGGCGAATTACCTGTGGTCACTGTTGCAGTTTGTCTGTGCAGTCAGATGATGTGAGAGCTCAGACCATTGCGGCGGTGAAGGCCGCCGGCATTTCGGTTGTGAGCCTGCCAATGTGTAATTTGTATTTGCAAGACCGACAGCAGGGACGGACGCCTCGATATCGAGGCGTGACGGTACTCAGAGAGCTGCAAGCGGCTGGAGTGAGGTGTGCGATCGCCTCTGACAACTGCCGCGACCCGTTTTTTGCTTACGGCGACCACGACGGCCTAGAAGTGTTTACTCAGTCTGCTCGAATTGGCCATTTGGACCACCCCATTGGAGACTGGCCCTTGGCGGTTACGTCTAATCCAGCTGAAATGATGGGGCTAGCAGGCATGGGCAAAATTTCTGTAGGAGGTCCTGCGGACTTTGTGGTGTTTAAGGCGCGGAGCTTCAATGAACTGATGGCAAGGCCGTGGCGCGATCGCATTGTGATTCGAGGCGGCAAGCAAATCGATACAGCGCTACCTGACTATTCAGAATTAGATGACCTAATGGTCTGATATTCCAACAATCTGATGTTTCGATTTTCCAATGTCTTAACAGGCAAGAGACATCGCGAAATGTAGGCATACGAAAACCCAGCATCTGTGACCGCATGAGATCGCAGATGCTGGGTTTTCGTGATGCCCAAATCAACCTACGCAGCAACAGCAGCCGGGAGGTAACCCTTCTCTTCAAGCGCAGCAAGCACCTTGTTCACGCTCTCTTCCAAAGTCTCTTTGTGAGTTTCGCAAGTAACTTCAGGGTTTGTTGGCGGCTCGTAGGGGTCGCTGATACCCGTGAACTGCTTGATTTCGCCAGAGCGTGCTTTGGCATATAGGCCCTTCACATCGCGCTCTTCGCAAACTTCTACCGGGGCACTCACGTACACTTCCATGAAGTCTCCGATGCGATCGCGCACTTCTTCGCGGATCGCACGATAAGGAGAAATAGCCGCCACCAGTACAATGACGCCGTTGCGCGTGAGCAAATCCGACACAAATCCGATACGACGGACGTTGGTATCGCGGTCTTCCTTGCTGAAGGTGAGTCCCTTGGTCAAGTTAGTGCGAACAATGTCTCCATCGAGTACCTCGAATTTGACATCGCGCTCTTCCAATTTTTCGATTAGCGCATCGTTAATGGTCGTTTTGCCCGCGCCACTCAGTCCAGTAAACCAGACGGTAACGCCGCTTTGTTCTGATGCCATGATTCGTTTGATCTCCTAACGGTCTTTTGAATTGCAGTGCGGGTTTTACCAGATGGAGGGCACCAGCAGGCCCGATTATAGATGTGTTTTTGTAGATGCGTTTTTGTAGATGCGTTTTTGTGATTACTGGCTGTAATTGTGTTCAGCCTTCCCTTCTGCGAGAGTTCCTTCGCCCAATGACCACGCTTTCCTATCAGCTACATGCCGTAAAGCCACATCGCCAGCGGTGGCGTAATAATCGTCATAATCAGGCTCAGCGGACCGCCCACCTTCAAAAAGTCTAGAAATCGGTAGCCGCCTGCACCATAAACCATCGTGTTGGTCTGATAGCCAATCGGGGTCATAAAGCTGTTAGAGGCTGCAAACGTAATGATAAAAATCACCGTGAGCGGGTTAGCTCCAATAGAATTGGCGACTTGCACGCCAATTGGCAACAGCAAAATTACTGACGCATTATTCGATAATACGGCGGTTAATAGCACGGTGAGTATGTAGATTACGGTAAGCATCCAGTACTCAGATAAACTTCCGCCTATGGTAATCAGCTGATTGGCCAGCCAATCAGTTGCGCCTGAATTTTGCATAGCTGTTCCCAGCGGAATTAAGCAGGCCAGCAAAAAAATGACATCCCAGCGCACGGCTTGATACAGTTCGCCCGGTTTCAAGCAGCCTGTGAGTACCATAGCCACCACGCCCGCTAGCGCAGAAACCAAAATTGGATAGTCGGTAGTGGCCGCCACGGCGATTACCGCTGCGCCAATAAACAGAGCAATAAAAGACTTACTGGTTCGCAGGGTTTCTAGATCTCGCTGCTCTAGCACCAGTAGGTCGCGGCTGGTTTGCATACCGACAAGACTTTGCTTTGGCCCCTGTACCAGCAGCAGGTCGCCAAATCGCAGCGGCACTTTTCCCATGCGATCGCGTACCAGCTCCTGACCTCTCCGAATAGCCAGCACCGTCACGTTATACCGCTGTCGAAAGCGCAAATCCTTTAGCGTTGAACCCACCAAATTAGAGTTAGAAATCACCAGCGCTTCGGCAATCCCTTCTTCCTCGCCTACACTGCCCTGCCAAGACTTCTGGCCAAACTGCACATCGGGTAAAATCTCTAACCCTTCGCTTTCTCGAATTTTGAGCAGGTCTTGCTTACCGCCGCGTACCAGCAAAATATCGCCCACTGCCAACGTTTTATCGGCTAGCGGCTGCGGAAAGTGAGTGTTGTTGCGAATAATCTCTAACACGTCAACATCGAATCGGCGCTGGAGCTGACTAGCCCGGAGGGTTTTGCCGACCAGGCTCGACCTCGGCGTAATGACCAGCTCACTGACATATTCTTTCATGCCGTACTTTTGGCTGAGGCCCCGGTCGTCTACCTGACGGTTCGGCATGAGCAGCGGCGTGACAAACGCCAGGTATGCCAGTCCAATAACGAAGGTAATAATGCCCAACCCTGTGAACTGAAATAGCGAAAACTCTTCAAACCCTAAATTAACGGCCAGTCCGCTGGCCAAGACACTGGTCGATGTGCCCACCACCGTAATCATGCCGCCTAAAATCGTTGCAAACGAAAGCGGCATCAGCAGCTTAGAAGGTGAAATCCGATTCTGCTGGCAGAAGTCTTCGACAATCGGCAAAAAGACGGAAACAACAGCGGTGTTATTCACCAGTCCAGACATTGGCCCTACAATCAGCCCTAACGCAATGATCTGTCGGCTGAGGGTTTTACCGCCCCACTGAATTAACCACTCACTGGCCTGCTGCAAAATACCAGTGCGAGCAACGCCAGCACTCAAAATAAACATCGCCATTACGGTAATCGTGGCTGGGTTGCTGAAGCCTGCGATGCTTTCTTCTGGCGTGATTTGTTTCAGCAGAACCAAGGCCACCATGACGCCTAGTGCGGTGATATCAGCCGGAAACTTTTCGATGATGAAGAGTATTAGGGCGATCGCGACTACGCTTAGCGTTACGACAATGCTCATGTTGACAAAGGTTTAGTTGAAAGGGCTTTAGTGAGTGTCAGCGGGTCGCGCATTAGAAACCTTACTTTCTGTTGCTATATCAGCCTGTTGCCATGCGCCGAGCGTTCTCCAGGCCATAAGCTCCAGGCCATAAGCAACTTGACAGAAGCTATAGAGCTTGGAGCTGAGTGCGGAAAGCTACAGCATCAGGGACCAAGTGAAAGGTTGTCAATGATGTCTTGATGTCATTTTTTGGCTAAGGTCGATTATAAGATGCCTTTTCAAGGCGCGGCTGATTGAATCAGGAGACTTGGAGATCCTTTTGCTTAGCGGGTTGAATGCGATGCTGCCGCTCAGCTTCAAGTTTGGGCTGTAGGTAAAGTGTTTCGAGCAGAACTGCGCCGCCCGCCACCCACGGCGGCACAATCAGTGCGCCAATGATGCCTAGTACCTGAGTGCCACCCAGTACGGCTAGCAGCTGATAGAGCGGGTGTACACCAACCGATGACCCCACCAATAGCGGATCGAGAATGTAGGTTTCAATATTTTGAATCGTGGCGTAAAAAAGAATGACCCACAGCACAATCCAACCGCCCTGAGGAATAGCGACAATCAGCGCTGGGATAGCACCCAAAATCGGACCGAGAAAGGGAATCAGGTTGGTTACTCCAGCGATCGCACCCAGTCCAATCGCAAAATCTTTCAGCCCTAAAAAGCTCAGCCCAACGCCCGTAGCCAACGCTAGCGTTGCCGATACAATCAGTCGCCCTCGAATATAGCTGCCAATACGATTGCCAATCTCTGGGAGCTGCTGGTTGACCTTTTGATCCCAGGGCTGCGGCAGAAGTCGAACGAAGTTAGCGGTGAGGGTTGCACTGTCGGCCAGCATGTAACCTGAGATAAAAATGGCCAGCACGAGGCTGAGCAAAGTGCCTAAGATATCTGTGGTGACGGTGACGGATCTCAAGGCAACTTGGCGAGTGGAGCGGACAGCCCAAGCTGCGATCGCCTGCACATCTAGCTGATCAAAGACCTGCGTGGTGAAATCAGGCCGGGTGTCATTAAGTGCGAGCGCCCAGGTCTCTGTTTGAGTCGCGGCCTTGCGCAGCAGCAGAGGCAGCTGCCTTACCAGCAGCTGAATCTGGTCGAGAACGGTAGGACCAATCAGGAAAACAACGCCTACCAGCGTACTAACAATAGAGAGATAGGTGAGCAGTGCCCCTAGCCACCTAGGGATTCGGAACTGCTCAGCCCAATCGACGATGGGCGCAATAGAGCAGGCCAGTACGATGGAAATCATCACCAGCAGCAGCAGACTTCTGAGCTGCCAGCCGATAATAGCCGTAGCGATCGCCGCAAACACGACCAAGACGCCGCTCAAAGAAATAGACAGTCGCTGTTCGGAAGCCATAGACAGATGTTTGCTAGTTAGCGCCTTGCCATAGCATCTGTAGAGTTGCTTAGGACACTACTATCGGCTGAAACCATTATGTAGCAACGGGCAACTCTACTAGCAAAGTAAGAATGCATCCTTACTTTGCCATATGTACTTAGCGCTTTATAGAATAAGGGCTGTAACTGTTCGTAGTAGCTGAAGCTAAGTACGGAAAGCTATAGAACGATCACGAAGATCGATACGACTAAGCCTAATACGATTAAAGCGAGGAATAGCATTGGAAATGGCCCAAAGATGAATAGGCAGCTGCCGCCATACTGGCAATGAGTCGCTTCTTAGAGTGTGTATCGGAAGTCTTCGATCAGCATCCCCGGGACCCACATGCCGCCGAGCGATCGCCTATCGTAGGTGCCTACCGCCGGGATAAAGGTTTGCTGTTCGGTCAAGTCGATTAGCCCCTCGCCTAAAAATCGATAGAGATCATCATCGAATCGTAGGTTTTCAATGGGGGCTACCATTTCTCCTTCTTCCACCCAGAAGCAAGCATACCGAGTCATACCAGTCATGCGTCCAGCGGTTAGGTCGCTCCAGTTGAGGTAGTGTACGTTCGATACGTATAGCCCAGTCCAAAGCTGCGTCAAAATATCAGCCGTCTTCAAAGTGCCTGGTGCCACCAAAGGTGCTTGAATCGCTTCTTCTCGGTTGGCACCATTACTGCGCTTGCCATATTCTTTAGCGCTGCGACCATTGACTAAAGCATTCGCCCACTGACCCTGCTCAATCACCGGCAGCTGGGCGGGCGCAACTTCTCCATCGTGGTTGAACCTGGGCAGCCCGACGCGCTGAAAATCTTCTCCCAAAGAGAATTTTTTAGAGAGGGCTACCTCGCCATTCTCTAATCTGCTAAAGGCGCTGTTCCCTTGACGCAAGGACGCTTCACCCAATCCCCCTCCCCAGGCAACCGTATCGATAATATCGGCCACGGCTGCCGGTGCCAGGTACGTACGGTAGCGGCCTCTGGGCACTTGCTTGACCGGGCGAGCACACAGAGAGAGCTGCTGCTGCGCGAGTTTGATGCTTTGTGCGTAGCTGGCAGGATGCCACTGCTGGCCAGCGATAGTGCCTTTAACGGCCTCGTTAGGCTGCTGGCCAAATAGCGAATAGTCGAGGGTAAACGTAGGGGTCTCGAACCAGTGATGTTTCCCGGTTGAGTCCGCATAGGCTCGGTAGGACCGTCCGCCCGCGTAGAGCCCCGAAAAATCTAGCGACTGAACCGGCGATAAAATGGCTTCTGGTAACGCTGCGATGGTTAGCAGTTGGCCGGTGTGGACTTCTCGGCTGCGGTGATTTTGAGTTGGGTGCGCTTGACATGAGGGATTTTGAGCGGATGGCGTGGGCGGCTTAACCGGAATGGTCGGTAAAACCGCGTAGGGATCGATGGGTAGATGATGCAGGTCTTTTTGGAGCTCGGCAATCGCACTTTGAATACTGACCCAATCCGTCGCAAAGCTACCGACAAAGGGCAGAGTTGCCGCCACCGTTTTGTTTTGGGGCTCACGGCTCTCTCCCTCGTCAGCGTCTTTTGCCGTTGCGATCAGCGTCAGCCTAATCTGACCATCGCGGACTTCACCAGTCTGTCTTACTTTAGATTGATTGAACCGCGTGAACTGGCTCTCTTCTCCGCTGAGCGAAACCCTGAAATGAAGCTGGGGTTGATGGGCTAGCTGGCGTTGAATGGCCTCTACTATTTGATGAAATGTTTTTTCATAGGTGGGCTCAGACTGTGCCTCAAACAGCGGTTCAGACAGCGGTTCAGATTGTATTCGCTCAGACTGCGGGCCACTTTTCTCAATGCGGTGCTCCACTCGGTTGTCAGAGAGGCTATCAGATTGGCGAGCATGCTCGCTATTAGCTGACTCGGCACTACCAAACTGTCTCGATTCGGATTCCTGTAAACTCATTAGCTAAACTCCCCCGAAAACTTCGATCTCTTTGAAGGCGCAAGCAGGTGATGCATGCCCAACACGGATTAATTGATTGGGCTCACCTTTTCCGCAAAAGGGTACGCCGTAGATTTTCAGGGTTTGGCTGTCGCCAACTTGCGTCAGATTACGCCAAAACTGAGGCGTCGTTGAGCGGTAGTTGGGATTTTTGAGCAAGGTTGTGAGCTGCCCATTCTCAATTTTTCGTGCATATTCACAACCGAACTGAAACTTATGCCGCTGGTCATCGATAGACCAAGAGCGATTCGACTCCATGTATACACCGCTTTCAATGCTGGCGATCATGGTTTCAAAATCAGTATCTCCAGGTTCCAAATTGATGTTGGCCATGCGGTCGATAGAAGGACGATTCCAGCTACAAGCGCGAGTACATGCCACTCCAGGCACCGCTAGCCGAGACTGACTTTCTAACCCGCCTAGTCCGCGCTGAAGCACGCCATTCTGAATAAGATGGTCTTTTTCGGCAGGGGTTCCCGTATCGTCAAATCCGTAGCTGGCTAATTCACCTTCTAGGGTGGTGTCGAATGTGACATTCATCAGCGGCGAACCATATACTAGCTGGCCAAAATCTTGTGGCTGGACAAAGCTCCCGCCCGCATAATTCCGTTCATCGCCCAAAATGCGATCAAGCTCCAGCGGATGACCGACGCTTTCGTGAAGCTGAAGCATCATTTGGTCTGGGGCTAGCACAAGTGTGGTCGTTTCATCTGGGCAGTTTGGTGCTGCCAGCAGCGCAACTGCCTGTTCCCCAATTCGATGGGCCCTTTCCCACAGAGCATCGTCGGTAAATCTTTCCCAGCCGCCTTGGTAGCTACGGGCCAAGTAGCCGTTGTCGGTGCGTGACTGAGTGACGCCGGGTGCCTGCGCGATCGCGCTTAAATGACTCTCAAGGGTATGCGTTCGCTGATGAATCTGAGAGCCATTGCTGCTGACAAACCATGAGTCAATTTCGTGGGTGCGGGCAACGGCGGTGGTGCGTACGATCGCTGCTGATACTTTGAGGCGATTGCACAGCTGCCTTAGCAGATCGTTGATTTCCCCCACGCCTAAGCTTTCAAAGGGCTGCTGGTAAGGCGACGTGTAGCTGCCGATAACCGGCGGGCGAACGGTCTGAGTAAACCGATGCAGGGCCCAGCGGCTGGCGACTATTGCCTGCTCATAGGCTTTTTGAATCGCCTGACGCAGCGCTTCTTCGGTGAGCTGATTAATAGCGCTGTAGCCAAACTGGCCACCTGCTAGCACTTCAATCATGGCGCCCCGGTTTAAGACCCGTTCATTTTGCTGTGGATAGCGATCGCGCACGATTCGGTAGGTGCTGCTTTCCTGCACAGCGCGAATGCCAATCCAGTCAGCTGGGATATCGATTTTTTCAAGTGCGGCGGTGAGATGCCCAATCATAAGAAACTACAGAACTTGAGTAGATGCTGAGCCCAAACAAAAAGGACGATGAGTCGTTTTTTGTTTGGGTTGGAAGTGAGGGGGGATGTTATGTCGTAGAAATTTTATGGAAGCTGTTTATGTTTGAGGGGCACTTGGTTGTGCCTGAGATGTTATTTGGCAGCACTTTATCGGTCAATCGAGTGCTCAATGTGACTTGGCCTTACTCTTATTTACCCAGATTGGTGTCCCAACCCAGTAAATTTTTGAAAAAATATTTCCATTGCGACCTTTATTTAAAATAAAAAATCGCTAAATTACTTAAAATAAAAATTATTTAGCGATTAAAGCATTATTTATAAAATTATTTTTCAATATAAAGCGATTATAATGAGTTCATGAATGTTGATGAATTAGACCGGAAAATTTTGAAGGCTTTGATGGCAAGAGGGCGCGTGAAATGGACAGCGCTAGCTGATGAGTTTGGGGTGTCGGCACCTGCGATCGCAGATCGCGTTAGACGCCTAGAGCGTTCGGGCCTGGTCACTGGCTACGCAGCTCAAATCGATGCCGAAGCGCTGGGGCTCAATGTCACCGCCT
The DNA here is from genome assembly GCA_038529685.1 of Cyanobacteria bacterium J06598_1. GTDB lineage: Bacteria > Cyanobacteriota > Cyanobacteriia > Phormidesmidales > Phormidesmidaceae > Phormidesmis. Next base: position 4,759 of record JBCBDN010000061.1, on the reverse strand, counting down.
TTGTCACAGTGACATTGAGCCATCCCCAACACCGAGAAGCGCTGATGTCATATGTACAGAAAAACGGTGCTATCCAGTCCTGCCATCACATCGTGGGTGATGGCGACTATCTGCTGAAAGTTTGCTGTCGTTCTACCGTTGAGCTAGAGCGTCTGTTGAGCGAAGAGCTTAAGAGGCTAGAAGGCATCGTGCAAACGCGAACCACAATTTCACTTAGAACCATAAAAGAAACAACCGTTTTGCCTTTAGACCTCTCTGAGTAGCTGATGTAGCAAAGCGCGGATGCATAACGCCAAGGCGAGGCAAGGCCCTAACGTAGTGATGCCCCTTGGGCTATACGCACTTTGCTATGCGCTATGCGCTCTACATAGTAAGGGGTGTAACTATTCGTAGTGTCTAAAGCTAAGCGCGGAAGGCTATAGCAAAGTCAGGTTCAGGCAAATCGCTTCATGACTCATGCTTCAAGGCTCACAGCTTCAAGGCTCACAGCTTCAAGGCTCACAGATTTATGTGGGCGATTTTCTACTGCCTAAAATTCTGCTGACCCAAATTAGGAGGACATTAATGTGTTGTTTGTATGGTTAAGGGGGCTTGCAATGGGCTTCTCAATGGCTGCCCCTGTCGGGCCTATTGGCGTTTTGTGCATTCGCCGGACGCTTACTCAGGGCCGCCTAGCAGGGTTTGTCTCTGGCTGCGGCGCGGCTACTGCCGATGCTTTTTATGGCCTCGTTGCTGTTTTTGGGCTCACGGCCTTCTCTAATCTCCTGGTAAATCACAAGCACTATCTCCAGGTTGTGGGTGGTTTGTTTCTTTGCTACTTGGGACTCAAAACCTTTTTCTCCAAAAGCACCCCTAAAGCCTACGCTTCGGTCTCTCAATCTCTCTCGACGGCTGAGCGTAGCCAGAGTCTTATGCTTGCCTACACGTCTACGCTTGCGCTCACGCTTACCAACCCTGCTACGATTCTCTCCTTTGCGACTATCTTTGCTGCCTTCGGTATTACGCAGGGCGATTATCTACAGTCGAGCACATTTGTCTTTGGGGTATTTTCGGGCTCGCTACTGTGGTGGCTGATGTTAGTGTCAGGGATGGCTTACTTGAGCGAAAGGCTCACGGCTCAGCGGCTCGCTAAGATTAACAACTTTTCTGGCAAGGTCTTTGGCTCGGTCATTTTTATATTCGGCATGGCTGCACTCATTACTGCTTTTTGAATCTATATTTGACCTCATGGTTTTATGGCACTGGCAAAAAATCAGGCGTTTAACAGGCTTGAGTTTGGTGACGATTGCACTCTTCCTCAGCAGCTTTTCGCTGGCGCTCAGCTTGCTAAATGGCCCTGTACAGGCACAGTCGCCTTCGCTAGAGTCTTTGCAGCAACAGCGCAATCAGCTAGACGAGCAAATCGAAGTCTACAGCGAAACCGATGAGCGCTATCAAAAAGCTGAAGACCAAGCCAATAAAAGCCTCCGCGATCTATCTAAAACAATTCAAAGCACAGATGCTTGGATCACCAATACCGAGTACCAGCTCGCCCAAGCGGAGCAACGTCTGACCCGGCTAGAGCAAGATTTAGAACTCAATCAGCAAGACTATGAAAAAGCGCGAACAGCCGTTGTGGGCCGACTTCAGTTTATGCAGCGTCAGCAGGGTTCTCAAGGCTGGGCCCTGTTGCTAGAAAGTCAAAACCTCAATGACTTTCTAGACCGACGCTACCGGCTAAAGCAGGTGTACAAAGCCGACCGAGCGACGCTAGTGTCTCTAGACGAAAAATCATTGGAACTAGTGGCTCAGCAGGAAGGGGTAGAGCAGCAGAAAAATGCGATCGCACTCCTCCGTCAGCAGCTTCTTGTCAGCCGAGACCAGTACACTGACCAGGTACGGCAGCAGTCTGGCCTGATGAGTCGCCTACGAGAAAACAGAGGCGCACTCTCTGCCGCTATCGATCAGCTAGATAAAGAGTCTGACGAAATTACCGCGCTGATTTTAGAAAAGGTAGCGGTGGCCGAAGCCGCTGAAGCCAAAATTGCTAGAGAAGAAGCCCTCCGCGCGGCTCGAAGGTCAGGGAAAATGGTTTATCCCAGCAGTGGTCCTATTACCAGCAACTTTGGCAGTCGCTTTCACCCCGTCTTGGGGTACAGCCGCTTCCATGCGGGGACTGACTTCGGCGCGCCGCACGGCTCACCGATTCAGGCCGCTGAGACAGGCATTGTCATTTTTGCTGGCTGGTATGGCGGCTATGGCAACGCGGTCATCCTAGATCACGGTGACGGCGTCACGACGCTCTATGCCCATGCAAGCCGACTCAATGTAGCTGAAGGCGATACGGTTCGTAAGGGCGATACGATTGCCGCTATCGGTACGACTGGGCTATCGACGGGGCCTCATCTTCACTTTGAGGTTCGTCGTTCTGGTGAACCGGTGAATCCGTTGGACTATCTGGCTTAACCCCCTTTAGATAAAGACTACCTAGCCAGATTTAACGACCTGGTTTTAGTGGCCAGCTTAGGGCTGACTTTTGAGCCATCAGCGGGATACCCTATGGCTATGAAATATCAATTTTTCTGCTATTCACTGACTATTAGCTGTCTGCTGACGATGCGATTCGCGCTCCAGACCCAGGCCAGTGAACTGGTTAGTGACGCAGCAGCGCCTGCGATAGAACAGCAGACGCCTTCCGCTGAGGACTCGTTAGATGCTGAGCGGAACGAGATGCCGCCTGACGCTCTGCTTGCCTCTGATTTACCTGCCTCTGATTTACCTACCTCTGATTTACCTGCCTCTGATTTACCTGCCTCCGATTTGCCTGACTCCGATTCGCTGAACTTGCCTACTGAAGTCATTGAGCAGAGCCCAGTTTTACAGCGCTGGACGGATTCAGTGCCTAATGTTCAGACTGATATTCGTACTGATCCTAGCTTCAAAACCCGTATTCAAGCGGGCTACACCTTTTTCCCTTCTTCAGACAGCACCAGTGGCTTTGTCGTGAGTGTAGAGGATGTTTTTTTAGGCAAGACTCCGCTGACATGGAGCGCGGATTATCAACAGAATTTTAGAGGCGATCGCGTTGCCTACGGCACAGACCTCCACTACTACGTGCTTCCGCTCGGTGGCTACTTCAACCTTGCTCCCATCCTGGGGTATCGCCACGCCGAGGCTGCCGATGACTACCGCATTGATGGCGTCAATATGGGCGTGCGGTTTCGCTTTGTGCCTTCTCGTACGGGCGCTGCTGATATTACGCTCGATCAGTCATGGGTTGTGGGCGACAGCGAGAGTCTGACCGTAACCCAGCTAAATTTTGGCTATGCGCTGACTCAAAATGTGCGGCTTTCAACCGATTTTGAATGGCAGAGCATCCCGGACAGTGGGGACAGTAGAGTCGGTTTGAATTTGGAGTGGGCCCTGTAGCGGGCGGACTTGGCAGCAGGCGGACTTGGCAGCAGGCGGACTTGGCAAGGCTCTGCGGTCGAACGTAGGTCGAAGTGATGTAGAAACTAGTCTTCGCCTAGCCAACGTTGGTAAATGGTGTCGTAGGTCCCGTCGCGCTTTAACTGTTGGATGGCGCTGTTGATTGCCTCCAGTCGATTAATCTCGCTACTGCTGCTGGCTGATTCGCCATTAGCTTGTTCAGCGACCTCCTTTGTGGCTGCTTTGTTTGTTCTTTCGGCTGCTTCGATTTGTCGAATAGCTATCCCGAAGCTTTGCTTTTTTAGGAGCGCTCCGCTCTGCTGAACTTGCGAAATCTTCTTTGTTTTCAGCAGATTCCTCAGCGTATGGAAGGCGACTAGCGCTGCGTCTGCTGCGTCTGTTTCTACTGCTTTTAAGGCTTGCTCACTGCTGTTGTAAGTCAAAATGCGTGCCCCGTCGATATCAATTGCTAGGCTTGCGCCTACGGTGTTTAGGACAACTGCGATCGCTTTGTTTTGGAGCGCCTTCAAGCTGCTGAGCTTCTTGCTGTTGGCATGCGTTGTGATCGCAATTCCAGAATCAAAATAAGGCACTGAAAAATCGAATCCACTTCGTCCCTCATTCGTGATAGGAATTGCTCCAATAGCTACATCTATCTGCTGCGCTTGTACAGCGGGTATCAGCGCAGCAAAGGGCTGTGATTCGATCGCCAAGGTTGCGCCGCAGGCCGTGGCGATCGCCTTGATCAGCTCAACATCAAACCCGACGAGCTGGTTATTTTGTTCCAAGGCAAAAGGACGAGTGTTTGAGGCGATCGCAACTCGCCACAGCGCTGTTTCCCTGCGAGCGTCCGTTTTGTTGGCAGATACTGACTGTGCTGACTCAGCTTGGCCAGTTTGTGTTGCTGATTCAACCGATTGGGCCGACTTATTTGCTGAGGGCCGGCAGCTCGCTATGAGCATCGGTAGCCCTAGCGCAGCTGCTATGCCGCTGCCTCCTGGCACCAAAACTCGTTTCAAAAAATGCGATCGCCACACAGCTAATTCCTATCTATAAAGTGTCCAGCCAGATATTCAGGCTAAGTTACACAGCGTTTGGGTTGGCAAACGCAGGTGCTGAAAGTAAGTGTCCTCTTCAACCAGAATGCATACAACCAGAATGCATAATGTATAGCAAATGTCCTCATGCATGAGGACATTTGCTAGTCGAGTTGCCTGTTGCTACAGAATGATTTCAGCCGAGAATAGTGTCCTAAGCAAGTCGACAGATGCTATATATAGCAAACGTCCTAATGCATTAGGACGTTTGCTAGTCGAGTTGCCTGTTGTTCTGCAACGGTTTCAGCCGATAA
>JBCBDN010000060.1:0-15830 GCA_038529685.1 Cyanobacteria bacterium J06598_1 | reverse complement strand
GGTTAGGAAGGTATCTTGAGTGACTTTGAGCTTGAATTGATTACTCATAGAACGGGATACCTTCCTAACCCTTTACCCCGAAGCACCCTCAGGCGCTAGCGAAACCCAAAGATACGCCGTTAAAGCAGGCAGCGAATACCCTGTCGCCAACTTTCACGAAGTAGACGACCTCTTCTTTCGCTTAGCCTTCGGGTCAAAGCCCGATGGAAACCAGACTTTCTTCGCGGGCTCCGACGGCGTCAGCCGCAACACCTGGTGCATTTTTGAGGGGCACTGCATACTCCTCAATGCCAACGGCAGCCCTGCTCACCAGTTCACCCAAAAGCTTCATCTCAAACTTCAGGACTTTTTGGATCACGACCTCAATTTGGGACTAGAAGCAATTAACCAAAACAAAGTGCTGGCCATTCAAGTTCAAGAAAAGCTAATTTCACTAGGTTTTTTGGCCTCCCGCGCCGATGGCCAATTTGGACCTATTTCGGCGGGCGCACTCAAACAGTTTCAAACGACCCTCAAGCTAGAAGAAGGCTTCCTCGGCAAACAAACTGCTGAAAAGCTTCTGAACATTCAGCCTAAAGACTTGCCGCAGCCAGAGGTTCATCTTGGCGGTGATTTGGCTAGCCGCATTGTTAAATACATGCAGGAAGAAGACTACAAAGTCGCCGTGCGGCCCAACGAATTCAACATTGTTTATCTTGAAGGAAGCGATCAAAACGGAAAGCCCAACGCAGATCTTCCTAACGCATTCAACGATAGAAGACTTTTGATTGCCTTTGAAAACGGCCAGCCCAAGATTGTAGGCAACTGGGAAGCCACGACTGAACCTGGCTCTCACTACACCTACCGGCCCATTAGCCAATATGCCCGCAGGAACGGCGCTGCACGAATAAAATTTGGCCAATACAAGGCTTGGCGCATCGGGATACACGGCACTGCTGAGCCCCACGAAGCGCTAGTGCAGGTCGATAATATCAGCGTGCATAGAGACCTCAACAAAGACGCTATGCGAACCGGCGATCGCGTTGACACCAACTACAACTTTGCCATCAATCAGCACTGGGGCTACGATTTCCCCAAAAACAACATCATGACGGCTAGCGCTGGCTGCCTGGTAGGGCGAACCCGCAAAGGTCACAGAGACTTTATGGCCACGCTTAAAAAAGACCAGCGCTACAGGCTCAATTCAAAATACCTGTTTGAAACCACAATTATCGCAGGGGATGATCTGCAAAAGCGGTTTCCGGGCTAGCGGTTCGTATAGGTTAATGACTCGTATAGACTGATAACCCGTATAGATTGATGACGCGTATAGCTCAGCGGTCCGTATACCCTAGAAGGCGGAGCTGCGATCCTGCAACCGCCTCGCAAATCTCTAATTCTGCTGCCGATAAGCTCTGCCGCCAATCGCCCACCGCGCCCTTACGAACATACTCACCGGCAGCCCGATCCTTGACCCGGCGAATATCGGCCATCTCTACCGTGGCGCTGATTTGTGGCGCAGTCCAATCGAGCGCCGCAAACTCAAAAATCTGCTGCAAGCAAGCCCTTGGATCCTGGCTCAGATGCTCGTATCTGATCGGTTGAATTCGCTTGGAGAACGAGTCATTGGCTCGCCAGCGCTCCCCGTGTTCTATGCAGTCTTTCCACTGCCGCATCACGCCATCTGTACCCAAGCTCGCCCAGGCATACTGCTGAGCCAGCGCCTTATAAGAGGCACACACATCCCGACCATCTCGAATCACTTCCACCACGCGCGCCTCTGGAAAGCGGCTCAAGATCCGATCGACGTATCTGATATGCATCGGCGTCTTTTCCAAAAAGGTATCGCCGGGATGCCCTTGACGCGAAAAAAAAAGATCGAACAGGTCACAAATTACCTGCTCTGCTTTTTGCAGGTCGCGTCCTGGCCTACTTTGCGCGGTTTGGAGTAGGGCCTTGAAGGTATAGCTGTCTGCCAGTAGTCTCGGACCGTGACTGTCTTTTTTATTGAGAATTTGGTAGTCGCGCCAAATGCCGCGCCAGATGTCGGATGATTCGAATCCTAGCAACAAGGGTAGCGGACCGTAGCGCCGGATGATGCCTTTCCAAGAGCAGAGACGCGATCGCAGTCCTTGATCGGGCAGCCTGACAAAAGGTTCATAAATCAGCGGATAAACGTGCGTCTCGATCGGCACGGTCACCACACGAGGATGGCTGGCAATTAAATTAGTTACCCAAGAAGTGCCCGAACGGGGGCAACCCACCACAAAGATTTTGCGATATGAAACAGAGGTGGTCATGTCATGATGCAGAGCTTGAATAGGACTATGCCACCCAAAGTACCCGGCATAGCCACTTGTTATTAATGCTGCGCAGAATTTTTGTTTGGTAAGCGGTTGGGAGACGTGACAGACGAAACAGGAAGGGGGGGGTCGCTAACGTGCATCAGGTCTGCATAGGTTTGAGCGCAGCGGCTGAGTGATCGCGTTTGATACAGCGCATTGGCATTAGTCGCAATTTTTTGCAGCCAATCGTCAGAGGATGGGTGCCGCGAGCGAGTATGAAGCGTAAATGTATCAACGTAGTGCTCATTGGCAACAGTACTATCCTGGGGACGCAGGAACCGACCGTTGCAAATCGGCACGAGGCCGTGGGCACAGTATGCAGCATACACCGTCGACTTACCCAAATTACGCGGAAATCTGTGATAGTCGAACACGCCTGCAAACGACCGAGACATCAGGTCACTTGCTTCGCTGTCTGAAACCATGCCAGTGCTCACGACTTTAACCGCTGCAAGGCTCTCAGCATCCCACTCGAACGGACGGCCTACATCGTAGAGGGTATCTATCTTAAGCTGCTGGCAAATTTCTTTGAGCTTCGGCAAATTGCTCTGATACACGCGGCGACGATCCGTACTGCCGAACACTACAATTGCGCGATCGCGTTCCGCTAGCGGCAGCACGCGATCTGGTTCGCCAATGGTGGCAAAGTTGGGCATGCAGTGCACGGTTCCGTCGCATCGCCAACCCACCAACGTCTGCTGAAAAGCCTCGTTGTTCGTAAGTACAACATCGGCATCTTTGGCCAGCTCACGTGAGAGTCGCCCTTGAATCGGGTTGGGCAGACGCAGCACGCCATACTTGAGCGTGGGCAGCTCATGGAACATGACAACCGTCAGAATGCCCTTGGCTTTGAGCGCTCTAATCGCTAGGCCCAGCCACATTGGCGCATCTAGCTTGCCTTGCAGGTAGGGATAGTTGCTGTATTGCAACACCACTACTGAAACATCTGAAGGGACTTTTGCAAGGAAAGTCTCTACCGTGTGCGATCGCAAGCTGTGTACATCGAACCCTTCTAGTTCAGTTGGCGTGCGATCGCTGGGCCGAATCACCAAAAAAGCAGTGTCTATCTCGTGGTTACGCCTTAACCGTTTTGAGAGTCTGAGCGCATACTCTCCCACCCCGTCCATATCTGGCGCGATTCTGGGCACCACCTGTAGTATTTTTTCAGGCAGTCTTTTTTGGGGTTGAGAAGAATTGGCCATAGCCCTTGCCCACCGATGAACATCCCCCAAAGTAGCATCACTCAGTGCTGGTTTTATCAGCCGTCAGTAAGTTCATACAATGGCTAACGTCTGCATAAATAGCCTTTACATCTGATCTTCTCGCAGTCCACTGTTGCAAATAACAATTAAAGCTTAGCGCTCCGGCTCCGCTGGTATTAGCTCTGGTATTAACTCTGGTATTAAAAAGAGCCCAGGTTTTCCGATGGGGAGGAGAGTGTTGCTAGATGAGCTTTGACTTTATCTGCAAGCAGAGGGGCAGAGCGCTGATTAAAAAGATTACCGAACAGACCTGGAATAGTCGTAACAGGCGCTGTGTTGTTAACCATTGTTTGCCAGCCCATTGCCTTACCATAATGCCAGTCGAGAATTTGTGTCTGCGCCCGAAACACCTGAACGACACCATCGTAAGGCCTTGGCTGATAGAGATCGTTAGCGATTGCGTTAGCCTGCTGGGCACGAGTGTAGCGGTCTTGATAGTCTGGGCTTCGGCCCTGCTCAGCGACTGAGATAGAGACTTGAGCTGGCATATCAGTAGACATAGACGCCCGAAGAAGACGCTTTTTTATTTTTTTGGGTAGCTGCGTGAGGTTTTTGCCGCCGTGGTAATAGTAGGCTTTGCGAAGGGCAAAGAGCGCTAGCTGAAGCTGCGACTGAAAGCCGTTCAACGCAGTATGCGACACAGCGTTAGGGCAGTAAGAATCGACTAAGATTAGGGCGGCAATCGAGTCTTTGCCAGCCGACAGCTGCTGAGCAATTTCAAAGGCGATCGCCCCGCCGAAGCAGTGACCACCTATCACGTAAGGACCTTCTGGCTGCACCCGTTTCATCTCCTGAATGCAGGCCGCTGCAAGAGACTCTGCGGTGTGATGAACAATATCGCTACCGTCCAAGTCGGGGCGCTGTAAGGCGTAGAAGGGTTGATCTTCACCGAGCAGATGGGCGAATCTGGCCCAGGTGAGCGCATCGGCAGAGCCCCCGTGGAAAAAGAGAGGAAGCCTTGAGCCGCTAGTGCGAATGGGTACAAGACTAGACCAGTTAGCAACAGACTGTTCTTGGTCTTTTTCTAAGAGCGCAGCAAACTGGCGAACGCTAGGCGCTCGAAATAGAGTCGCTAGCGGCAATGAACAGTCGAACTGTCGCTGCATTTGATTAAACAGCTGGAGGGCGAGTAAAGAGTTACCGCCGATATCGAAAAAGTTATCATTGATATTCAGTGAAGAGCGGCCTAAAACAGTCTGCCAAAGGTTGAGCAGGTCCAATTCAAGCGGGTTACGCGGCCAATCTTGAATGTTTTTCACTGCGGCAGTGCCGCTTGATTTGGCAGAAGCCTTTGCTTGCTCAATTCGCAAAGCAGCCGCCACGTCAGCAGCAGGCAAAATCTGTTGCAGCCTCAGCTCAGCACTTTCCATCACCTTGCCTAACAGCGACTCAAACTCATGAAGTAAGGCGAGCAAGGTTTCACGATTAGCTGTTGAAGATTCGGCAATAAGTGTCGGGAAGTCTCCAGGCTGAACAATCAGAGTTAGGTCGTAGGTACTGACTATGCCAGACCTGAGATTCTGAATACAGAGAGCGTGATTCTCTCCAGAATTGGCTTTGCGTTCTACGCGCTTATCGCGATTTTCAACGGGATAGTTCTCAATCACTAGCAAACTCTCGAAGAGCGGCGTATTCCCTGTGCACCAGGATTGAATCTCACCTGTAGAAGCATAGGCATAGCGGCTAGTTTCCGCCTGCTGCTGCTGAAGCGTTTGTAGCCAAGCAATCACCGTTTCTTTGGGCGAAATGCCCACGCGAACCGGCAGCACATTAATCAACAAACCAACAATAGAGTCCACCCCTGGCAAATCTGCCTGACGCCCCGAAACTGTTGCACCAAAGGTGAGATCGAGCTGGCCGCTGCGGCTGTGAAGCAACAGCGCCCAGGTAGCTTGAATCAGCGTATTAAACGTCAGTCGATAGGTCCGCAGGAAAGGCGTACTATTTTGTTCTAGCGTGTGTCGAACAGATGTAGAAACGGCGGTGTTTTGTAAGGCAGCTGTTTCACCGGTTTTCAACCAGCTAGATACCGAAGATTCAAAGCAAAAGTCTTTAAGGTAGGCAGTCCAGAATTGCTGCGCGGCTGTGGTGCTTTGCTGATTGCGCCAACGAATGTAGTCCTGGTAGGTTACCGCTACTGGCGCAGGTGAAAAAGACTTATTTTGCTGAAGTGCTTTGTAATGATGGAGCACTTGATTGATGACAACACCACCAGACCAGCCATCGAGCATGAGGTGATGACAGGTCCAAATGAGTTCGTAGGTCAGCTCGCCAGTGCGAACTAAGGTGAGTCGGGTAATGGGGGCTTGGCTGAGATGGAAGCTTTGGCGGCGATCGCTCTCCAAAAACGCTTCCATCTGCGCATCTGTATCGTCTTCATCTCGCCAGTCCAGCACTTGCCAGGGCAAACTCACCCGCTTCACCGCCAGCTGTAATGGCTGTTGCACACCTTCCCAGTGCACTGAGCTGCGGAGTGCCGCGTGGGATTCTATCACCTGATACCAAGCCTGCTTCAGCCGAGCTAAATCCAGCTGGCCCTGTAGCGTTCCGCGTACATGCAGCAACCCTGAACGTGCAGACGTTTGCAGGCTGTTCCACAAAAAGGCTTGCTGCAAAGGGGCTAAAGGATAAATCGAGTCAATATTGTTTTGAATAGACGCCGGCAAGTGGGCAATGAAGCCATCTAGTGAAGACTGATCGAAAGTAGCATCAGGAAAGTCAGAAGGCGTGAAACCGCCGCGCTCTGAGGTGAGGCAGTGCGTGATGATTTCGGTTAGGCTGCGCAAACAGCTTTGTGCAACGGTGAAAATCGTATCGGCTGAGTAGCGCTGAGAATCGTAAGTCCAGCTGAAGTGAAGCTGACTGCCCGCGACCCAGGCGTTGATTTCTAATGCGTAGCTGCGCTGATTTTTAGGACTGCGCAGGTTGCCCAAATCGAAGTTGTTGAGCGATCGCACATCATTCTGTACACCCGAATCAACCGTCTGCTGCCCCAGATAGTTGAACAAAACCTCAGCAGGCGAAAGCGCCGACAGGGCCTGCCGAGTCGCGTCATCCGCACAGTAGCGCAGCAGCCCGTAACCTATTCCGCCAGCAGGAGTGGCTCTCAGCTGCTCTTTTACCGACTTGAGTAGTTCACCCCAGGCTTCTGAACCGTGCAAAAGCTCCAGCCTCAACGGATAAGTGGTTGTAAACCAGCCAACCGTACGAGATAAATCAACATCAGCCCCCGATTCTCCCCTGCCGTATGACTCCAGCTCTATACACAAGTGCTCTTTCTCTTCAGCAGATGTCTCATTTGCCCATTCCAGCAGCGAAGTGCCCACCCCACTTAGCAACACGTCATTAATTTGAGTCCCATAAACAGCTGGAACCTGTTGAATCAGCGCAGTCGTTTCTTCTGCACTTAGGGAGACTGTCAGCGTACGAGCCGTCTCTTCTGTTGAAAATGCATCTGTTGGCAATGCATCACAGGCTATATCTTGAGGTAGCTTCGCGCTGGGGGCCTCTTTTTGAGCTAGCCAGTAGCCCAGCTCACTTTTCCTTGCATTCGCCTGCGCCACTAGCTGCTCAGCCCACGCTTTGAGAGCAGTTGTTTTTTCAGGCAAGCGTGTCGGCTGTGCGGGCAACAGCAGTCGACGCAAATCATCGTGCAAGATTTGCCACGACACAACATCTACGACCAGATGATGTACGCTCAGCAGTAGCCAGTTAGGCTGGTGAGCGTCCCTTGTAAAGTAAATCGCGTTGAATAGGTTTCCTTGCGATAGCAGCGTACTCTCATGGAGGCACTGTCCATGCTCAGCAACGGCTTGACGCTGTTGAGCTAGGTCTAATCCAGCGAGATTGTGTTCAACCCAGTTGGGCGGTTGGCGAGTATCAGCATTGAACTGTTGCCAGCTATTTGAGGCGTGAGTATTGGCAGTGAAGCGCATTCTGAGAGCATCGTGGTGGTGCCACAGGCGGGCGATCGCCTCCTTCACCCGAGCGAGCGCCACCTGACTGGGCACCTCAAACAGCATCGCCTGATGCCAGTGCTGCGGCACCGACATACCTTCCTCAAAAAACCACCGCTGAATAGGCGTTAGCGGCACTTCGCCCGTCACCACAGACTGTGTTGCCGTCACTGCTGGTGCTAGGTTCACTGCTGTTGCTAACTCAGCAACGGTAGGAAGCTCAAACAGCTGGTTAGGCGCTAGGTGCAATCCAGCTTCTCTTGCTCGTGACACGATTTGAATGCTGAGAATAGAGTCTCCGCCTAGCTCAAAGAAATTGTCGTGAACGCTTAGCGCGGGCAGTCCCAGCACGGCCTGCCAAATAGTTGCGAGCGTTTTTTCAACCGCTGTTGTCGGAGCAGTAGCAGACGCTGAAGGACTCACCGCTCTAGAAGGGGCCGGTAGCGCATTCACATCCACTTTTCCGTTCGCGTTAAGCGGCAGATCAGATAGAGGAACCACTGCTGCTGGCACCATGTAGTTGGGCAGCTTGGCCTTAACAGCTGCTTTTATCGCCGCTGCATCAATCTTTTCGCCTACGCGAGGCACCACATAAGCCACCAGCTGTTGAGAACCCTTTGCTGGCGTTAAAGACTCTTTTTTCAAGCTTTGCAGCTGCTCAATCAGGGCCAGACGTTGATTAGAAGAGAGCGCGTGTAGCCGTTGACGGAGGTCTTGATCAGAGGGTTTCATTTGCTAACTCCTGCTGGCGGGACTTGAGAGATAATGTTTTCCACAATTTTTGCAGCTCGATTTTCTTGGCCATATATGCGCGTGCGATCGCTAAATTCTTTCACTCGCTGCCGATAGTCGTCTCTCTCCAAAAGCTGTTGCAAATACCCTTGAATCTGCGCTGCACTATCTTGGGCTAAGTCGCCCACAATTCCCAAGCCGTGATATTTCACCCTAGCAGCGTTTCCGTTTTGGCAGGCATTCTCCAGCGAATAGGCCAACATAGGTACGCCAAAGTGAATACACTCTGCAATACTGTGCGCCCCGCTATTGATAATCGCGCAGTCTGCATGGCTCAGCACTTGTAGCTGCGGTGTCCAGTTAAACGCCTGTACGTTCTCCGGTAAAGGAGACAGCTCCGAAGGGTCTTGTCTACCGCCGAGCCCTATCACCAACGTCCAGTCGGGCCTTTGCGCGACTGCCGCTACGACCTGTTGTAAAAACTGTTCACTGCCTCGCATAAAGCTACTGCAACCGCAATAGATCAAGGGTCTCTCAGATGAGTGATGTCTGCTAGAAATTTTGGCAAACAGCTGTTCTAGCGAGGCTTTAGTTTCAGCAGTGACCCGAAGGTCTTTTCGCTGCGCTGCCACTGAGGGCCCTACATAATGCATCAGTGGATGGGGCTTACTTTCAAACGCTAGCTCCTGAGCATTCAAACACAAAATAGGCAGATCCTCATGTGGATAGGGCACTAGCCATTGGCTAAATCCATAGGCTCTGTTGAAGGGATGGCCTAGCTTTTGGGCGTATCGACGCAATACAGAAAGGCGGTCTAAACCCATGCGCCGCCATCGCTCTCGCTGCGCAGACATCCATCCATTCCACCCGTGCTGAAACCAGCTGAGTTCAATGCCAACCCGGCTGCCACGCCAGCCTTCACCGGGCACAATACCGGTGCTAATCGGCGGCAGATGCGGTCTCTTCCAAATAGAGATAAACGGACAGAGCAACGCCACGGGTAGCTCAGCCGTTACAGCGGCCATAATATGTGGGTGCATTTCAATATCTATCAGGACGAGATCAGGCAACAGTCCGGTGATGGTATCGGCAAAGTGTTCGGTACCGAATGCTGCGATCGCCCGATCCTGACGCGATCGCAATTTCCTCAACTTTTCCCACCGCCCCATCGGCGGATCGCCCGACTGAATCACCCACGGCGCTAGCTGCACAAAAGGAATACGCTCAGCACTCAACGCCTCTGAAAAGTCCGCAGGGCTCGCATAGGTCACATGATGTCCTGCCTTCAAAAGCTGTTCTATCAGCGCAAGGCTCGCATTAAAAATGCCTGTGAGTCCGCCGGTAACACACACAATATGCGCCATAGTTATACCGGCTCCTCCACAGCGATTTCTTCGGAGCGAGCTTCTACACTGCTTAGCAGAGCGTCAGCCTCTTCATAGGAGCATTCTTGCAAAGCCCTGAGCAAACCTTCTGTATCTTCAGCATCAGGCGCGGCAGAGAACTGACATGCCTCACGCGCAACGACAACAGCTGATTGGATATTGGGCTGCGATCGCAACACCTCTTCGATCTCACCCAGCTCAATCCGATAGCCTCTAACCTTTACTTGCCGGTCGCTACGCCCCAGCCATTCAAAAGAGCCATCCGCGCGCTTACGCCCTAGATCGCCCGTTTTATAAAGCTTTGAAGGATAGAGAGGTTGTAGTGGGTCTTCAGAGAGAACAGCTTCAGAGAGGAAGGCCGCTGCTGTTTTCTCCGGTTGGTTGAGATACCTTTGGGCAACACCAGGGCCACCTATATAAATTTCTCCAATTGCCCCAGTCGGCACGGGTTGAAGGTGAGCATTTAACAAAAGAATTTGAGCCCCCAGAATAGTAGAGCCAATGGCAACAGGTCCAGGCGGCAGGGCTTTCGGGACGCGGTAGGCTGTGCACCATACGGTTGCTTCTGTTGGGCCGTATTCGTTGTATAGCTGGGTATTTGGGAGTTTTTCATGATGCTGTGTGGCGAGCGATCGCGAACAGGCTTCTCCAGCCACAATGACCGTTTGCAAGGTCGCGAGCAGAGAAAGGTCTGTTTCATTCAGCAACAGGTTATATAGCGTAGGCACACAGAGCGTATGCGTTACCCGCTCTCGTGAGATCAAAGCAATCAGCTGCTGCAAGTCCTGCTCAATGCGCTGAGGAGCGATCACTAGTGTCCCACCCTGACACAAGGTCCAAAAAAGGCCCGCAACAGAACTATCAAAGGCGATAGAAGAAAGAAGGAGAAAGCATCCTACCGGATTAGAATAAACAGAAAAGCGTGCCGTCGTAGAATGAACAAGGTTGCGATGGCTCACGACAACGCCCTTGGGCTGTCCTGTAGAGCCAGACGTGTAGATGATATAGGCCGCGTCTTTAGGTTGGGCCACCTGCTGCGGGTTCTTATCACTTCTGGCCGTAGCACTGGTCAATGGATCGTCTACATATAAGCGAGGAACAGACTCAGCCGGTAGCTGCACCGAGCGTTCGGTGCAAACAATTTTGGGCCCGGTATCTTGCATGCAGTAGTCGAGGCGAGAGGCGGGATAGCTGGGATCGAGCGGGACGTAGGCCGCTCCTGTCTTCAACACGGCTAGGATGCAGCTCACCATGTCGAGAGAGCGGTTGAGGCAAACGGCAACGCGATCGCCACTTGAAACACCACGCGATCGCAATTCTCTCGCCAGATCCTCCGCGCGCTCATTCAGCGCCCCATAGCTCAACGATTTCCCTTCAAAAACAACAGCTGTCGCAGTCGGCACTCGCTCCACCTGTGCCTCAATCAACTGATGAATAGTTAAATCGTCATACTCACTGCTGTTTGGTTCCTTGGCCAGCTGATTGCGTTCTTCTGCGGTGAGTCTTGGCAACTCAGAGAGTTTGGCCTGGGGCTGTTTTATAAAGGCCGTGAGCAGAAGGTCTAGGTGTTTGAGTAGGCGGGCGATCGCACCTCGCTCAAATCGAGTCAGATCATACAGCAGTATTAGCTCTAAGGACTCACCCGGCACAACCAACAACGCTAGCGGATAGTTGCTTTGCTCTATGTAGCGAGCATTCTCGACGGTAAAACCGACATCAGAGTCAGTGGATGCTGGATAGTTTTCAAACACCACGATACTCTCAAACAGTGAGCTACCGGCAGGGATATTGCTCCATCTTTGCAGGTCGCTTAGGGCTGTTGCTTCGTGCGATCGCAAGTCCAAAAGCTGTTGCTGATAGCCCTGAAGCCAATCTACTAAATCTTCTTCACCATCGATTGTGGTGCAGACCGGCAACGTATTGATAAACAAACCGACCATCTTCTCCACACCCTTCAGCAGGGCAGGTCGCCCAGAAACAACCGAGCCGTACATCACTCGCGCCTGACTGCTGTAGTGATGCAGCAACAGAGCCCAGGCACCTTGAACCAGGGTATTTAGCGTTAGTCGCTGGGCTCTTGCAAATGAAGTGAGTGAATCTATCTTTAGCTGTATGGACTGTTGAGAATAGCCTTTGCGAGTATTATCAGCCACAGTTAGCGCAGCCGGTAAAGACGTTGGCGCGGTAAAGCCCTGAAGCTGCGATCGCCAAAACAGTTCAGACGCTGTTGTGTCTTGATTCTGTTGCCAAGCAATATAGTCGCGGTATGGCCGTAGAGGCTCTAGCTGTGGAGAGACGTCTTTTAGCAGAGCCTCGTAATACGTCAGCATATCCTGCCAAATCAACGGTAGAGACCACCCATCGAACAGCATGTGATGAGAGGTCCAGACTAACTGTGTGATGCTGTTGTCGCAAGGGATGAGCGTTAGGCGCAGCAAAGGAGCCTTTGCAAGGTTGAAGCCTTGGGTGCGATCAATCGTTAAAAAGTCTTCTATCCAGTTCGCCCAATCCTGCTCAGACACTAGCTCCAGCACCTGCCAAGGTAAGTCCACCTGCTGTCTTACTACCTGCAAAGGATCGTCTAGCCCTTCCCACAAGAAAGCCGTTCGCAAAACCGGGTGCCGATCAACCGTTTGTTGCCAAGCGAGCTGAAAGAGAGACAGGTTCACCGTCCCTTTTAGCTCGCAGGTGTATTGGTTGATGTAGACACCAGAGTCAGCAGACGTATCTTGCGCCAGCGTATGGAACAGCATTCCAAGCTGAACAGGAGAGAGCGGATAGATATCGGCAACGTTTTTCATTAGCCCTCCTCCAAACCGTCGAGCGTGCCAAGCAGAGAAGAGAGTTTATCGAGCTTTTGGCTGTCAAGATTGGCGAGGGGAAAGTCTTCAGCCGTGGGGGCGGCGGTGGGAGCGCCAATGAGTTGCTTTAGCTGGTGGAGGGTTGCGGTGGCTATGGCTTGAACAGTGGACTCAGGGATGCCGCCGTAGGTCCAGTCCATATGGAGCTGGCCGTTGAGCAGGTAGGCGCTGATATCAATAGGGTGCGATCGCCGCATTTGGCCGCTACGCGAAACTTGCAGAGGCTGCGCCATTTTGAACAGGGAGTCGGTGGGTAAAAGCTGTTCTAGGCTACCTAAATAGTTGAACAAAATGTCAGATGAGGAGCGCAAATTAGGAGGCGCTGCGGATTGCGCTGGCTGCAGGTAGCGTAAAATCCCGTAGCCGATACCGCTATGAGGCACTGCTCTCAGGACGCGTTTTGCAGAGCGAAGCGTTTCAGCGGGGTCACTTTCGCGAGGGATAACGACAGGGAACAAAGTTGTGAACCATCCTACCGTGCGGATTAATCGTACGCTCGGGACGAGATCTTCTTCGCGTCCATGACCTTCTAAATCGAATTGAACATTGGATTGATTGAGCTGCGTAGAGATGGCTAGGGTGAGAGCGGCGAGGAGTTTTTCTTGGGGGCGATCGCGATAAGAATCTTGCAAGAATGCCTGCGTTGTTTGTGAGTCTAACTGAAGTGAGATTGTTTTCGAGTCTGCATACAGTCCAGAGAAATCACCGTCACCAGCACTATCGCCAGCACCGTCGTCAGCACCGTCGCTGATCGCCCGTTGCCTGAGCAAAGTCGAAGAAGAACTACCGCTATCAACATCATTGATCATCGCCCGTTGCCTGAGCGGAGTCGAAGGCATACTCTCCCAATACGCGACTTCATCTCGATCCACCTCAACGCTCTCTAGCCCCTCCACCCAAGCTTTAAACGAACTCGTCTTCGGAGGCAACAGAATATCCTCACCCGCTCGTACCTGCCGGTACACCGTCTCCAAATCTTTTAGCAGCGTCTGCCAAGACACCGCATCTACCGCTAAATGATGAATCACCATCCCCAGCTGCTGCCGCGCGCCTAGCTCAAACAGCACCCCCCGCACCAAATCACCCGTAGCCAGATTCAGCTGCTTTTGCAAAAGAGAGATTTCCGCATCCACTCGCTGAGCCGAATTCATTTCTGCGGATAAATCCAAAGCAGAAACCTGCCCGTCTGGAGCAACCTGTTGGTACCGCTGCGTCCAGCGATCGCCCTCCTTCGTATAGCTCAATCGCAAGCTATCGTGATGCGCGACCAGCACAGTCACCGCCTGACTGAGCGCCTCAAAGTCAAGCCTTTCGTCCACGTCCAACAACACCGTTTGAGTAAACTGTTCTGGCGCTGGTGAGCCCTGTGCAAAGAACGCCTGCTGGATAGGAGAGAGTGGCACAGTTCCGGTTAAGTCTTCTTTTTCGGTGGCGACTTCGGGTAGAGCGATCGCAGCTAATTCAACCAACGTTGGCGACTGAAAAATCTGATTGGGTGAAAGCATAAAACCCGCATCCGCCAGCCGCGCTGCAATCTGAATGGCCATAATCGAATCGCCACCCAAATCAAAGAAGTTGTCGTGAATGCCAATACGGCCCACCTTCAGCACCTGCTGCCATAGCTGCGCTAGCGTTTTCTCTACATCGGTCTGTGGGGCTACAAAAGCTGCCGTTAGGTCTGGGCGACTGGCCTGCGCATCCGGCAGCGCCGCAAAGTCCACTTTGCCATTCGCAGTCAGCGGCATTTCAGCCAAAGGAATCAAGTACGCAGGCACTAAGCTGCTTGGCAGCCGCTGCGCTAGGAAAGCCCTCAAGTCCGCTGTTGAAAGACTCTCTTGTTCACCACTATCCTTTCTCTCATCCTTTAACGCGTAATAGGCTGCAAGCTGCGCTTCGGTACTGCGCGCCACGTCATAACCAATCTCTTTGAGCATCTGTTTTACTTCGCTGACGTTGATTTCGTCATTGAGCTCATCAATGCATTCGTCAACCGTTTTGTGGCCCATGCGCACGTCCCAGCTGTAGGGCAGGGCGTAGTTGTGGTAGCCGCGCTGCTGTTTGTGCACATAGATGCCCGCATCGTTGATCAGGCAATTTGTAGAGCGGCCCGTATCAGCTGGGCGAATCCAGGGGAGGCGATCGCGCAAAAACGCCAGCATCTCACTCAGTTGCACATCGCTGTACCGATAAAAATCAATAATCTCAATCGCGTTAAAAATATCGTCCGACTGAAACACGCTCACATCCATCAGCTGAGAAACCGCATCGTCGCTGCGGTGATACACCTTTCTCGCTTCTAGCACCGTTTCATCTATCGTATCTGGGTTAAATTCTGGCTGACCAAATAGCTCCGTAAACCATTCTTCGCTCAGACGCGTTTCAAAAAACTGGCCGCGAGAGAGCCCGGTCACAATGGCCGGTATGCCCATGTCGTAGGCCATCTGCATACTCAGCGTGTAGATGGTCTTAAAGCAGCCGTTGCACACGTTGCAGTGCCGCTCTAGGCTATCGGTAAAAATCTCATTCATTGCAGGCGTTGTGCCGAACACATGATCTACCCCTAGGGCCTGCACGACCCGCCCAATATTCTCTTTGGCGCTGTTGGAGATGTAGCCATTGTCCAGCGTGAATGAAAATACTTTGAAGCCCATGTGCACCAGCTGAGCGAGCGCGTAGGTGCTGTCTTTACCGCCGCTGAGAAGCATCATGCAGTCATAGCTGCCGCTCTTTTTTTGGCGGGCGGCTTCTAGGCGCGATCGCAATTCATCAAACTCTCGAAAGTACTGCTGCGCGCGGTGCTGATAAGTCTCGTATGTGCGGCACACATCGCACACCCCTGCCGAATCAAAGTGGACGCCTGGGTAATTTGATGCCAGCCCACAGCGAGTACAGTAGCTCAACGACACTGGCGCTATTTCCACTGCTGGCTGCACAAGTGTTACCGCACTAGCACTCACCAGTGGATGCGCCGCCACCGCCGCCTCAATCTCGCCTAGCTCTACCCGATGCCCGCGAACTTTTACTTGGCGATCGCTACGGCCTAGATACGCCAGTGCGTCATCCGTTCGCCAACGTCCCAAATCGCCTGTTTTGTACAGGCGATTGCCTTCCCACGAAATAAACCGCTCAGCCGTCAGCTCATCTCGGTTGAAGTATCCCCGCGCTAACCCAAGCCCACCGATATAAATTTCACCTACTGCGCCCTGCGGTACGAGGTTCAGATGGTCGTCTAGCAAATAGATTTTAGACCCAGCGGCAGGTCGACCAATCGGTACAGATAGCGCAGCATCCGCCGAATCGAACGGGTGAA
>JBCBDN010000059.1:0-15913 GCA_038529685.1 Cyanobacteria bacterium J06598_1 | reverse complement strand
CTCGACAGGTGCAGTTCAATCGCTTTATCTTCTGGTCTCAAAGCCTTTGCGAGTCTGAACAGAGAAATCGCTAGATCAAACGACATGGCTTTGAGACCAGAAGATAAAGCGATTGAACTGCACCTGTCGAGATCGCAAACCTATCTCCTGCGCCCCCCAGCCCCTGACTGGGACGGCGTCCACGTAATGACAATGAAGTAAATAACGCTGAGATAGATAACAATGAAACAAATAACGCGATAGCCAAGTGATGTTACGGAGATGAGGTTTCTTCAAGCTTTACCGCGATAATAAGCAGATTGATTTCATCTCTCACATCTCCGCCCCATGACTGACGCTGCTCAAAACCGCCAAAAGCCCAATCAAAAGCCCAATCAAAAGCCCAATCAAAAGCTCTATGAAGGCAAAGCCAAAATCATCTACGCCACCGATGATCCAGAAGTGCTGGTCACCTACTTCAAAGACGACGCGACCGCCTTCAACGCGCAAAAAAAAGGGCAGATTGCCAACAAAGGTGTCATCAACTGCAAAGTCACCACCCATCTATATAAGCTGCTAGAAAAGCAGGGGCTAGCAACGCACCTGATCGAAACGACCAGCGACAGAGAAATGCGCGTTAAGCGCGTCGATATTATTCCTTTAGAGGTGGTGGTCCGAAATATCGCCGCTGGCAGCCTGTGCAAGCAAACCGGCCTGCCGCTAGGGACACAATTAGAACCGTCCCTGGTGGAGTTTTACTACAAAAAAGATGAGCTGGGCGACCCGCTGTTGACCCGCGATCGCATAGCCGCCATGCAGCTCACCACGCCCGGTCAGCTCGATCAGCTCACCGAAAAAGCCCAAACCGTAAACCGCGCACTCAGCAACTTTTTCGCCAGCTGTGGTATCACCCTCGTAGACTTCAAGCTAGAGTTTGGCATCGACAAAGACAGCGCCCTGCTGCTTGCGGATGAAATCAGCCCAGACACCTGCCGCCTGTGGGATACCAACGAACCCGACGAGCAAAAAAGAGTCCTAGACAAAGACCGCTTCCGCCAAGACCTCGGAAACGTAGCCGAAGGATACCAAGCCGTTCTCACCAGAATATTAACCCAGCTAGAACAGCTCTGAAGCCCACCAGCGCTAACACCCGTCAAACAGCACCCTAACTATTCACCCGCCAACCTACTCGGTGGCTGAGCGTAGCCGAAGCCACGTGCAGCCTGCCCAGCTGTCACAGCCATTCCTAGGCTGACGTTTGAGAGTGCGGTAGTATTTCCTGAGCTGATTTAATGGTTCACTCATAATCATTAGTCAATTACACGCTTTTGCTCATGGCATTGGCGTGCGTGTGAGGAATGAACATTTAATAAGGACCCCTTGGTATGCGTGTTTCACCGGCTCTTTTGGCCTGTTTTAGCTTAGTAGCAATTTCGGCTCTGCCCAGCCAAGCTGCTGAATCTTCTGAAGCGGTCGATAGCGCCTCAACGCTTGAAGCCAACCTTGATATTCCCGCTCCGCTTGCGGCTGATACCGAAGCACCCACAGCAGACATCGCCCTCGAATCAGCCACCCCTGAAAGTCCCTCTTTTTCACGCTTACTCGACGGTGTTATCAATACAGAAGCGCCACCCATGCTGGCCCAAGCACCTACCCCAACAGACATCGAGACAGACGGTGAGGCAGAAGGCATTGAAACAGAACCAGAAGTCGTTTCTCCCACCGTTCTCCCAACGCCAGTAACGCCTGATAGCGCCAACCCAACCATCAGCATTCCAGTCGATGGTTCACCTGCTGAAATCAGCCCGGCCCCCGGTATTGACACCCCAGACATCAGTCCAGAAGGTGCTACTGAAGATGACGCACCCGAGCAAGATACTGTAGAAGCCGACGAAGCCGACGAAACAGAAGCACCGACGCCAGCTGCCCCCAACAATGCCACCCCTGCCGCTCCAAACCAAGCAGGCGAAGCCGCTGAAGGAGAGGCAGAAGCCCCTGAAGAAGCCCGCGTACTGGTTTCAGAAGTAGATGTGGTCTCTACCAACGCGAATCGCCCGCTCACCACCGAACTGGTTGACGCCGTTTACCGAGCCGTAGAAACGGTACCGGGTCGTACCAGCACGAGAACCCAGCTGCAAGAAGACATCAACAGCGTCTTCAGCACCGGCTTCTTCTCCAACGTCCGCGCCAACCCAGAAGACACACCGCTCGGTGTAAAAGTCACCTTCTTTGTAGAACCCAACCCCGTACTCACCCGCGTAGACGTGCGAGATGCCCAGGTTCTGCCTCCCGAAGTCGTAGACGAGATCTTCAGTGCCCAGTACGGTGAAATTCTCAACCTCAGAGACTTTCAAGACAGCATCTTAGATCTCAACGACTGGTATCAAGAAAACGGCTACGTGCTCGCTCAAGTCACCACCTCACCGCAGATTGGAGACGATGGCAGCGTCACCCTGATTGTGGCCGAAGGTGAAATCGAAACGATTGAGGTTCGCTTCCTGGACGAAGATGGCCAGACGCTTGATGAAGACGGCGAGCCCATCGGCGGCAAGACTCGCGACTTTATTGTCACTCGCGAGTTTGAAACCCAGCCAGGAGACATTTTCCAAGAGGGTCGAATTCAAGAGGACATAGGTCGCGCCTTTGGTCTAGGCATTTTTGAAGATATTCGCCTATCGCTCGATCCAGGTGACGAAGATCCGCGCAAAGTGAAGATGGTCGTCAACGTCGCTGAGCGCGAAACCGGCTCAGTCGGTGCTTCTCTCGGCTTTAACCTGCGCGGCGATCTGTTTGGTCAGCTCAGCTACAACGAAGACAACTTCGGCGGCAACAACCAAAAGCTCCGCACCGAAGGCCGCGTCACTACCCGAGGCGACTTTCTGTTTGACGTAAGCTTCACTGACCCTTGGATTGCAGGCGACCCTTACCGCACGTCCTACACCACCAGCTTGTTCAACCGCCGGGCCACCTCACTGATTTTTGATAACGGCGACCAAGAAGTTGGCATTGCCGATGGCGATGACATTTTGGGCAACGGTGACACCCCCAGACTCAACCGACTGGGCACCGGTATCAGCTTTAGCCGTCCGCTAGACAACGGCCTTTCAGTCTCACTGGGCGCGCAGTATGAGCGCGTTGCACTGCTCGATGCAGACGGCAGCGTAGAGCCCTTAGACGAACTGGGCAATCAGCTCACAGCGAGCAGCTCTGGGCGCGACGACTTGCTCACCCTGCGCCTTGGGGGCGTGCTCGATCGGCGTAACAATCCTTCTGCGCCCACTAGCGGCAGCCTGATTCGATTGGGCTCTGAGCAGTCTGTACCCATTGGCAACGGCAGCATTTTTTATAACAAGCTGCGCGGTAGCTACAGCCAGTATGTACCCGTCAGTTTCTTTGGTTCAGAAGCTGGCCGTGAAACCATTGCGTTTAACTTGCAAGGCGGCACTGCCATTGGCGACATCCCACCTTACGAAGCCTTTCCTCTAGGCGGCGGTAACTCGGTTCGCGGCTACGAAGAAGGCGCAGTCGGCTCGGGGCGCTCTTTCTTACTAGGGACCGTGGAGTATCGCTTTCCGCTGTTCAGTGAATTTTTGAATGGGGCGCTATTTGCAGACTACGGTACAGATTTGGGCTCGGGAAGTTCTGTTCCTGGAGACCCTGCGGGCGCGCGTGATAAGCCTGGTAGCGGCTTTGGCTATGGCGCGGGTGTCCGGGTGCAAACGCCGCTAGGCGCACTGCGTTTGGACTATGGTTTGAGTGAAGAAGGCAGTCGTTTTCACTTTGGCTTCGGAGAAAGATTCTAATGGATGGACCCGCAGCAGAATCTGTCGCTGGCACAGTTGACCGAGAAAAAGGCGACTCGCAGCAGCGTACGTTGGCCAATACAGTCAGTGTGTTTGGGGTTGGGCTGCACTTAGGTCAAGAGACGGCAGTTCGCCTGATACCGGCTGAACCGGGAGATGGACGCTACTTTGTGCGGTCGGACTTGTCGGGTACAGGCGAGTCTGCTAGGAGGATTCCAGCCAACGTAGCGTCTGTGGTCAAAACTCAGCTCTCCACTGAGCTAGGCGTCGGTGACCCGGCGCAAAGACTCACCGTTCGGACGGTGGAGCATTTGCTAGCCGCGCTGATTACGACTGGCGTGGATAACGCTCGCATTGAAATAGACGGGCCTGAGCTGCCGCTAATTGATGGCTCAGCAAAGGGGTGGATAGATGCGATCGCACCTGCTGGCACCACTACTCAAAACGCGCCGCAGCTCACTCGCCCCCCGCTCAGCGAACCCATTTCAGTCTACGAAGGCGACGCCTGGGTCAGCGCCTTCCCTAGCCCAGACCTGCGCTTTAGCTACGGGATTGACTTTGAGCTAGCCGCCATTGGCAATCAGTGGCACAGCTGGTCGGCGGGTGCAAAAGACATGCAGCCAAACAATAGCTTCGCTCAAGAGATTGCCCCGGCGCGCACCTTTGGCCTAGAGCATCAGATTGATTATTTGCGATCGCAAGGCTTAATCAAAGGTGGCAGCCTAGAAAACGCCCTCGTCTGTGGCCAAAATGGCTGGCTCAATCCCCCTTTGCGGTTCGACAATGAACCCGCCCGCCACAAGCTGCTAGATCTCGTCGGTGACTTAGCCCTGCTAGGCACCCTTCCTAGAGCCCACTACGCAGCCTATAAAGCCAGCCATACGCTGCACGTGGCACTGGCTAAAAAGCTCTTACAAGAGCTGTCCTAGACCGCTTGATCGGACTGCTTCAACAAAGTCTTTTTGAGGTTATCCGTAGCATGCGGCACCGTCTAATGGCAGAATCGTGAAGGGCTTAATCAAGCTTCACTCTTTTTTTAGCTTTCGTATTACGATTTGATGCCTTATGCCAACTAGTGCTCCCACCTCTGTCGCTGTGTCTTCTCCCAAAGCTTCTGCTGAGGCAGAAGACACCGCCCCCCAAGATTCCGAAAGCTCAGCTAACGCCAAAACCACCTACACCCTCGAAGAAATTCAGCAGCTGCTGCCCCATCGCTATCCCTTTGCGCTAGTAGATCGCATCATTGACTATGTGCCTAACGAAAAAGCCGTTGGCATCAAAAATGTAACGTTCAATGAGCCTCACTTTCAGGGTCATTTTCCGGGTCGTCCGCTCATGCCTGGGGTGCTGATTGTAGAAGCGATGGCTCAAGTAGGCGGAATTGTGCTGAGCCAAGTGCCTGGGATAGATGGTCGCCTGTGCGTATTTGCAGGTATCGATAAGGTAAAGTTCCGTCGACCTGTCGTCCCTGGCGATCAGCTGATTATCACCACAGAGCTGATTACGATCAAAGCAGGTCGCTTTGGCAAAATGAAAGCGCGAGCAGAGGTGGACGGCCAGCTTGCCTGCGAAGGAACGCTGATGTTCTCTGTAATGGATGACTAGAGTTAGATAGCAAGAGGTTTGACAATTTTTGGCTGTCGATTAGATATTGATGAGAGCGCTAGGTTTGGTGACCTACTGACGTAGACTATCAGCGGTGGGACAGTTTGCCTCAGCAGACTAGAAACCAGTGCGTAAGATGTGTGTAGATGGGTTTGCTGATTAGTTTTTTGGGGTTGCTAATAGTTATGTGCTTCACTCGTTCGGTGGCTTTGCTGGAGACAAAGGTTTGATGACTACTTTGATTCATCCAACAGCGGTGATCCATAAGGGCGCTCAGATTCACCCTAGCGCCAATATCGGCCCTTACGCCGTCATCGGAGAAAAAGTCACCGTTGGCGCCGATACCACCATTGGGGCCCATGCGGTTATTGAGGGCAACACTCAGATTGGCGATCGCAATCGAATTTTTCCCCATGCGTCCATCGGGCTTGAACCCCAGGATCTCAAATACGACGGCTCCATGAGCCTAGTAGAAATCGGCAACGACAACGCCATTCGCGAATGCGTCACCATTAACCGACCCACCCGGCTCGGAGAAGTGACCCGCATTGGCAATCACAACCTGCTGATGGCCTACTCCCACGTGGCCCACAACTGCGAGATAGGCGATCGCGTCATCATCGCCAACTCAGTCGCCCTTGCGGGCCACGTCGAAATCGAATCCCACGCCCGCATCAGCGGCCTCGTAGGCGTCCACCAGTTTGTGCATATTGGTCGCTACGCCATGATCGGCGGCATGAGCCGAATCGAAAGAGACGTACCACCCTACATGATGGTAGAAGGCAACCCTTCCCGCGTGCGCGGGCTCAACCAAGTGCTGCTGAGCCGCTCGGGCATTGCCCAAGAAGCTGACGGCAAAGTGTACAAAGGACTCAAAGAAGCTTTTCGGATTTTGTATCGGGCGGGGCTAACGCTGGAAATGGCGATCGCGAAACTAGAGGCGATCGCCAACACCGACAACGAGCACGTTCATCACCTGCACCAGTTTTTACAGGCTTCTGTTCAGGAAAAAGGTCGCAGAGGCCCCGTACCAGGCAAAAAAAAGTGAGCACGACTAACATCTTCCTTCACACCGGAGAAGTTTCTGGAGACCTGCAAGGAGGTCTCCTCATACAGGCGCTCAAGCAGCAGGCCGAGGCAAGAGGCATTGACCTAAGCATTACCGGCGTCGGCGGGCAGCAGATGAGTGAGGCCGGGGCCAATGTTATTGCCAATACCGTCAAGCTCAGCGCCATCGGCTTGCTAGAAGCACTGCCCTACTACATCAAAGGCCGCAAGCTCCAAAAGCAGGTCAATCAGTATCTGCTGGATAACCCACCCGACCTGTTAATTTTGCTGGACTACATGGGGCCTAACATCCCCGTCGGGAAGTTCATTCGTGAGCATTTGCCACAGGTGCCCATCGCCTACTACATCGCACCGCAGCAGTGGGTCTTTTCGACCAAACGAGACCTGCAAAATATTCTGTCAATTACCGATAAGCTGCTGGCCATCTTCCCTGAGGAGGCCGCATTTTACGCAGCGGCAGGCGCAAACGTGCAGTGGGTAGGGCACCCGCTGGTCGACATTTTGGCCAAGCCCATGTCAAAAGCCGCCGCCAGATCTGAACTTAAAATTGGCGAAGAGGCTCAAATCGTTACGCTGATGCCTGCCTCCCGCAAGCAAGAGCTGCACTATATTATGCCGGTGATGTTTGAGGCGGCGGCCTACATTCAGGCCCAGCAGCCCAAGGTCAGGTTTTTGATTCCGGTGTCGCTGCCAGATTTTCGTGAAGACATTTTGGAAATGGCGAATACCTACAACCTGAATGCAAGGCTCATAGATAAGGCCGACGGACAGCGGGCGATCGCCGCTGCCGATGTGGTGATCAATAAGTCGGGCACCGCCAACCTAGAAGTTGCGCTGATGAATGTGCCGCAGGTGGTGATGTATCGCCTCAGCACCCTGACGGGCATCGTGGCCAAGCTGATTGTAAAAACCGAATTTGTGTCGCCGGTGAACCTGATGGAAAATCAGGCAATTGTGCCGGAGCTGTTGCAGTGGGACGCCACGCCGCAGACGGTGAGTAAAGCAGCACTAGAGCTGTTGACCGATGACGCGCAGCGGCAAAAAATGATTGCGGGCTATGCGCAAATGAAGCAGGCGATGGGTGAGGAGGGTGTGTGCGATCGCGCTGCCAACGAAATATTGGACATGCTGCCAAAGCGAGCGCCGGAAAAATCACCAGAGTAGCGACCACAGTAAAAGGTGACAGACAAAAGGCGAAATCGGGCGAAATAGCGACCGGAATAGCCGAGTTTGCAGTGGAAAATGACAAAAGTGGAGAAAATTTGATTAAGGGTTAACCCTTCATGTTCTACACTGAGTCAGAAAATAACGACGTTGATAGCTAGATATACTCAAGCATTCTAAACGAGTGTTCAGAAGCGATAAGTGTTCTAAACCGTTAGATAGGGGCTACAGATATCAGCCGTCGTATGATTAGCCTATTGAATTTGGGTGGTTAGGAGGAGAGCGTGGAATTCTCGGAACTGTTTAGACAGGGCGGCATTGCGATGTGGCCCCTGCTCTTTTTGTCAATTTTGGCATTGGGCACCATCATGGAACGGATTTGGTTCTGGTCCAAAATTTTGACCCGTGAGCGTGAAGTTTCGGGCCGGGTGCTTGAAGCCGCCCGCCGCGAGTGGAGCGCTGCCACCCAAATTTCACAGCGCGCCGTCAAACTCCCTATGGGCCGCTTTTTACTCTCAGCGCTCAAACTCAAAGACCCTGACCCCGAAGTCTTTCGACTCGCACTAGAAACCTCAGCCAACGAAGAGCTCGCCACCATGCGCCGAGGCGAAAAGATCCTCGAAGCAGTCATTGCTATCTCGCCCCTACTGGGCCTACTGGGAACAGTTGTGGGTCTGATTAATTCTCTGGGCTCTATTGACCTAAACGCTCTGGGCGTAGGCGATGCGACTGCTGGCACCGCGCTTGGAATTGGTGAAGCCTTAATCAGTACAGCAGCTGGACTGGTGATTGCGATCGTGAGTTTGGCCTTTTACCGCCTGTTTCAGGGGTTTGTATTTGGTCAGGCAAAGGTATTTCAACTCTCGGGCAACGAGCTGGAGCTGCTGTATCGCCAGGCCTGGGCCTTTACAGACGGTAAGCCTAGCCTGCTGAGCGAAAACTTGGTGAACACGCCGCCTTCGCCTACCGTAGACTTACCTGAGCCGCCTTCTATTACCAAAAAGCAGCCGCCCGCAACGTTCTAACCTAGCTTTTAACCAGGCGAATCCATTTACGCTGGTCGCCCCGTAAACCCATCTTCCCCCCGACCGTGCCATGAAAGTAGATATGAACAACCGTCAGTCGGATGTGCAGATTGAAATTCTGCCGATGATTGACGTTATTTTCTGTATTTTGACCTTCTTTATTTTGGCAGCGGTGGGCCTGACCCGGCAGCAGGTGATTGACCTGACCCTGCCTTCTGCGAACAATACCGCACCTGTCGCAGGTGATAGCCGCGATCGCCTTTACGTCAGTGTAGATAGCGTCGGCCAAGTGTACATCGATGCCAACGCCGTACCGCTGAGCCTGCTGCAAGACGTACTCGTTCAGCATCAGCAAATTGCACCCAACGGAACCATTGTGCTGTACGCCGCCAACAGCGCCCGCTACGAAGACGTGATTAAAGTATTCGACTTGCTCAAGTCAGTCGGCGGCAATCGCGTTTCCCTCGCAACTATCCCCAACGGTGCGTCTTTAGACCCCACTCAGGCTAACCCGACTACCGGACAGTTTGGTGACCAAATTCCCGGTGGCACCCTAACGCAGCCCACCCCGAACGGTGCGATCGCGCCCAACGGTGGCCTTCCCCCCGTTTCGCCAAACAACGGCGGCGTCCGCGTCTCACCCGTCCCTTCTGGCAGCGGCGTACCGCCCGCCTCTCCAGGAATCGCCCCTGGGCTTGGCATACCTGTCGCACCGCCTGCCGGCAACTAAACGCCAACAGGTCTCGGTTTTTTAAGGTGGTTTGTCCGGAGCCTATATCAAGCTAAGATAGCGAGGTTCAATTAAGGGCCTTTGCCGACGTTTTTTGTAATGAAGCACACGCTTTCTGTACTGGTTCAAGATGAATCAGGCGTTTTGACCCGTATTGCCGGTTTGTTTGCCCGCCGTGGCTTCAATATTGAGAGCCTAGCGGTCGGCCCAGCAGAAGAAGCGGGCATCTCACGAATTACGATGGTAGTCCCCGGTGATGACCGCGTGATTGAGCAGTTGGCCAAGCAGCTTTACAAGCTGGTGAACGTGCTCACCGTTGACGATATTACAGAAACGCCCAGCGTTGAGCGAGAGCTGATGCTGATGAAAGTAGCCGCTGGTGGCACCAACCGCGCAGAGGTAGTGGGGCTAGCACAGCTGTTCAGAGCCCGCGTGGTAGATGTTTCTAAAGAAGCACTGACGCTAGAAGTCGTAGGCGACCCCGGAAAGCTGGTGGCGATTGAGCAAATGATGAAACCGTTTGGCATTCAAGAGATTGCTAGAACCGGGAAGATTGCATTGACTAGAGAATCTGGCGTGAACACAGAGTATTTGAAGTCGCTAGAAAGTACTGTTTCGTAAGCTAATCGATTGTTAATGAAACGCTATTAAAAAATGACTTAAGCCAATCTCCTGAAAAAGCCACCTGGATCTCAAGTTCGGTACTGCTAGCGAAATATTTTGTCCTAATAGAATACGAACTTGATCTGACGGAGGCCCTGTCCCCGATTCCGGGGCTCTGAGGCAAGATGCACAGCAACTTTCTGGAGATCAAGATCTAGACTGTCCTGGATCAGCGGTGCTCCCCCAGAATTGGGGGCTGGGGGGCTCTTTCAGCGATTTTTCAGCACACTCCATCGCTACGCGGCATTATGAGTCACGTCGTTCTTATGCAGCGGTATGTCTGAACTAGGCAGCACCGCAGGCTGAGCACTATTCGCACAAGGTGCCATAGGCTGATCGTTCTTCAGCTCCCACACCTTGAGCAAAATCAAGTACTCATAAAAGGCTTGCAGGACGCACCATGTAAAGCCTGCTCGCCCATCTAAGCAGCCGCCCAAAAAGAAATACATATAGATAAATCGCACCAGCGGGCGACCCGGCATCCGCTGCGAGAGATCCTTGAGTGCGTGCCTGCGCTCTACTTCTGAACGCCCGCCAAGCAGCGCGCGCCAGTCAACCGTACCGCCAGAAAGCTGCTTGATGGTCTCTTTGGCCTCGTCGGTAGAATAGCGGTTGTGCTTATCGATCCAGCGGCTGAAGCCCTTTCCGCAGGTGTAGTGAGGGTATGTCGCCTGCAAAAAGCCTGACGAGCCCTGCACCACTTCTCGCTCCGTATGACCGTAGTCATCAAACCAAACGTAAGACTTATTCAGTAGTCTGAGCTGATAGCGCGGATACTGCGTGCTGTGCTTAATCCACTGCGCCATGAACATCACTTGCTCTGCCACGTAGTAGCCAGCATGGCGGCCAGACTCTACCGCCGCACAGCACTCAGAAAACAGCGCTGGGGTCATCCGCTCATCGGCTTCTAAAATGTATGACCAGTGGTATTTCGTTTGGATGTTGCGTAGCATCCAGGTGCGCTGCTTGCCGTGGCTTTCAAACGCGTGCTGAACGGTGCGAACGTGGGGGTATCGCTGAGCAATTTCAAGGGTGCGATCGCTGCTAAAAGAGTCCACCACAATCACGTCATCACACATTGCAGCAGATTCAATACAGGCCGCAATGTCTAGCTCTTCGTTGTGAGTCAGGATAAAGATAGTGAACATTAGCGTCTCAAGTTCGCTCCAAAAGGCTTTAACTTCAGAGTTTTCCCACCCGACATCCGATTCAATACGTCTGGCGATGAAGTTAAACGGTGAAGCTGTACCACTACAAGAAGCCGCTATCAGAGGCCATCGCAAAATGGAACAATTCCTATTGTTATAATCCCTAACGACAAACGTCAGCTTCAATTTTCAGTGAACTTTCACGTTTCAAATATGAGGCTTTGGACTATCAAACAGGGACATACAGCACGAGAGCCCCTGAAAGCCACCTTCAAAAACTCGTGAAAGCCACCCTCAAAAACTCGCCTCAGACAGCGCCGCTGGGTACGTCTCATTCGATTCAAAATCTTGGCAGCCGATAGCCTCTTCCGAGAAGGCTGCGTAGGGCTGCACAGAACACTTAATCAGATGGGTGTTGGTCGCATACTGGCAACGCGCGCAGGGAATACGATGCATCTGTCGCACGTTAGCGATGCCCTGGCGAACGTTCTTAAAAAAGCTCCAAACCGCCATCAGCACCGTGCTCCACAAGAACACAAAACACACCGCTGGCAACACCGGACGAATCCACACAATGGCTCTTGCAAGCCCCCAAAAGCTCAGCCGCAGCACCTGATCTATCAAAAGGCTAACGTCCTTGACGTAACAGTTTTATTAACTGCGTCAAGTGTAGAAGTCGGGGCCAATCGCAGGGCTATAAATTTACGAAATTTATAATCACCATAGATTTCATTACATATATACTCACTCAGATCTCAAGCACTCAGATCTTCTCTCTGAGCTTTTGTGAAATATCTGCATGCATCAGTGCAATATTCGGATCGCGCTGAATAGCCTGAAAGTAGTGCTCTCCCAAAGGCGTCAAAGAATCCTTGTTGGGCTTCAGCATCAAACGGGCTTTCTCTAGCAAGATAGCGGCGCTGTCTGGCTCTATCGGCTCTTTTTTGTGGAGGTCAAGCAGCTCATCAATTTGCACAATGAATTTGGAAATGGGCCTGAGCCAGTTAAAAGATTCATCTTCGGTCACCAGGCGAAAAAACTCACCGCTGTTCACGATAGGGCCGTGAGTTTGCTCATAGACGCTACGCTCGGAGAACAGGAGAGCTTTGTGCAGCTTCAAGAGTTCTGGCCGAATAGTTTGTAGGCGATTGATAGTGGGGTTTTCGTCAGGAGTGGCACTCATGGAGGAGGAAAAAGCGGCTTGATTAGCCTAGCATTTTGGCTGAAGAGGCTACAAAAACACGGACTTACGAACCAATCTTGAATTCGTCGAATTTAACAACGGCTGAATCAGGCGATCGCGTATCAAAGTAATAGCTGCTCAGCGTCCCCGTCGCCGTTTCAAACAGGGTAAAGCTCGTAATATCATTGCTGGCAATGTAGGGCAAAGGGTTACCCGCCGCATTTTTCAAAGGCGCAATCGTCGGCATAATTGGCTCCAATCCATTAGGGTCGCCAGTCGCACCACCGACTGATGAAAAGGGAGACAGATCGCCCGCTTCAGCCACGCTTTCATCGGTGGGCAACGGACGTGGGTTATCTGCCGTGTGCGCGCCGTAGCTGTTGCCCACGTTTGAAGTCTCTAAAAAGTGCATACCGCTCGGGCTCACAAAGCGATTCCACAGGTGGGAGTGTCCGTAAAACACCAGCTGAACATCGGCGCTTTCAAGCAAAGGAACGAGGTCGCGAATAATATAGTCATCTTCTGCAGGGTACTCATACTGAATGGACTGAAGAGCACCATTGTCAGCTCGATTTTCTTTGGCGACTGGATCGGTGAAAGGGGGTGCAATGTTGCCACCAAGGGTATGAGGCGGGTGGTGCAGCATCACGATTTTGTACTTTGCCTGCTTGAAGTCGTCGCTGGCGAGTTCTTGTTGGAGCCAGGTGTATTGGGGGCTACCCTTACGAATGTCTTCAAAAATGTGCTGACCGTAGCCCCAAGTTTCGGGCCGGTTGAGGTCTGTGGCGTTTTCGCGGTAGCGACCTTTGGTGTCAGGGGAGAGCGCGGGCGATCGCCATATTTGGGTAACGTACAAGCTCACTAGGCGCACACTGCCAAAGGTGGTGGCGTAGTAGGTGCTGGTTTGGCTACCGTCGGGCAGTGTGGCCGTGGGCAGAGAAAAGATTTCTTCGTAGGTTTGAGTGTTGTAGGAATGATCTGCTATCCACTCTTCTGTTGGGTCTTCACCATCGGGCGCTGGATAAAACCGACCCACAAGATCGCGAGGCAGCGCGCTGTTGTACTGAGCCTTAAGCGAATCGCTATCAGAGTAGCGGCCCATCACCTCGTGGTTGCCGATGATAGGAAAAAGAGGCGCGTGCTGAATCAGCTGACCGCCTGTGTAGCGAGTGGTGGTGCCGTCTTTATCTAAGCTGTGGTTTGTGCGGCCTTGCAAACCAGGAAAAAAGGAGAGTCCCTCGGCATTGTCAAACCATTCAGAAGCGCGATCAGGAATGTTAACCAAATCACCGGCAAAGAGAACAGCATCTACCCGGTCAGCTATTTCAGCGACCTTTTGTAGGTTAGCCGGGGCAAGTGGCTTGAGCTGATGGTCTGAAGTGAGCAGAATAGTGAGCGATTGATCTGGAGTGGGCGTAGCACTAAGCGTAAAGCTGTCGCTAATGGCAAGCTGGCCATCAACAGTCTTACTCAGAACGCGGTAGTTAACGCGGACGTTTGGCGTGAGACCAGTAACCGTAGCTTCGTGTCGCCAAATGGGACGATCGGTCAAGGTAGGATAGGCGCGGTCTTGCACTAGGGAGTCGCTATCTTCGCGGGTGCGGCTGAGCCGTGTGGTGATGGCGATCGCGGTTTGGTCATCACCGTATTCAACCGTGTGCTGCTCACCTTCAAATTCGGTGAACCACACGACTTGAACGGTAGAATCGGTGGGGCGCTGAAGGAAGGGATCAGTGAGAAGGGTAGGAACAGTTGCGGCGAGTTCAGCAGGTGGGGTACTGTCACGATTGGGTAAGTTCGCAGCTTGCATGGCGATAACACTCATGGCTGTCACAGCCAGAAAAAGGAACAGCAGAAGGGCTTTGTAAGGCGTTGGGTTCGAACGGCTAGACCTTTTCATGTTCGTTTTAGAATTCTTCGATGGTGCCTATTGTTGCAAAGATTTCGGAACGACGGATACTCAGCCTGTAGTTTTAACAGGCTGAGGTGAAGTGTGGGCGATCGCACAAGCGTCCGCTAGTGGCTTACAGTCTGATTTAATTTATGTCAATCTGAGGCATGCGCTCACTGAAACCCACTACAAAACTGGCTCCGCCAAAATTCTTGGACGGGCGATCGCTCATGCGATGGCTCAGTCCGGTGCTGCTCATTTCTTTGGGACTACACGGATTGGGCTTTCTAATACCCGTGCCTAAAGCGCCAGAAGTGATAGAAGAGCCCGAGGTTGAGGTTTTAGATCCTATTCAAATTTCTACGCTACCTATTGTATCGGAGCCAGAACCAGAACCTCTGCTAGAACCACCACCACCGCCACCACCGCCAGAACCGGTATTCGTTGAGCCCCCCCCAGAACCTGAGCTGCCCATCGAACCTGAGCCGCCTATCGAACCCGAACCACCGACGGAGCCCGAACCACCGACGGAGCTTGAAGCAGACGATTCTGAATTACCAGACGATCTTGAACCGCAAAGCGACTTTGAGCCACAAGATGACCTTGAACCAGAAGACGATCCTGACCCCTCAGAGAATGATTCGCCAGAAACATACGACGAAGGGCTAGCGAATAGTGGCGCTGCGCTGGCTGGTCTGACTCAGTTTTCTGAAGCGGCTAAGGCGATCGCGCCTACCTCCGTGCCTAGAAATTTGAGAAACGACGTTTTGGAGCTGGAGTATTTGGGCGATCGCTGCTACGCCAACCGAGAATTTTTAGAAGGTGCCATTGGCGTCGTCATTGATTCGGCAGGGTCACTCAGCTTAGGTCAGCTCACCAGCAATACAGTGTCACCCACTATGAATGAATCGATGGCGGCCTGGTTTCAAGAAGAAAAAGGCAACGTGCCCAGCGAACCCTCTGAACTACAAATACCCGGTACTGATTTGTATTCTTGGCTGCGTGAGGCGGTTGATGGCGTTTGGTTTTCTGATGGCCTTGGATTTGAGATTATTTATTTCAATATCAAAATAAACCTGGTGAACAATAGCTGTTAGCGCATTGGTGGGGGGTGCGATCGCCAAAAAAATCACCCACCACTAATCACCCACCACTAACAGGCGGAATAAGCACCAGTTCATCACCTTCTTTCAAAGCGGCAGCAGCAGTTACAAACTGAAGATTAAGCCCAAAACGAGTAAGGTCTTGCCACTGAGCAAGCGTAGGGTGAGCCGTAATCAGGCGAGAGAGCACATCGCCCACAGTAGTTCCCACCGGCAGCTCCAAAGTTTGTTCAGGAACACCGATGGTTTCTTGATAGATGGCAAACAATTTGAGCGTAATACGAACAGTATGTTCAGTCATGAGCTAGTGATTCACTAAGGGAAAAGCGCTGCAACATCAAACGGGTGCAATCTGCTTTTACCTTACGCGGATTGAGCATTAGCTATCAACACCTTTGCCGCTCACTTGCACCCTTTGCTGAGATCTAAACAGACCGTAGGCGACTACACCTAATCCGAGTAGTGCAGTTAGTTCTGGTACCTCGGTCGGGTTCATCGGCTTCGATGCCACTGTATAGCAAAGTAAGGATGCATTCTTACTTTGCTAGTTG
>JBCBDN010000058.1:0-16176 GCA_038529685.1 Cyanobacteria bacterium J06598_1 | reverse complement strand
ATGGCTGAGGCGCTGACGGTTTCTGTTCAGGAGTGGCGTCAGGTCAAGATGGCGAACAAGAACCGAATGCCTCTGAGCCTAGATGCTACAGTTTGCCATCAACGGTAGAGACTAAACTGCTATAGCCTGTACAAACACCCTTCTATTTGAGTCTTCTGATGGATTCTCTTCAATAGAAGGGTGTTTGCGATCCTGGGTCTTTGTTTCATCTGCATCACTTTATTTATGTTTGACACTGTTACCCTAAAACGAGAGATAGAAACGCTCTCAGAGCGCCTGGGCAAAGCTCAGGAGTACCTTTGACGTACCTGCTCTCAACGCCAAAATTCAAGATTTGGAGCAGCTCTCAGCTCAACCCGGCTTCTGGGACGATCAAACCAACGCCCAAAGGCACCTCCAAGAGCTAAACGACTACAAATCGAATCTGTCGCAGGTGCAGGGATGGAAAACCGGCTTAGAAGATGCCGGCGCCGTTTTGGAGCTTTTAGAACTAGAGGAAGACGATTCCCTGCTCAGTGAAGCTGAAAGCACCGTCACTCATCTCAACCAAGAGCTCGACCAGTGGGAACTTCAGCAGCTGCTCTCTGGCCCCTACGACAAAAAAGGCGCTGTTTTATCTATTGACGCAGGCGCAGGCGGGACAGATGCGCAAGACTGGGCCGAGATGCTGCTGCGGATGTATACCCGCTGGAGCGAGCAAAATGGCTATCGCTTCACGCTGATTGAAAAGTCTGACGGCAATGAGGCTGGGCTAAAATCAGCCACCGTAGAAATTGAAGGGCGCTATGCATACGGCTATCTCAAAAGCGAAAAAGGCACCCACCGACTCGTTAGGATTTCGCCCTTTAATGCCAATGGAAAGAGGCAAACCAGTTTTGCGGGCGTAGAGGTGATGCCGATCTTAGATGAAGAGGTCAAGCTGGATATTCCAGATAAGGATCTGGAAATTAAGACTTCGCGCTCAGGGGGTGCGGGCGGTCAGAACGTTAACAAGGTAGAGACAGCAGTGCGCATTACTCACCTACCGACGGGAATTTCGGTGCGCTGCACTCAGGAGCGATCGCAGCTCCAAAACAAAGAAAAAGCGATGGCACTGCTTACCTCCAAGCTACTGGTCATCGCTCAAGAGCAGCGCACCCAAGCCATTGCTGACATTCGCGGCGATATCGTAGAAGCCGCCTGGGGCAACCAAATTCGTAACTACGTCTTCCACCCTTATCAAATGGTCAAAGACCTGCGCACTAACATAGAAACCACCGCCGTCACAGACGTGATGAATGGTGAGCTGGAAGAATTCATTCAGGCCTATCTCCGTCAAGAAAATCAGCTTGTGCAAGAAAGCACCGTGTAGGTTAACCGGTATACAGTAAAGATAGCGTTTGCCAAATCAGCCTCCCCCCAATACCCCCTACAACAAGAAGAGATATCTCAATAATGAGTAGCGACCCATCAGCAACGGCCACCGAGCAGCTAGAACCGGCTGCTAAGCCCTCCACACTCAGCGAGCCCACCCCTAGCTTCATCAAACTCGCCATGCGGAACATGGTCAAAAAAGGAGGTACATCCCTCTATCACTTCTTTCTATCCTTCGTTGGTCTGTTGGGTCTATTTATTGGACTCGCCTACCTCACGAGGTAGAACACTCGCTATGTCTATACAGACAACGCCTATTCAGGTAGAAGCTTTTGTTGAAGATGCCGTAGGCGTGTCTTCGGTCGATCCAGGCCGTCTTGAAACTCATGCTGATCGCACAAAACCCTATCAAACTTGGCTATGCACTTGGCTACGGGCACTCGCACCCGCCCTATCACCCATCAACGCCTACGAAGTCAGCTTACGCCTCACTGACGACTCAGAAATTCAGCAGCTCAACACTGACTACCGGCAGCAGGCTAAGCCAACCGATGTCCTTTCCTTTGCGGCATTAGAAACTGCCCTTCCAGGCGCAGAAGCGCTGCATCAGGAGCAGCCTCTATACTTGGGGGATATTATTATTTCAGTAGAAACCGCTACCCGACAGGCTTCTAGCACTCAGCACTCACTAGAAAAAGAGTTGGCGTGGCTAACGGCCCACGGCCTGCTCCATCTACTGGGTTGGGCCCATCCTACCGAGGAACGTCTGATAGCAATGTTGAATAAACAGACAGAATTGCTATCCCTCATAAAAATTGATTGCTGAAAGTTAGCGGATGGCGGTGTTATTTTGAAGAATCTATGAATAGAGCCTTCTAGGAATAAAGCTTTCCAGATAAAAGCTTTCCAGATATAGGGTTTTGCCTAGCGATCCTCATGAAGTTTTTTTTGCACAAACTGTCCCAGTCGTCATAGTCAAACAGGTTATGTTGACGTATGAATTGGGCAAGGTTGATTTGTGAAGTAGCTGACATTACACAGCCCCCGAGCAGCTACAGATAAGCTGCTTGACCAGAAACCTTGTCAGCAGCCAAATCGTCATCCTCTTTCAAAGATGCCAAAAGGCCCCTTCTGCATATGTTCCAACGTGATAGTCAGTTCTCCCGCGATCGCAAACTCTCTCGGAACGATGCGCTTCCTCACGAACCGCTGACACCTAACAACACAACAAAAATCAACGCCGCGCTACCCAATGACATTGCAGCCGTAAATCCAGCTGTTAATCCAACGGCCAAAAGAGACGCGAGCGATTTAGAACGCAACCAGTCTTGGCAAATTGCTCCCAACCTCTTCACCAGTTTCAAATACGCCTGGGCTGGCATTAGCTACGCCTTCCAAACCCAAAGAAACTTTAGAGTCCATACCGGCATAGGCACCATCGCTATGCTGTTGTGCTGGACCCTTCGCATTCCAAGGGCAGAAGTCGCTATCATCTGCCTCACCATCGGCGCTGTTCTGGTGATGGAGATTCTCAACACCGCCTTAGAATCCTTAGTAGATCTCACTGTCGGGCAGACCTATCATGAACTCGCCAAAATCGCGAAAGACTGCGCAGCCGGTGCAGTCCTAATGGCAGCTATTGTCGCCTTGTTAATCGCCGTGCTGATATTTGCAAAGCCGCTGTGGATGATGGTTTCTGCTTATATGGTTGCGCTCTGATTTGTCGCCTCAGCCGCGCAAATCACCTCTACAATGGGTGCTTAGAAGACCCCTGCTAGATAGCGACTAGGCCCATGATTATAGTGATAGACAACTACGATAGCTTCACCTACAACCTGGTGCAGTACTTAGGTGAGCTAGGCCAAACCATAGAAGCTGCTAGCGAGATTGAAGTCTTTCGAAATGATCAAATCACACTGGAAGAAATCGCTGAAAAGAAGCCAGACGGCATTGTCATTTCTCCAGGACCCGGCACACCTGATAGTGCAGGCATTTCACTCAAAGTGATTGAGGAGCTAGGGCCGACCTTTCCAATTTTAGGCGTTTGCTTAGGCCATCAAAGTATTGGCCAAGTCTACGGCGGCAAAGTCGTCGGTGCCAGCGAACTCATGCACGGCAAAACATCTCCCGTCAGCCACAAAAATACGGGCGTTTTTACGGGACTGGCCGAGCCGCTCACAGCTACGAGATATCACAGCCTTGTGATTGATCCAGACACCTGTCCAGACGTTTTGGAAGTGACTGCCTGGGTAGAAGACGGCACGATTATGGGCGTTCGCCATCGTGACTATCCTCATATTCAGGGGGTACAGTTTCACCCTGAAAGTGTTCTTACAGCATCAGGAAAAGAACTGCTGAAGAACTTTCTTCTAGGGATTTAAAAAGGAATTTGAAAAGGGGTGTGAAGCACGAACTTCAGCAAGCATCTGAGGCCATCTCAACAAACTGTCCTAATCTGGCTGTGCTGAATGTCACGCCATACGGCACGATGGGAAATATCCCCGTGGAAAAATCAAGGACACTATGAACCGGCGAAATCTCCTGAAGTATGCAGGTGCAACGTTTGCAAGCACCCTTGGATTAGGTCTAGCTTCTCAGTATCAGTCTTACCAGGCCCAAGGTAGTCCACTGACCATTACAGCGCTTGGACATACCGCTTTTTTGTTCACTGGGGGCGGTCAGCGAGTCCTTGTCAATCCATTTAAGGCGGTGGGCTGTACGGCAGGTTACGCAGAACCAGCCGCAGGAGCGGACTTAGTGCTGCTCAGCAGCCGTTTGTTTGATGAAGGGTTTTTGGGCGATCGCTACGCCAGCACTCAAGTCATTGATGAACCGGGCGACTACACCATTGGCGGTGTTGAGATTCAAGGCGTTAGCATGCCCCACGACCGACTCAATGGCAGACGGTTTGGCAACAATGTGGCCTGGGCGTGGACCCAAGCAGGCGTGAACGTAGTGCACTTGGGCGGCGCAGCAGCACCCATTGCAATTGAAGATAAAATTTTGCTCGGTCGCCCTGACGTGCTCTTGGTTCCAGTGGGTGGCGGACCCAAAGCCTACACGCCTGAGGAAGCGGTGGAAGCAGTGCGATCGCTCAATCCCAAAATCGTCATCCCCACTCACTACCGTACGCAGGCCGCCGATGCTGACACCTGCGACATTGTAGGCGTAGACGAATTTACAGCGCTGATGTCTGGAGTACCTGTCACCCAGGGCGACAACACCCTCAGCGTAGGCGCAGGCAGCTTACCAGCAGATGGGATGCGCATCGAAGTTTTGAGCTATGCTTTTTAAGCAAGCATTCTAAACGCCTCCCACGAAACACATGCAGAGCGAATATCTCCAGCGTAGAGAAGCTGTGCTTGGAGCCTTGGGCCAAAGCACAGCTATTTTTTGTAGTGCCCCCACAGCTGTCATGCACAACGATGTGGACTATCTGTACCGGCAAGACAGCAACTTCTTTTATCTCACAGGGTTCAATGAGCCCAACGCAGTTGCCGTGCTCGCTCCGTCTCATGAGGAGCATAAGTTTGTGCTCTTTGTGCAGCCCAAAGACAAAGAGCTAGAAACTTGGAGTGGATATCGCACAGGCGTAGAGGAGGCCAAGGCAAAATACGGCGCAGATGAAGCCTACCCGATTGCAGAACTTGGAGAAAAGCTCACGGAGTACGTCGCAAAAGCGCCTCGGCTCTACTATCACTTTGGGATTGATCGCGATTTCAACGACCGCATTATTCGTCTGTGGCAAACTCTGCTGCAAAAGATGACCAAAAAGGGCGTTGGCCCAACTGCAATTGAAGATTCTAAGCTGCTGATGCAGCAGTTCCGACGGATCAAAACGCCCTACGAAGTGGAGAAAATTCGCAAGGCGATCGCCATCAGCGCAGAGGCGCACAACACCGCTCGCGAAATGGCTCGTCCTGGCATGTATGAGTACGAGATTCAGGCGGCGATGGAAAATATTTTCCGACGCGAAGGTTCCTTGGGTCCCGCTTACCCCTCTATTGTGGCCACGGGAGAAAATGCCTGCATTTTGCACTACGTGGAAAATGACAAACCGCTCAAAGACGGCGACTTACTCCTCATTGATGCCGGCTGTGCCTACGAGTATTACAACGCTGATATTACGCGCACGTTTCCAGTGGGTGAGAATATCTCTAAAGAACAAGAAATCATTTACAACCTGGTCCTCAAAGCACAGCTGGCCGCCATTGAGAAAGTTCAACCCGGTCTGCCATTTAACGAGTTTCACGACGCTGCTACCCGAGTTATCACAGAAGGCTTAGTGGAGCTAGGCTTACTCAAAGGCGATGTCGATGAGCTGATCGAAGCCAAAAAGCACAAGGCTTTCTTTATGCATGGCACTGGTCATTTTCTTGGACTTGATGTCCATGACACTGGTATCCTTCGCAATCCCGATAAAACGTGGAAGCCCTTCGTCCCTGGCAACATTGTGACGGTAGAACCCGGCATCTATATTTCACCCACCTACGAGCCCACGCAGCCAAAAGAAGGGGAAGAAGAAGATAAGCTGCCGCAGCCTCAAATTGAAGATCGGTGGAAAGGCATTGGCGTGCGGATAGAAGATGATGTGCTAGTCACCGAGACTGGTCATGAGGTGCTCACCGCAGCGGTACCGAAAGCGCTAACCCAAGAAGCGCTAGCAGCGATCGCATAGATTTGCCAAGGGGGTTTACCGAGGGGTCAAGATGTAAGTAGAAATTTGAAGTTCCCTACAACTTCACGGATTCAACCGCTTACGCTATGAACTACCAAGTAGGATGCAAACAAACAGTAAGGCAGCTCACAGCCACTCATCTAAGAGAACACAAATAGTTGTTGCGAACCTAAATAAATCGGGCAGTCTATTAAACGACTCACCCAAACGTCATCTAGAGGAACTACGTAAACATTTAGCAGCGTTAGGCACAGGCGGACTCTGTCTGCGTCTTTAAATCTGCATGGAGTAAAACGACAGCATCAGTTCAAAAGAACCCATCAGCATAGTCAAATTCGTCAAGACAAATCTATTAACCAATAAAAAAGAATCGTACCCTCTCCAGAGTCACACCTAGCCACTACATAAAGAGGTTTGGAAAGGCATCTGACCCCTGAACGGTTGATTTTTTCAAAGGCTTCATATTAAACCCCTTCGTTCAACAATTACATTTCTAGATTTACAAAGTGCTGATAAACCTTCACAGTATTTAAAGGAAGGAAGTATCAACACACCTATTGGGTACCAAGAGGACACACTGTGAGATTGAATCGTCTACTGCCTGCTCTATCTTTAGCAGGGGCGCTGTTACTAGCGCTCCCTGTAGGAGCAGCGCAGCTTCAAGACTGGCGGTTCGACGCGCAAGAGAACCGGCTAACGTTCACCACCGACGACAGCATTCAGCCCACAGCGCAGCTAATCTCCAACCCGACTCGCCTCGTTATAGATATGCCAGGCACAACGCTTTCCTCAGCAGAGGACCTTGCAGTAGGCGGCGCCATCAAAGAAATTCGTGTGAGTGAGCGTGATGCAGAAACCACACGCCTAGTGGTGGAATACAATCCTGGCTACACAGTAGACCCCAGCCAGGTGCAGG
This sequence comes from Cyanobacteria bacterium J06598_1, assembly GCA_038529685.1. Classification (GTDB taxonomy): domain Bacteria; phylum Cyanobacteriota; class Cyanobacteriia; order Phormidesmidales; family Phormidesmidaceae; genus Phormidesmis. The sequence continues at coordinate 9,229 of JBCBDN010000058.1, read as the reverse complement.
TACGCGGAGAAAGCTCTCGGCAGTGGACCGTCCAACTGCCAGAGGCCATCGAAACGCCACAGCCTATTGCAGAAGAATCTGACGCAGAAGAAACTATTGCCGCCGCGTCTGAAGCGGAAGAATCTGCAGAGACTAGCTCAAACAGCACTCGCAAAAACATCGTCAGAAATCGCCCCGTTCAGGGCGCACAGACAAGAATTCAAGGTGTGACAACCACCGCTGACGGATTTTTCGTTCGGACCTCTGGAGAAACGGTTGAGCCTGACATTGAGCAATACGAGGAAGACGGTCAGCGATACATTTCAATAGAGCTAGAAGAAACCTCTATTGCACTCGGACTAACGCCAGCTCGCCTGCCTGAGGGTCGATACAGCATCGATAGCTGGCGACTTGAGCAGGTCTCGACCTCTCCTGCCCGCGCTCGAATCACGCTGGCACTCGGAGAAGCGAGTCCAGACTGGAACGTTTCGGCTAGCGCCAGCGGCATTGTGATTTTGCCAGACGATGTTTCTATCAGCGACATTCCCGATGAGGGACCGGCTTCACCAGGATCCTCTTCCACTATTGCCAGCAGAGATCGAAGACCACCAGGCGCTCGGCAAGTCGACTCGGGAGAACTGCCAACCTTACCCAACGGCCGGTTTACTGTTGTGCTGGACCCAGGGCATGGAGGCCGCGATCCGGGTGCAGTCGGCATCAATGGGCTGCAAGAAAAGCAGGTTGTTAACGATATTACGCCACAGGTTGCCGAGATATTGCGAGCACAAGGCGTCAATGTTGTGCTGACGCGCGATCGCGACATGGAAGTAGATTTGGCCCCTAGAGTCCAGATTGCAGAACGCGCCAACGCCAGTGTTTTTGTCAGCATTCACGCCAATGCCATTAGCATGAGCCGCCCCGACGTAAACGGGTTAGAGACGTTCTACTCTTCGGCAGCGGGGCAACGGTTAGCAAACACTGTACACAGCACCGTACTCAGCGAAATGGGCATTCGCGATCGCCGGGTTCGCAGCGCTCGGTTCTACGTCATTCGTCGCACGTCAATGCCCGCTATCTTAGTCGAAACCGGCTTTGTAACGGGCGCAGAAGATGCACCCAATTTGGCAGATCCAGCTTGGCGTGCTCGCATGGCTAGAGCGATCGCACGGGGCATACTCCTCCATTTAGAGCGCGGCGTTTGATAGCGCAAAATCAGCACAGAAAGACAGCTAAGATTCGGCTTATCCAGTCAGTAATCCTGCGTCAATCTGTATGGATTGACGCGGGATACTTCTTTATTTCTGCTCAGGATGCTGAACAGCATCACAGGCAATACCAATTTTGCCAAGATAGCGAATCATCTGATGCAGTCGGCCCAAGCTTCTCTGATTAAAATACAGCGCCAGTCGAGGTAAGGCCGCAGTTTCATCCCCACGCTCAGCCTCAAAAGCAGACACCTCCCGAATAGTGCCACGACTCAAAATATCGGCAAATTCCTCGTTGAGTTGGTCGATCCCCCCAGGGCACAGATTGGCCTTGAGACGAATGACCAGCTGGCCATCGACATAGCGGCTAGAGTGATACATCCGATAGAAGCTTTCAATAGACTCTAGTGCGTCATCAATACTGTCAGTGAGGTGGTACAGGCTCGTGTCATCGGGGCTAATTAGCTGCTGATCGAGCAGGCGATTGCGGATGTAATAGTCCCAACTTTTCCAGTAGTCACCGCCAGGTTTGTCAATGAGCACAACAGGTAAGGGACTGGCCTTGCCGGTTTGGATCAGCGTCAGGGATTCGAAGGCTTCATCTTGGGTACCAAAGCCGCCAGGGAAAAGTGCGATCGCATCACTCTCTTTCAAAAAGAACAGCTTGCGAGTAAAAAAGTACTTAAAGTCCAACAGCTTGTTGTCACCGGTCATCACAGGGTTGGCGCCTTGCTCAAACGGCAGCTGAATATTGAGGCCAAAAGAGCGATCGCGCCCTGCACCTTCATTACCCGCCTGCATAATGCCGCCACCCGCACCGGTCATCACCATGAAACCCTGTTTAGTCACCCGCCGGGAAAACTCCATTGCCATCTGGTATTCAGGCTGACTACTTGGCGTGCGAGCCGACCCAAACACCGTGACTTTCCGAGTATGACGATAGGGATAAAAGGCCTGAAATCCGCCCTCCATATCCAACAAAGAATTACTCAAGATTTTCCAGTCCAGCCGCTCAGCTTCCTGGTTGGCCATCCGCACCAGCGTTTCCATAATCCGTGCAATGAGTGCACCATTTTCTAAGCTAGGCAGTCGGTCCAATGTCTGAAGCAAATCAGCCCGTAACTGCGATTGACCTAATCCACTAGCGTTAGCATCCGAGAAAGATTGAACTTCCATAGTCAACGGCAATAAAGTACAGCAGGGAATAAAAGATACTAAAGGCATTCACACATTCTTGCCTATTACTTTTTACGTCCTTTTCTCTTCCGCAAGAAAGTATTTTTTTAATGACGATGTAGAACGAGTAACAATGAGAGGGTGGTCATGAGATCGCGGAGCCTCTCCTAAGGGAAATCATGCTATGGCAGCGTAACAGCCAGACCGACAAAAGGCTCTAGCAAATAATCGCTAGAGCCTTTTGATGTATAAAACAAGTCAACAACAGGGACTGTCTATTTTGAAAGATAGTACCGAAGCGCACTCGGTCACTCAACAAGTTCAGAGAAGGAACGCAAACTGAACTAAACCTTAAAGGGCAGGGAGCTTAGAGGTATTTCTCTAAAGTATTGGCCAAAGTTGTTTTAGGAACTGCGCCCACAACCATATCGACTCGCTGCCCGCCTTTAAATATCATCAGCGTAGGAATACTGCGAATGCCGTATTGGCTAGCCACACTGGGGTTTTCATCCGTGTTTACTTTGACAACCTTAACCTGGCCGTCATACTGCTCAGAAATTTCGTCCACAACGGGAGCCACCATACGGCAGGGTCCACACCAAGGCGCCCAGAAATCCACCAGAACTGGCGTTTCATTTTCCAAAACTTCTTGCTTAAATGTCGAATCTGTGACCTGTGAGGCTGACATTATTTTTAAAATCCTTAGTCACTCATGTACGCTGATCTTACCATAGTCAAAACCTGACCTTAATCTCGGCCCTTACAGATTTCTTACAGATTAAGCCTATAGAGATAGATGCCACGAGCTACGGTTACTAACTCATCTATTCTGATTGAATAGTTCTGAGAAATTCTGAGAATTATCGTTTTGACCATCGTGCTAGTGGCCGTCAAAGTTGCTATGGTCAAAATTATGACAAAAGGAACCGCCCAAATCAAAAGACTTGGGCGGAGTTGGTGTGAGGAGTGAACGGAAACTTGCGTCTCCGCTTCACCTAATTGTAGAAGACTGTTTGGGATTTGCCATCGGTTTCTATGCCTATCAGAGACAAGTCTTAAAGTTTCAGTACTACAGTTCACCTTTTTGACATGATTCCACCGTATTTCTTCTGGTTTCTGAGATTATTTGACTGATCACTTGCACCAGGCGGTCTACGCTATTTGCCCATTCCCAACTGCTGAGCTTTCTGATAGACCTTGCCTTCAGTGAGTAGAGAAGGAGCAATCACTACTTCTACCTGCTGCATCTCTTTGAGATCTTTAGCGCCCAAAGTTCCCATGCTGGTCTGAATAGCGCCCAAGAAGTTATGGGTTCCATCGTCCAACTGAGCTGGCCCGCGCAAAATCTGCTCCAGCGTGCCGGTAGTACCGACCTGAATTCGAGTACCTCTAGGCAGCACCGGACTAGGTGTAGCCATCCCCCAGTGAAAGCCTCTACCAGGCGCTTCTTCAGCTCTGGCAAAGGGCGAACCGATCATGACACCATCCGCGCCAGATGCAATACATTTGCAGATGTCACCGCCCGTCACCAAGCCGCCATCCGCAATCACCGGCACATAGCGCCCCGACTCTTTTTGATAGTCATCTCTCGCAGCGGCGCAGTCGGCTACCGCAGTCGCCTGGGGCACACCCACTCCCAAAACGCCTCTAGAGGTGCAGGCCGCGCCAGGACCAATCCCCACCAGCACACCCGCAGCGCCTGCTTTCATCAGCTTGAGAGTGACCTCGTAAGTCACGCAGTTGCCCAGCAACACAGGAATGGGCATATCCTGACAAAACTGAGCCAAATCCAATGGCGTTATGCGCTCTGGAGACAGGTGATCGGTTGAAACGACGGTCGCTTGAACGAACACCATATCTGCGCCCGCGTCGGCCACAGTCTTACCAAACTTCACTGCGCCTGCTGGCGTAAGGCTTACTGCGGCCACACCGCCTTGCTCTTTAATTTGAGTGATGCGCTTTATGATCAGCTCAGCTTTAACCGGCGTGGAGTAAAGCTTTTGCATCAACGACACAAACTCCGTTTTGCCCACAGATGCAATCTGATCGAGAATGGGCTCGGGGTCGTCGTAGCGGGTTTGGATGCCTTCTAAATTCAAAACCCCTAACGCACCCAAACGAGAGAGCTCTACAGCCATTTTTACATCGATCACGCCATCCATTGCGCTGGCAATAATCGGGATCTCTCGGGTGACACCGCCGATTTCCCAGCTGGCATCTGCGAGCTGTGGATCTAAGGTTCTGGCCCCAGGCACCAAGGCAATTTCATCAATTCCGTATGCGCGTCGAGCTGTTTTGCCACGACCAATTTGAATGTTCACGTCCGTACCTATACCAAGGAAGCATCTAGCTAGCGTATCAAAGAAAGAAATGGATTGCGCAGATTGCGTAGGTGGGTTTGTAAGCTGGGACTACAAAGCAGATATCTCTGCACAAATATCTATTTTCAGAGGTTCTCTAGAGCCAGTAGAATGCTTGTAGCAAACGTCATGATTCATTAAAACGTTTGCGAGTCGAGTTGTCTGGTGTTTTCAGGCGGTTTCAGCCAATGAATGGGGCCTTGAGCCACTCAACAGACGCGATAGATACTTTTTGATTGAGCGATTGCAAGTTTGTGAATATCTCGTCTCTCAAGTTTTTCAAGAATTTACGGGCAACCAATCGTCAGTTTGCGGTCATTGGGCTCGGTCGTTTTGGTCGGGCGGTCTGCCTCACGCTGCACAGCATGGGCTATGAGGTAATGGGCATTGACTCCAATGAGAGCCGGGTAGCGCAAGTGCTCACGGACCAAATTGCAGCTCACGCGGTACAGCTGGATTCCACCCAGCCTTCTGCATTGATCGAAGCAGGTATTCCAGATTTTGATACGGTCATTATTGCTATCGGCAACTATGTACAAGAGAGCATCATCACCACACTTAACGTGAAAGAGTCTGGGGTGGCTAATGTAGTGGCTAAAGCGTCTTCTGAAATTCACGGCAAGCTCCTGATGCGAGTCGGCGCAGACCATGTTGTGTTTCCAGAGCATGAGATGGGCTGTGAGCTAGCCAGATCGCTGACTCGGCCTGGAATTTTAGACCGATTTGAATTAGACCCTGACCACAGCATTGTGGAGGTACTGGTGCCTCAGAGTTTCCACGGCAAAACCATCATGGAGATAGATTTACGAAATCACTACGGCCTGACGCTTATGGCGATTAGTAAGGAAGATGCCAAAGAAGATGACCACGATAAATTCATCATCAACCCCAGCCCAGTCACGCGGTTGAAAGGAGGAAGCTTGATGGTGGTCATCGGTGACAATGTCGGCATCGATAAGCTGCCGGTTTAGCGCCCATGAGAGTCATTGGGTTAATGAGTGGAACGTCGGTCGATGGAATTGACGCTGCGCTGACGGAAGTTTCAGGGGAAGGATATGCGGTTTCGGCTGAGCTGATTAAAGGGGTGACGCTGCCTTATTCGAATGAAGTGCGATCACAAATTCTCGCCCTCTGCGCCCATCAGCCGATTACCCTAACCGCGCTAGCTGAATTAGACGATGCGATCGCTCACCACTTCACCCAAGCAATCCAAGCCCTACAGATCGATCTATCCACCGTCGATCTCATTGGCTCCCACGGTCAAACCCTCTACCACCGCCCTCCAAACACAAATCAGCTGGGCTATACCCAACAGCTAGGACGGGGTGAGCTGATTGCAGCTGAAACAGGCTGCACCACCGTCAGTAATTTTCGAGTAGCCGACATTGCGCTGGGCGGTCAAGGGGCGCCCTTGGTACCCATTATTGATGCCTGCCTGCTCAGTCAGCCTCACCACACATTAGCAGTACAAAATATCGGCGGTATCGGCAACGTCACTTACCTACCGCCTTGGGACAAAAGCGGCACGCCGCCAAGCGAAGTTAAAGGATGGGATACGGGTCCTGGGAATGCACTCATCGACCTCGCGGTTACACAGCTATCAAATGGAGAGAAAACCTACGACCACAACGGCGACTGGGCGGCAACAGGCACGCCCGATCAAAGGCTGATAGACCAGTGGCTAGCACAGCCTTTCTTCCAGATAGCGCCGCCAAAGTCTACCGGGCGCGAGCTGTTTGGCGCAGACTATGCAGAGCGATGCTGGAAAGACGGCCAAAAGTACGACCTCACCGAAACTGATTTTCTCGCAACCCTGACTGACTTTACAGCGGCCACCATTGAACTCAGCTATCGTCAGTTTCTCCCGCAGATGCCCAAGGAGATACTCATTGGCGGCGGCGGCAGTCGCAATTCATATCTCATGCAGCGATTACGAACAAGGCTGCCAGAAACCACCGTCGGCACGACCGACGACCGGCAGCTAGACAGCGACTACAAAGAAGCAATCGCCTTCGCAATTTTGGCCTACTGGCGCTGGCATCAGGTGCCCGGGAATCTACCAAATGTTACCGGCGCATCCAAACCCTGTCTGCTCGGAGAAATTTGGCAATCCCGCTAAATCCAACCCAAACGATTCAGCAGATTCTTTTGATTAGCATTGAACCAGCACTTAGTCTGACCGTGGTAGTGGGCACCCTAGGATACTGGCATTCGCTGGTATATGTAGCGCCGAAGGAACCGTTGCTGTGGCCCACAGCCTTTTACTCGAACCTGGTCGATGGAAACTACAGGGCAGCTGGCTAACGCGTGAAGCCTTACCGATTCCCGTGCGAGGCAAGATATTGGTGGCCTGGAAGCAAGCAGACTGCTTTATGGTGGCCACTAAGCTTACTTTTCCAGATAGTGAAGAAGAAGATATTGTGCTGAGTTCTCGCGGACGGATGACCGCGCAAGACAGGCAGTATACGTTCGTGCTTCAGCATAGCCAGCTCGGGAAAGTCGAAGGAGAAGGCTGGATAGCCCCTGAATCAATCGTTCAACGCTACTGGAGCTTAAACGATAAGCTCAGACGTACAGGCTTTGAAACGCTCCGTCAGATCAGCCGTGAGCGCTATCACTTTTCTAGCGGCGTCATGTCTGGGCAATACCTAGCTAGCACGATGGAGGCGGAACTCGTTCGCCAGTCGTCATGACAGATCCCAATACTGGACGCAAAATTTCTAATCGATACGAGCTGATAGAGTCCATTGGTCAAGGCTCTATGGGCAAGGTGTATCTAGCAGGAGACTCACTCCTCGGCGGCGTACCGGTTGCCGTTAAGTTTTTGTCGCAGACGCTCCTAAATGAAAACATGCGAGAGCGTTTCTTACGAGAAGCAATGACCTGCGCTCAGCTCGGACAAAAGAGTATGCACGTCGTACGCGTGACAGACTACGGCGTCAACGAAGATGAGGTTCCATTCTATGTAATGGAATATCTAAAAGGCGACAACGTCGGGCAAATCGTACAGAGACAGCCACTACCAGTCCCTCGTTTTTTAGGGCTCGTCCGCCAAATTCTATTGGGCCTTAGAACGGCTCATAACGGCATTTTGGTCAAAGGTGAAGTGGTGCCTATCATCCACCGCGATATCAAACCCAGCAACATTTTAGTCACATCAGACCCATCGATGGGTGAGCTGGTCAAAATTTTGGACTTCGGCATTGCCAAGCTCATGCAGGCAGGCAGCGAGCAAACCAGTACTTTCATGGGCACATTGGCCTACGCCTCTCCAGAACAAATGGAAGGGAGGGAGTTAGACAGCCGCTCGGATATCTATAGTTTGGGCGTCATGATGTATCAGATGCTCTCTGGCAAACTGCCCGTAAAGCCTAAAAACAATACCTTTGGCAGCTGGTACAAAGTGCATCGACTGGCCCAACCAAAATCACTGGTAGAGTACAAAGTGCCTCAGGCATTGAATGAGGTCGTGATGGCTTGCCTCGCTAAACAGCGAGAGGATAGACCCAATACAATCAGCGAGATCTTAGATGCCATCGATCCGCTAGAAAAGCGATTCGGCTCTAGTTTTCAAATTTCTCAACGGATTAACACGACGCTTTCTAAGCTACCGGTTGTTGATAAAAGTAAACACCTCAAAAACCAGGAAGCAAAACCCTCAGAAGTTGCGAATGCTCCTCTAGAACAAAAACCTGAAGATCAATTTTATTTACAGCAGCAGTGGCCCGCCGAGATGCCGGTTGCACAGATTGTGTTTCCTCGACTGCTCACACAAAACAACTCGCAAGGTAACGAAACCGTTCCCACACTGTGGGCCATGATGCCTGCTGCAGAAATCGAGAAGCGCACCCGCAATACCCGCTATAACAATTTCATGTGCACCATGACGCCTCATCCAATGGTGCTGTGGCTCACTGCTTTTTATAACAAATTGGAAGGGCCTCGTTGGCTTCCCTGCTACCTCGATTTAAAGTCTGCGGCCTCCCAAGCCATGCTCTGGCAGCTGGCTCAAACTCGGCAATACCGTGTTCTGTTCTTTGCCAAAGAATCGCCTAATGACTGTCTGTACGTTAAAACGCTTAACGTCGCCAAAAGCCAGCTTACTCTCTTGCAAGAATGGGCAACCAACGCGCGGAATCTTCCGGCTGTCGGGGATCCTAAAGACAGTAAGGCACTGCTCAAAAAAGAACTCGAAAGCAATCTTAAGCCCAAGATTCTGATGAACTTTGAAGCAATGCACTCAGATACGCAGCCAGGAATGGATGCTTCTCTAGGATTTTAGACCCTAGAAACTTTATCCCTGGCTTTTTTAGCTTGCCTACTTATGGCGTGGGAAGTGAATAATTGGATGCCATGAGGCTCTTAAGACAGCACTCGTAAAGCTGGGCACTGTGAGCTTGAGAATGCCTTTGCTTTTGCCAGTACAAACTGCGATCGCGCTAATATCGTGAACCTCTCCAGACTTCAGAACCTCCTCTAGCGGATTTCCCTGACGAACCTCAGTTTCAA
>JBCBDN010000057.1:0-16266 GCA_038529685.1 Cyanobacteria bacterium J06598_1 | reverse complement strand
CAGAGACTTTCTCACCTGAGAGTTTTGAACCGGTTTATCTGTTTGTGCCTCAAGTTCAGGTGATGACGTTGGCAGAAGGCTCTAATGTCACGTTCAACTATTTGGTCACCGCAACAACAGAAATCGCGCAGGTGACACAGCACCTTCATGCACAGCTTTCTTTCCTTCAGAAGGGATCGCCGTCGCGTGCACACTCAGAGAGTTCTCTCAAAGAAGTCAAAAGTGCATCTGAGAAAGTTGTTGTTAGAGATGTCGAGAATTTTGAAGGTGCGGTGGCGGGTGCACTACAACAAATCAACAAACAGACTGATCGAGCCTCAATCGATCAGACAAAAGTGCATAAGGTGGTGCTTGCAGATGTGATGGATGTAGAAGCGCAGCAGGAGATAGACGTGGTGCGATCGCTCCAAACCCTCCGCAAAAACCATCCTGACTGCACCGTATTCTCCGTTGGCAATGGCCGAGGCCAATCTTTCATAGGCGCTAGCCCCGAACGCCTACTCAGCATCAACGAAGGTCACCTCACGACCGATGCCCTAGCTGGATCTGCTTCACGCGGAAAGACATCAAACGCAGATGCAAAAATCTCTCAGTCACTGCTGAATAGCGAAAAAGAACGCTACGAGCATCAGGTCGTGGTGAAATTTATTGTAGAACAGCTGCGATCGCTCGGCCTCACCCCCAAATACACCGCCGCCCCACAGCTGCTCAGACTCCTGCACATTCAGCATCTACACACGCCTATCAGCGCTACTCTCAATCCTCAAACGCTTTCACCGCTAGAAATTTTGGCGCAGCTCCATCCCACTCCCGCCGTTGCTGGCCTTCCTCGCAGCATCGCCTGCCAGCTCATCCGCCAGCAAGAAACCTTTGACAGAGGACTCTACGCTGCCCCTGTAGGCTGGATAGATACCGAAGGCAACAGTGAATTTATTGTCGGCATTCGCTCTGCCCTAATCGACGGATGCAAAGCCAGACTATATGCAGGCGCAGGCATTGTGGCCGGATCAGAACCCGCGCGCGAGCTGGCCGAAATCAGGCTAAAATTGCAAACGCTGCTGAATGCACTGGTTTAATAGCGGATGTAGTGAGTGGTGACGTAATGACTATCGATTTTCGTAACACCAACAGTCTTTGGGCCTCCGTTGCCGTTGAAACACTCGCTCAATTGGGTCTACAAACCGCTATCCTTTGCCCTGGCTCTCGTTCTACACCGCTCACGTTTGCGTTTGCCACCCATCCATCCATCGAAGCCATTCCCATTCTCGACGAACGCTCGGCTGCCTTTTTTGCCTTGGGCTGTGCCAAGCGTCAGCACCAACCTGTTGCGCTCGTGTGTACGTCCGGGACAGCAGGCGCTAACTTTTATCCAACGGTAATAGAAGCTTATGAAAGTGGCGTTCCGCTCCTAATTTTCACCGCTGATAGACCGCCTGAAATGAGAGACTGCGCATCAGGGCAAACTATCGATCAGCAAAAGCTTTACGGTGGATTTTCAAAGGACTACAGCGAGCTAGCCGTGCCGATGGCGGAGATGCCCATGCTGGCATACCTACGACAGACTTTGGTCAGTGGATGGGGCAAAGCGATCGCGCCTTGCCCTGGCCCTATTCACTACAACTGCCCCTTCCGAGATCCGCTCCCACCACTGGCCGACAACAGCACTCAACACTTAGAAAAAATCTGGAATTCAACAGATTTTTTTGCAGCGATCGCATCCCCAGCAAGCGTCACCGAACAAACGCAATCGCTGCCAATCGACCAATGGACACAGTGCCACCAAGGTTTGATTATTGCAGGGCCTAGCTATCTTGACGATCCACAGGGCTACTGTCAGCTGGTGAGCGAACTATCTCAGCGGCTAGGATGGCCCGTTTTAGCAGAAGGGCTCTCTCCTTTGCGCAATTATCATAGGCTAAATAGCTCGTTGGTTTCTACCTACGACATTATTTTGCGATCGCCCACCAGAGCCGCCGCCCTCATCCCCAAACAGGTGATTCAGCTAGGCCCCTTACCCATCAGCAAAGTATTGCGACAGTGGCTACAAATGCATCAGCCCAAGCGATGGATCGTAGGATCACAGCGCAATCTAGACCCGCTGCATGGTCCAGTTCAGGGACTGCCAACAACGTTAGAGAGTCTTGTAAATGCGATTAAAACAGATAGCACAGAGTCAACAAATTGCGACTACACTCAACAGTGGCTTGACCAGGAAGCGTCAGTACGCCAAGCCCTAGACAATACGCTCGCGACAGAAACAGCCCTGGTAGAAAGTAAAGTTGTTTGGCTGCTCTCTCAGCACCTACCAGAAAACACACCGCTCTTTATCGCGAACAGTATGCCCGTGAGAGATATCGAGTATTTTTGGGCACCGGGCGATCGCAAAATCAAACCCGTCTTCAGTCGCGGTGCAAACGGCATTGATGGCACACTTTCTACCGCTATGGGACTTGCCCATCACAACGCACCAACCGTCTTACTCACAGGCGATCTTGCTTTTTTGCACGATACGAATGGACTGTTGAACACCACGAAGCTGTCTGGCCATCTCACCGTAATTGTAATTAACAACAGCGGCGGCGGCATCTTTGAAATGCTGCCAGTTGCTCAATTTGAATCCGTCTTTGAAACCTATTTTGCCACGCCTCAGTCGGTAGAGTTATTCTCACTGTGCAAGGCTTATGGCGTGGAACATAAGCTAGTGACGGGGATACAGGATTTTGTCGACTGTATCAGTCATTTACCGTCACAGAAAGTAAGGGTGCTAGAGGTTGTGTGCGATCGCACGCAAAGCACCCAACAAAGAAAGTCTCTTTTGAGTGCGCTATAGCAATGCCGCTATTTTCGACCGAGCACCATACGCTTCACTACATTACACAAGGAGATCGCACCAACCCACCGATTCTTCTCCTTCACGGCTTTCTCGGCAGCCATCAAGACTTCGCGTCCCTACTGCCCAATCTTTCGCGGCACTTCTACTGCATCACGCCAGACTTACCCGGTCATGGACGAACAAAAACTCAGCCCAATCGCTACACCTTCACAAGCACCACCGACACATTGCTGGCGCTACTGCATCATCTAAATATTCAGCAGACACATTTGCTGGGCTACTCTATGGGTGGACGGTTAGCGCTGTATATGGTCTGCGAGTTTCCAAAGTGTTTTATCCGGGTGGTGTTGGAGTCAGCTTCGCCAGGGTTAGAAACAGCAGAAGAGAGAGAAAAGAGAGCACAAAGTGATGATGCGATCGCCCATCGACTAGAAACAACGCCCCTTCCACAGTTCCTGACCCAGTGGTACCAAAATCCACTGTTCACCAGCACGCTGAACAAACCAGATATATACACTGCAATGATTCAGCGGAGACAAAACAATGCTCCAAGCGAGTTAGCAAGAGCGCTGCAAGGATTCAGTACCGGGCGACAGCCTTCACTTTGGGCAAAGCTATCGGACATTAAAGCGGTACCGTTACTCCTTATTGTTGGAATATTAGACACAAAATTTGTAGCCATTAACCGAAATATACTGAAGCAGCCAGGTTCAAAGGCCCGCACAAAACTCGAAATAGTAGACGAGTGCGGCCACAACGTTCATTTAGAAGCACCGAACGCTTACGCAAAAGCCGTCATCTCTTTTTTAAACTAAATCAGGTGCTGCTGCATCCATTTTAAGTTGGCAGCCGTATGTCTGATAGATAGCTCAACAGCGACATTTTTTGAAACCCCTTATAGAGGAATCGAATCAAACTGAAACAGAGCGCGAGGCCGATAGTGCCCTCGTGTACAGAGCTTGGGATGGTGACTTGGAGGCATTGGGCCTGCTGTACGACCGGTATTCCAGATTGGTGTACAGCATTGCGCTCAAGAGTCTGCACAGTGTGGCGGAAGCGGAAGATTTGACCCAAGAAGTTTTTATGACGTTAGCGCGATCGCGCACCTACAATCCCCAGCGCGGCGCACTGGCCAAATACCTCACAACCCTGACCCGCTCACGCGCCATCGATCGACTGCGCGCCCGCGCAACCCAGCAAAAATATTTGAACCAATGGAACCAGCAGCAAATGGCAACTGAAGCCACAACACCCCTGACCAAAGCCATGCAGCAAGAGCGCCGAACGCTAGTAAGAGCAGCGCTCAGCACACTAAAAGCTCGCCAGCGAGAAGTGCTTGAGCTGAGCTACTACGAAGGGCAATCTCAAAGCGACATCGCCAAACGCCTAGGCGTTCCCCTTGGCACCGTTAAAAGCTGGGCCCGACGAGGGCTACTGCAGCTCAAAGAACAGCTACTTAACCCATTGGAGGATAGCGGCTTATCATGAGCGAGCCTTTAGAACCTCAAGCCTTAAAAGAACTTGCCGCAGGCTATGTACTGGGTGATTTGAGTTCTGAAGAAGCCGAACAGTTTCATCAGCTGATGCAAGAGGTGCCGGCACTCAGCCTTGAAGTAGCGGCGCTGCAAGCGGCACTGCACATGATGCCATATGGACTATCAGAGCAGAGGCCAAGAAAAGGACTGCGATCACAGATGCTCACAGCCACCCAAATCGCAACCCGTCAGGACTCGGCCAAACCCACTAACCGGCCTTCGCAAAAAGTTTCCCGCAGGCGACGGTTCCAAGCATTTGGCGGTATCGCCGCTGGGATAATGATGATTGTCGGAGGCTCGAAACTAGTTAATCACCAAACTGCGACCAGCCGCTCTCTAGGCCCTCAACACAATACCCGCACCTTATTGACACAGGCCACACAAGTAGAACAGGTTTGGGCCGGGTTTCTTCAGCTGCAAGAAGATCACAACAGAGCGCTGAACCATCCCCAAGGGCCAGCAGACTTTACAGCAGAGCAAGCAAAAGAAGTCACTGCTCAGCTTCAAAACTTCCAGACCACAACAGCAGCTTTGCCTATGCTCCCTAGCACCCGCGCCAAGCTACTGGGCGGCAGCGACTGTCAATTTGGCACAACCCTAGGGCTACGGCTCTCCTTTCAAGTGAACACCGCCTCCCATACGCCTTCCTCACAGCCGGATCAAATCGTCTCAGCCTACCAGTTAGAGCTCAACGGCGAGCAGTTTCCACAGTTTCTCTCCAGCTACATCACCATGCGCCAACCAGACGGCACCAGCATTGTCCTTTGGCGTGAGGAGTCCTACCTCTATGCCCTGGTCGCAGAGATGCCCCCAGCCGAGCTGAACAGTCTTGCACATGCTGTTGGCCACATTTGAGCAGAGAAGGCGCCCTGCCTAAGCAGGAAATGCCCTGCCAAAGTTTCTCCTAATTTCCCATTCACTTTACACCCTTAAAAAAATGGTCCGCAAAAGAAAACAACCTACCACCGGCATACAGCGTTACAGTCGCTACCTCATCGGAGGCGTTGCCGCTGCGGGGCTTCTCCTTGCAGTAGGCTGTTTGGCCAAAGGAAGTACGCCGAGCAGCAGCGCTTATCTACAGCTGGGTGGGGTCTCAATTCCGCTACTCGGCGCAGGCGCCTATAGCCTCATGGCGATGCTTTCCTTAGCACCTGCCACCCTCAAAAACAAAGACCTGAAAGCCCCGACATGGCTAGGGCTTTTCATGCTCAGTACGGCAATGGTCATTTTTAGTGGCTACCTAATTTATGTCATGTTTGGAGTTTTAGGCGATGCCTGTGTTCCGTGCATTCTGTCGGCTGGATTGAGCGTTGGGCTTTGGGTGTTGACGCTTTTGGATGGCGATCGCAGGGGGCTAGGTCAGCTGCTGCTACCGGGAGTTTGTGTTGCCATGATGGCCATCCTGACAACGTCCGGAATGCACGCATATGCTCAAAATCCTGACAGCTTTATCGCAGGAAATCCGCCGCCCGTTGTCTCTACTGAGTCTGGCGTATCAGAGATTGAGCTAGCCAAGCACTTGCAGAGTATCGACGCTAAAAAATACGGCGCTTGGTGGTGCCCGCACTGCCATGCGCAGCAAACGCTCTTTGGCAAGGAAGCTTTTGAGCATGTGCCCTATGTGGAATGCGATGCCGAAGGCGTCAAGCCTCAGCCTAGGACTTGTCAGGCAGTCGGCGTCAGCAGCTATCCTACTTGGGAAATCAACGGAGAGCTACATCCTGGCGTCAAGTCCTTGCAAGTGTTGGCAGACCTCTCTGGCTACAGTGGGCCCACAGACTTTACGAACCCAATGCCAGAGCGTTAAACCAGAACATTAGACCAGAGCGCTAGACGCTTAAAACAAAGTCGAACACCGCTTGTTTTTCAGCCTGGTCTGTTGTTTCAGAAGACGCAATAGAAATAAGCAGCTCAGGATGAAAGAGACCATCTCGATTGTTCAAGGGTTCTTCTGGGAAGTAAAGCTGAGTGGTCAACGGTGATTTGTTGCTCACGCGGCTGCTAGCAGAGACTTTCACATGAAAATGGCGAGTGCGCCCTGGATAGATGCCCGGAACAATCGTCTCCAAACGGTAGCGACCTTGAGCATCGGTGAACTGGTGTCCGCGTAACCTGTAGCCACGGTTGTCATAGTCTCCTTGGTCGTCCGTATGCCAAAAATCTAGCAGGGCGTTGGCAATAGGCTCACAGCGCTGTGAAAGGACTTGGCCAGTCAAGAGCATAGACGTGCCGGAGATTCCTGGTTCGAGAAGAGAGAATCGCTCCGGTGAGTCAGGGATGTAGAAAGGGCCCGCTGTTTGCGAGGGCGTGAACGCGTCTTCTCCGCAGGCCGGCGTGGGGGCGAGGCTCTGAGGCTGAGTGGCGTTTGAGCTAGTGGCCGCTGAGTTTTTGGCCGCTGAGTTTTTGGCTGCTGAGTTTTTGGCCGCTGAGTTTTTGGCAGGCGCGCCACAGGTGGCGAGCGTGAGTGAGGCGATCGCAGGCGGGCCCATCTGTAAAAACAACCGGCGGTTTGTCACCATATTCAGTCACCGATATAACGTTTCAACCTCAGCATCTTAACGCTACTGCCACAGTTTGATCTCTGGGTTCTTGCCACCGCTCACCAGCGTCTGCTCAGTCGGGTCGAACGCTACGCTCAGCACCCAGCTATCGCTGTTGTCTAGCGTTTCGGTGAGTTCTTGGCTGGGAATGTCCCACATTTTGAGGGTACTGTCCACGCTGCTGCTGGCGAGTGTGTTGCCATCGGGGCTGATGGCGATGCTGACAACGCGATCGCGATGCCCGCTCAACGTGGCACTCAGTTCCCCACGCTGCAAATCCCAAAGCCCAATAGTAGAATCCCAGCTACCGCTCGCCAACGTGCTTCCGTCAGGACTAATGGCCACAGAACGAACGGCATCTTTATGGCCTGAAAAAGACTGGATTAGCTCGCCGGAAGCGAGTGCCCACTGATGGATGAGGCGATCGCTACCACCACTGACAAAAGATTGACCATCGGGTGCGATCGCCACTGACCACACCGGCTTCTGTAGCCGAATTTTGTACAGCTGCTCACCACTCGCCATATCCCAAGCCACCACATTTCCTGCGTAGTCGCCACTCACAAACGTCCGCCCATCCGGGCTAATCGCCACTGACCACACAGGAGCATTAGGCTCAGCTGGCAAGCTGTACAACAACTCACCCGTCTGCGGCTGCCACACTTTAATGCCATCACCGCTAGCGCTCACCAGCCTTTGCCCAGAAGAAGACATTTCCAAGTCTCTTACCGTATCCCGATGACCCGCCAAAACGTGCAGCACCTCACCCGTTGGCCCATCCCAGATGTTGATATCGCCCTGATCGTTACCCCCCATCACCAAAATGTGACCATCATCTCTTGTGTAGGTTTCTACCGACCACACCTGACCAGACGTGATGAGAGACTTGACTAAAGCGAGATTTGTTTTGGACTTCTCTGCCCAACGGGCGGGCGGGCGAGCAGGTAGCTGAGGTGAGGGCAGTGGCTTTACAGTAGCTGTCGTCGTTTCAACAGCTTTTGCGGGCTCGGGTGCGGCGACATAGGACAGAGATTGAGGGGAGCGGGCTGAGAGAATTGTGGGGAGTGCGATCGCCA
The DNA here is from genome assembly GCA_038529685.1 of Cyanobacteria bacterium J06598_1. GTDB lineage: Bacteria > Cyanobacteriota > Cyanobacteriia > Phormidesmidales > Phormidesmidaceae > Phormidesmis. The sequence continues at coordinate 8,282 of JBCBDN010000057.1, read as the reverse complement.
AGCCTGCAACCGCGCCTGATAGCCAAACAACCAATGGTTTGAAGCGCCTGCGATCGCGAAGAGATGAACGACCTTCACTCTGGGCATCAGACACGCCCTCATCAGAGAGGGTTAGCTTAGGATATGACTCGCTAGCTTCTGGCGCTGTTGGTTCGTCAGAATCGTACTGAGCTTCTGTTGGCAGCTGAATAACAGATTGCAGCAGGTCAGTTCTGCTAAGGTCAGTGCCGGTAAAATTCGCACCTGTCAGAATTGCCCCTTCAAAGTTAGCTCGATCAACATAGGCTTCTGTAAAGTTGACATCACTTAAGTCAGCATTTTTGAAGTTTGCGCCAATCAAGCAGGCCCGCTGTAGGTTAGCCCCGCGCAAATCTACATTGCTGAAGTTGCCTTCAAAGTAGTAGCCGCAGCCCAAATCTTGCCCTGCCAAGCTACAGGGAGCGGGCGATCGCTCGGCTCTCCAGCGATTCCAACTGTCAATCCCTTTTTCTAAAATGAGAGCGGGTGAGTCTTCCATAAGCCCATCAGTAGCACTGTAGATACTACGGAGATGTTAGGCCAGTGGATGCATCTACTCAGTAAATTTATTCAAACGAATGCTTACAGATAACGCTTACGTTCAACATAAAAAAGCGCGATTACAGCTCAACCTACTTGTCCTCAGAGAAATCAGTCAACAGCAGCTCTATCTGTTTCTTCAGCGTGGGCACGTGCTCAGTGACAATCTGCCAAATGTTCTCGTAGTCCAGCTCATCGTACTGATGAATAATCACGTTTCTCAAGCTCACGATGCCGCGCCAATCGACCGTGGAATGTTGCGATTGAAAAGAGGCCGTCAGCCGATTGGCTGCCTCACCTAATATCTCTAGCTGACGTTCCACCGCACTGCGCAGCATTCGATTGGCCATATACGCTTCCAACGTTTGCGCCTGAGTGAACTCTCCTAACGCATCTATCGTCTCTACCATGCTGGTTAAAGCGACTCGATTGCGGACTATCTCTTTGCTCTGTTCATCAGCTTCTGACAAAGCTCTAAAGTTCGCGCTTTCAAGGGGATATATTGTTCGGTGCGTTCTGAGAATCTCTGACTTGCTAAAAGGATTTTTGAGCAGCCGCTTCTCAGTCAGATCAACCTTTCTGTTAAAAAGATTGGAGAGTTCTGTTTGCGCTTCTACACGATCAAAAACACCTGGCGTATGAGTAGAGTTGAAGACCACCAATACGTCTATGTCACTGTCTGGCCTAAAGTCGTACCGGATAACAGAGCCAAAAAGTGCCAGTTCTTGCACGTGCCATTGGCAGCAGAAAGCTGCGATCGCCTCAAAAGAAACCCCCAGCCGCTCGGCCAATATCGGTGACAGTCGCGTTGTCTGAACAGTCATAGCCCCCTGCCGGATCTCCATCAAGCTGGTGTAGAACACTACTCTAACGTCTGTCCGGCTCTATATAGCACTCTATCTGGCAAGCGTTACCCCGCAATCGATCGCCGCCAGTTGAAGAATTTCCGCAAGCAGTTTTGCAAGAATGTATTCTTCGCATACTTTTGCTTCGTCAGCAGCAAGGCCGTCTTTGGGCTAATCTCACTCAAAGTGGGATACACATGAATGCACTGCATCGCGCTTACCTTCAGCTTTTGGCTCATAGTAATCACCGCCTCATGAATGAGCTCTCCTGCATGGGGGCCCACAATATGTGCGCCCAACAGCTCACCGTCTTTTTTGGTGATGAACTTAGCAAAGCCGTAACCCGCTGACTCAGCGAGCGCTCGGTCTACGCCGTCAAAGCCCTGCTTGAGCACAAATACGTCATCGCCATAGCGATCGCGTGCCTGATTCTCGGTCAATCCCACCCGAGCTAACTCCGGCTCGGTAAAGGTCGCCCACGGAATCACGCGGTAGTCTGCCTTTTTTGTCGGCATAATCAGCGCATTCTGCATCGCCACACCGGCTTCATAGCCCGCCACATGCGTAAACTGATAGCCGCCAATTACATCCCCAGCCGCATAGATGCGCTTATTGCTCGTGCGCAGCTTCGCATCGACTTTAATGCCCTTTTTGTCGTAGTCCACACCCGCCGCTTCTAGGTTCAAAGACCCCACATTCGGCGTGCGACCCGTCGCAATCAAAATCTCATCAACCGTAATGGTTTCACCACCAGCGGTAATCTGCTTACGACCGTTTACCAGATCCACCCGCTCAGCCCGCGTGTTGGTCATAATCCGCAGCCCTTCACTCACCAGCTGCTTTTGCACCACCGCCGCCGCTTCTGGATCTTCCTTTGGCATAATCACATCGCGGCTGGCCAATAGCGTCACCTCTGACCCCAAACGGGAGAAAGACTGACCCAGCTCACAGCCAATTGGCCCCGCGCCAATCACTGCCAGCGCATCTGGCCGATCTTTCACGTTGAAGACCTGCTCATTAGTCAAGAAGCCTGCTTCCTTAAGCCCTTGTACGGGCGGCACGGTAGGCCTAGAACCCGTCGCGACCAAAAAGGCACGAGATTTTAACTGTCTGCCGTTTACTTCAAAAGTCTTGTCATCCACAAACTGACCCATGCCGTAGATCACCTCTACACCGAGCTTTTCAAACCGCTCAGTAGAATCGTGCTCTTGAATCGTTTCTACGACTTCCTGGACGTGGCCCATCGCTTCATCGAGCTTGATGGTAGGTGCATCGGTGTAAATGCCAAAGCGAGAGGCCGTTTTTACGTTGTAGGCAATCTGCGCTGCGTGAATCAGAGACTTACTGGGCACACAGCCATAGTGCAGGCAGTCGCCGCCCAGCTTATCTTTTTCTATCAGAGCAACTCTGGCATTGATTTGCGCACCGGCACTAGCGGCGACTAACCCCGCTGAACCACCACCAATAATGACCAAATCGTATTCTACTGACATTATATTTTCCTCGTTGCCCGATTCAAATGAGTGCTTGCGTTTGACTAAACACTACTCTCGCTCAAGCGTATGCCGCTCAGCTGAATCTTTGATGAGAGATTGCCTAAGAAAATATAGAAATTATTATTGAGGGCGCTACTGCCAGACCAACTGCCAGACCAACTGCCAGATCTACTGCCACACATTCACGGTTTGACCTCTGCCACCGCTAACTAGGGTCTGGCCAGTGGTTAAATCATTAGATAAGCCGCTGGGCGCGAAGGCAACGGTTACGACAGAATCCGTGTCGTCGTCTAGCGTTTTGGCCAGGGTGCGGTTGGGTAAATCCCAGAGTTTGAGGGTTCGGTCAGTGCTGCTGCTGGCCAGGGTTTGGCCGTCGGGGCTGATGGCGAGGCTAAAGATTTGGTCGCTGTGGCCTTCGAGGGTCGTTTGCAGATCGCCAGTGGCGAGGTTCCACAGCTTGATGGTTTGGTCCCAGCTGCCGCTGGCGAGGGTTTGGCCGTCGGGGCTGATGGCTACTGAGCGGACGGCGTCGCTGTGCCCGGTGAATTCTTGTAGTAGGCTGCCGGTGGCAATGTCCCACTGGCGGATGGTTTGGTCGCTGCTGCCGCTGACAAAGGTTTGGCTGTTGGGCGCGATCGCAATGGACCACACTAAGCTACCGCTCGCCACGCTATACAGCGCCTCACCGCTGGCCATATCCCAAGCCGTGATCGTGCCGTTTTGGTCACTGCTAACAAAGGTGCGTTCATCGGGTGCGATCGCCACTGAGCCAACCGCCGAAGCGCCTGCCGAATCCATCCTTGGCACCTCATATACCAGCGACCCCGTCTTCGGGTTCCACACCTTAATACCATCACCGCCGCCACTAACGAGCCGCTGCCCAGAAGCCGACACGGCCAAAGTCTTTACACCGCTCTCATGGCCTGTGAGCGATCGCAGCGTTTCACCCGTTTGCCCATCCCATATCTGAATCTCGCCGTCTGCCTCGCCCCCAATCACCTGAGTCGAGCCATCAGCATGACGATGAGTCGCAATCGACCAAATTTGGCTATTGCCCGTTAAAGACTTCACCAAAGCCAGCGAGGTCGCAGAGGCCACAGCTGGCGGCGCCACCAAATCAGGCGCACCCGCAAAGCTATCAGTTGCGATTGGCAACCCGACAGCAGCGCCCAAAACAATCGCTGCCGCTGCAGGTATCCACACCACGCGCCGACTTAAATACCAGCCAAGCTGCGCCGTCAACTGCCTGTCGCCCTCTCTACGGCCCCACTTAGTCGAACGCGTCCGTCCCGTACGCACATTCTCGTTTCTAAGTCTCTCTTCCGCTTGCTTCAGCGATGGCGGCACCGGGATAGATAGCTCAGCGGTGGAAAGCTCAGGCTTAGAGGCTTTGGGTCTAGATGTTTTTAGCTTAGAAGCCTTAAGTTTGGAAGCCTTAAGTTTAGGTACTTTAGGCTGGGAAGCTTTAGGCTTGGAGACCTTAGATATTTGAGGCTGTGCAACGGCTGCCAATACCGGGCTTTGCGCACTTGTTTTTTTGGGAGCGGGCATCGCAGACAGCCGAATCCGCTGCTGCCTTTCAGCAAAAGACTCTGAACGAACAGGCGAAAACGTTTGAAGCTGCTGGGTCACCCGGTTCAGGAAAGAGCGTTGAGCATTAGGCTGAGCCGCAACACGAGGCGTTTCCGCTACGGGTCTAGTGGCTACGACAGTCTGCTGAGAAGACTTAACGGGCGGCTTTGGCGCCTGCATTTGAACGGGAATCTGAACAGGCGATTGAACCCATGGAGTCGTCTGTGGTGGCACCTGCACAGATGGCAAAAAAGGAGGCTGGGCAGGCTGCGAGAGCAGTTCAGCGATGCGGTCAACCACCGGGTCAGCACTGGGGGCCGGGAGCTTACTAGTTCGCAGATCGGCTTCGCGGAGCAGCGTTCCGGTCATGTTAGCCCCGCGCATGTCCGCCCGCTCTAGGGTCGCTTGAGTCAAGTTCGCATGGGTTAAATTCGCGCCAGAAAAGCGGGTATCGCCCAAGTATGCGCCGGTTAAGTCAGCATTGCTTAAATCAGCATCACGAAAGTCAGCGCCGACTAAGCAGGCCCTTTGAAGGTTGGCACCTTTGAGGTTAACGCCTCTAAAATTACCTTCAAAAAAATAGCCGTGGCTCAAGTCTTGGCCTTCTAGGCTGCAAGGCTCATCAGGATGGCTCTGGCGCCATTGATTCCAGCTCTCTATGCCTTGCTTGAGCAGGGTGAAGTGATTCATCGTAGGGGGCACCAAAGCTGAGGCTCAAAGCTGAGACTTCTTGGGCTAAGCGACTACACGCTAGGATTCCCTACAAACGCATCAAATGGCTTGGGTATATGTGTCCAAATCTCTCTCAAAAAGGCTACATACTTTGCATAAGGCCCACCTACACCAAAACTTACACCGCGACCAAAGCAGGTTCACCCGTCAGGCTAAAGGCCCTAATCTCAGTAATTACCACAGGGACAATTTTGCCTTTCAGCTGCTGAATATCGCCAGGGAAAAACGTCAGTCGGTTGCCACGGGTACGTCCCATTACCTGCGTTGGATCTTTAGGATTGACCGCTTCAACTAGCACCTTCTCAACCCGCCCTTTGTACCGTTGCGATCGCGCTTCCGCCTGCTGAGACACCAGATGATTAAGCCTTTGCAGCCGGTCCTGCTTCACGTCTTCGCTCAGCTGGCTGTCCCACACTGCTGCTGGCGTCCCTGGTCGAGGAGAGTACGCCGCCGTATTTACCATGTCAAATACGATGTCTTCCATCAGCCGCAGCGTATTTTGAAACTGTTCTTCACTCTCCCCTGGGAACGCCGCAATCACATCCGCACTGATAGAAGCATCTGGCACATAACGCCTGACGGTATCGATAATGCGACGATATTTCTCGTGGGTGTAGCCGCGCCCCATCGCCTTGAGCACGTCATTATCGCCAGACTGAAACGGAATGTGAAAGTGCTCACAAATTTTGGGCAGCTCAGCGCAAGCCTTCACCAGCCGCTCAGTAAAGTAGCGCGGGTGGCTCGTCGCAAAGCGAATGCGCTCAATGCCCGGCACATCGTGCACGTAGTACAGCAGGTCAGTGAGGGTATTCTCCCGTCTGCCTTCGGGCGTAATCCCAGGTAAGTCGCGACCGTAGGCGTCAATGTTTTGGCCCAGAAGGGTAACTTCTGTGTAACCTTTCTCTCCCAGCTCGACCATTTCGGCGCGGATGGCTTCTTTGGTTCGCGATTGTTCTAGCCCGCGCACACCTGGCACTACGCAATAGGTACAGCGTTCATTACAGCCATAAATCACGTTCACCCAGGCGGTGACTTCGCTATCTCGGCGCGGTTTGGTAATGTCTTCAATAATGTGGACCGGTTCGGTCGCCACCACCTGATTGCCCTGAGCCACTTGCGCCAGCAGGCTCTCTAACTGGTTGGCATATTGAGGGCCCATTACCAGGTCTAGCTCGGGCACACGGCGCAGGAGCTGTTCGCCTTCTTGCTGGGCAACACAGCCTGCCACCACCAGGGTCAAATTAGGGTTTTTACGCTTACGCTTAGCCTGCTTGCCCAGATAGGAATACACTTTCTGTTCGGCGCTATCTCGGATAGTGCAGGTGTTGTACAGCACAACGTCTGCCTGCAAGGGGTCGGCTTCCCAGCTCAGACCCATAGTTTCTAAAATGCCTGCCATGCGCTCCGAGTCTGCCTTATTCATTTGGCAGCCGAAGGTGGTGACGTGGTAGCGGCGAGATTCGCTCATAGCAGCAGGAAGGTTTTGAGCCAGGGGATTTTTGGACATTGACCATTCTGCCACTGAATCGACAGGTTTCACGAGCGAGGGCGATCGCGTTAATGTTTTGAATCATTCCGCAGCAAAATCAGACATCGTTTAGCGCCTACTTAGCACCTACACATACAAGACCCATCCGGTCAAATAACCCGTTATGAATACAGCACAAATCATCGACATCATCGCTCGCATGCAGCCCGTTGTGATTAATTTTGGGCTTCAGCTTACGAGTGCGACCGCCCTTTTTGTGGCCGGCAGATGGCTCGCCAAAATGGCCAAGCGCCTCGTCAAAAAAATCATGACCAAAGCTCAAATAGAGCCCACCCTTACCTCGTTTGCCTGCAATATTTTGTTCTACGGCATTATGGCCTTTGTCGTGCTTGCAGCGCTCGGTCAGCTGGGCATTGAAACGACCTCATTAGTCGCCGTATTGGGCGCAGCCGGACTCGCTGTTGGCCTCGCCTTACAAGGCTCACTCACCAACTTTGCCGCCGGAATTATCATTATTATTTTTCATCCCTTCCGCGTCGGCGACTGGATAGATACCGACGGCCACTCAGGCTACGTCACAGAAATTCAGCTGTTCACGACCCACATCCAAACCCTAGACAACCGAACTGTGGTGATCCCTAACGGCAAGCTCACCGAAGGCAGCCTAGTCAATCACTCTACCCTCGGTCAGCTGCGGTTAGATTTGGTGATTGGCGTCGATTATTCTACCGATATCGATCGGGTCAAGCGAATTCTGCGCGAAGTTTTGGCCAGCGAAAGCAAAGTCTTAGCAGACCCTACGCCGACGATTGGCTTGCTAGAAATGGCTGACAGCAGCCTAAATTTTGCAGTGCGCCCTTGGGTGACACCGGCCAACTATGTATCGGCCCGGTTTGCCATTCAAGAGGCCATCAAAAAGCGGCTAGATGCAGAACGTATCAGCATTCCTTTCCCACAGCGTGATATCCATATGGTTGCTAGCCATACAAACCACCTTCAAGAGAGCGTGCTCGTAGATTAAGTTTGAGGGCGCTACGCTTGCAGGCTAGTCACAGATTCTGCGCTTTGAAGCTGCTGGCGAATGCTTTGAGTTTAATCTCTTTTCTTTACGCAAATGGTTTTTTCTGCTGACGAAAACTCTTTCTTATTGTTTGCAAGTCTTATTGTTTGCAAGGTAAAGATCAAGCGTCAAACAACTCAATCGTTCTTGCCACCCCACCCCACGCTTCGAGAAGGCTAAACCTATCGGTAACCTCAAAAAACTTTCAAATCCAAGATTTCCAATAATTTTCTGTTTTCATCTATTCCCTTTGAAATATGCTGGCGACAGCAGCGTGCGTATCAACGAAGCAAAAGCCAAGCGAAACAGAAAAAACGCAGCGCTGTAGACCTTCTTTACTAAGCCAATTCTCAGTCCAAAGATCTTCTAATGATAACTAAACCTATCAGCAGAGCATCTTCGCGAAATACTGCCTTGCAGAATATTTCGTCCAGGCACTGACTATTTTACAGACCCACTTATACAGCGCCTTCGCACGGAAGGTAACCCGTTCTATGAGTAATCAATTCAAGCTCAAAGTCACTCAAGAT
>JBCBDN010000056.1:0-16268 GCA_038529685.1 Cyanobacteria bacterium J06598_1 | reverse complement strand
GAGTATTTTCAGCATAGCGGAGGCTACACCAAATAAACCTTGAGTACTTTTGCTCACTGCAAAAGTGAGATGCACCCAAAAAAGCCAGCTCGTCTACATCGCTAAATAAATAGCTCAAGACGAACTGACTCATTAAAAAAGTGCAGGTTTTCTACCTCACAGCCGTTTTAGAAGGCACACTTCTCAACAGCGATAGCTGCACGAAACAAACAACCTACCAACCCTTGTCAGACTGGTCTTGAACGTAGGCAGCTACGTTGGCAATCTCTTCTTCAGAGAGGCGAGAGCCAAAGGCCGCCATCGCGTTTTTACCATAGGTGACCTGCTTCACAATAGCGTTGATATCGTGCTCTGCGCCATAGCCATCTAGATACTGCTCTAGAGCGTCGACCTTGAGGGTCTTTTGGGCCATGACTGCGTTGTTGCCGCCGATGTGACAGGCTGCGCAGTTAGAAGAAAATACCTGTGCGCCAGCACCGAGATCAGCCGCGATCGCAGGTGCAACAAACGGTGAGGCCAAACTCATGATCAACACTAAAACAGAGGATATAAAAACTCTCATCAACTAAAAACTCATGGTAAAAGGAAACGTGCTTAGCATACGGGTCAGAAAATAACTAGGTCAAAAGACACACTGTCAGACATTGCATTATGTAACGAAAGCGCTTTTGTGCCTTCGCCAGTTCAATATAGACAGCCCGTTATGGACAGCCCGTTAAACGGGGTCTTTTTCGCGACAGATCTTTAGCGGACGCTGGGGCTGCTCTCAGAGCGATAGCGGTCAGTCTCTCTCAGGCGCTGTGTCAGAAACCGGCAGATTTCTAAAATGATGTGTGGTCTCTGGGTAATCAAGCTCAAAAAGCGGTTCTTCTCTAGCTTCAGCAGCGTACAGTCTGTCTGTGCGATCGCCCCATCCCACAGCGGCGCATCGTCAAACAAAGCCACCTCACCAAAATAATCACCGCGAATCATCTCTCTGGTTTTGCGAGGCGTTCCATCAATCTCTTTTACTAGCTGCGCTGTCCCCTCAGCCACAATATAGAGATGTGCTGTCAGCTCGCCTTCAGCAAAAATCGTTTCACCGGCTAGCACCTGAGTTTGTTCTAAGCTTTCGTCAATCAGGATCAGCTCATCAAGTGAGAGATTCTTGAAGAGTGAAACAGTTTTGAGTAGCAGCAGTCGGTTCATAGCAGTTTTGGCCGGTAGATTGACCTCAAAAATTTGGCCAGCGACCTGTTTGATAAATGGATCGGGATCGTCCACTAGGGTAGAGGGCACCATCGCTAACGCTATCAGTGCGCCCGCCTTAATCCAGCGGTCATTTGATTCTAAGGCTTCGAGCAGCAGGCGGTAGCCTTTTGTTTTCAGCCAAAGCGGCGTAGTTGACCCGGCAGTAGGGCCTGCACTCGTCGTTGTATCCGCAACCAACGCTTCAAGTAACGGCATCAAAGGCAGCACAAACCGCCGATGGTTAAGCGAAGCGAGCACCTCAATCGCATTTTCTAATTCAGACTGAGCATTGGTGGCCAGCAAACGATTAACAGCACTCACCGTGCGGGCATACCCCAGGGCCGACAGGCAAAAGAGCACGGTTTGAATCAGACGGTCATGGTAGTCATCAATGGCGATGCGGAGCGCTTCCCAATTAGGCGCATCGGCTGGAATTTGAGACTGCCAGCGGCAGGTTTTGACCAGGTAGGCATAGCTAGGGGCCAAATGGTCGAATAGGACATTGCTGGCATAGCGGGTTCTTACTAGGCCAATGGCCGTAATAGCGGCGTTGACGATGTCTGGCTGGTCGCTGGTGAGACGAGTTTTTGCCAAGTTGACACCCGCCCTGCCATAGGCTGAAAGGGTTTTGGCCGCTTGCTGGCGAACACGGGGGTCTAGGTCACCTAGGCAATCACCAATGCTCTCTAGCGGCTGAGCGCAGGTCGTTATTTGCAGCAATGCTAGGGCCGCGATGCGAACCATCGGCTCATAGTGACTGAGCTTACTGCTAGCAATTGTGGTGATTGATTCGTCACCCCGCTGGGTCAGCGGAATTAGCGCCTCTAGGCCGGTGCGGATAATGGCTGGCTGAATTTGGGTGAGAACGAGATTGGGAATGAGCGGGGCCAGCGCTGGATTTTTGCTGTATCCAACGACACGGGTGATGATGCGAGCGGCTGAATTGGTCAGCGGTAGGGGCCAGTCGGGAGCTGCGGTTGGATCTTTCAGGAGCTGTGCGATCGCTTCTAAAACTTGCCATTCTATCGAGTCCCCCCCTAACTGACTGTCTCTATCTTCCTCAGCTATACCTTCCTCAGCTATACCTTCTTCAGACTGATGGGACTCCTTTGGAAGCGTGACCTCTTTAGCAGCAATGCCGTCAGGAACGACCTGATTAATCAGCAATACTTCAAAGGCAAACGCCTGAAGCTGAGAAGGCTGCGAGTCTTGTAATTTCTGTTGAAAGTGAGTCAATAGCTCTGGAGAACAAGGGGAGAAAAGAGCGATCGCACCTTCATACACCTGAGCCTCCGACGCCGCATCTATCTGCCCAATCAGCGCCTCTATCGTCTCTAAAAATTGGCCAGGTTCCTCCATGCGAGCCGCTAGCTCTAGCCCTTTTAGCTGACTGTAGCGATCGCTGTCGGCCAGCAGCTCTCGCACCGCCGAGCCCGACTGCAAATTGAGCTGCACCGGGTCAAGATCAAACGAATCCAAATCCAGGCTATCAGAGCGAATCATCTCCTCTAACCCGCTGGCATAAAAGCGACCCATCGGCAGCCGCACCAGCAGCAGCAGCCCAGTTAATCCTGCTACCAGCCAAGCAATCTGCACCAGACTCAACCGGGTTTCGCCTAACCACAGCAGCGTCCCAGCTAGGGTCAGCCCCACCGAATAAATCAACCCGTCGCTCAGCGTGCGAATGCGCCCAACAAACTCACGCGGAATCGCATTGTAGTTGAGCTGGTGCACGGGCAAATTGATGCCCTTATAAAGGCCATCGCCGTTAATATGCAAGCCAATGGCGGCGGGCAATCCAAAGTATGAGAGCAGCCCTACAAAGCTCGCCAGTGTCGTCAGCGGATAGACCGGATTCATTTGCGCCACGCCCAAAATCTTGAGCAGCGGCCGCGTCGCCCCAAAAATAACGGCCACCTGCACCAGGCTAATCACAATTCGCATTTCACCGAGGAAACCGGTGAGTGCCTGATCGCTAAAGTGACTGCCGTAAATGTTGAACCATAAAAACTCGGAGCTGATGTAAATAATCACCAGCAAAAAGCTGCTGCTGGCTAAGAACAACATGAGTGGATAGCGCTTTGCCAGTTCAGGAAACGTCCTGAGCGATTCAATAATGCCGACGGACGGTGCTGTTTTTGTAACCGTTATCCGGCGCTGCGATCGCTCCAAATACAGCAGCTGCACAACCCCCACTAAAAACACGATTGGCATAAACAGCAACAAATCTCGCGTTCTGAAATAGTGAGAGAGCAGCGTGGTTAACCCCCCACCAATCAACGTGCCAATGGCTTGAGCGATGCCAATATAGGGCGCATATCGCTTGTACTCTAGCGTTGTAAAATAGTCAGTCAGCAGGCTGGGGTACAGCACATTGTTGTGAAAATCCCACTGAAAGAAAATAGCAATCAGCAGCACGTAGTAAACAGAAGCACTTTCTTGCACCAGCAGCAGCCGCAGTCCCAGTATTGCAATGACCGAAGCCAGCAGCACGTAGCGAAACAGCTGAGGGCGACTATAGCGATCCACAATTTGGGAAAAGATCGCATAGGCCGGCATAGAGCATAGCCCAATCATGATGAAAGCCAGCGGCAAATGCTCCGCACCGACGTAAGTAACAAACAGCGAGTTGGCAACCGCCATTCCCAGTACGCTATACACCAGAACAGTCACTGCCAATAGCAGCAGTTGAGTGAGCCGGTCGAATCTGATGGTTGGCACAAAGTCAGGAGGTTTGAATTTGGGCGCTTGGGAAAGTGCTGTTTGCACGGCAATTTATACGTTTAATTTATGTAAGTATGTTCATTAGGCTTTGTCATCAAGCAAGATCGACAGATAGTTCAGCCGTCCTCCTTATTCTCGTCATCACTCACCGCAGAAGCAATCTGAGGCAGTCGCACAAACGGCGTTAGGGCTGCTGCTATGAGCAAAAACACCCCGCCAAGTACCACAGCTATCAGTCGATTGTCGTGCAGCCAATGCTGCATAATCCAGCCGAAGAAAAGAGAAATACCAATTTCTGGTAGCACAATAAAAAAGTTAAAGATGCCCTGATAAATACCCCGTCGCTGGGTCGGAATAGCGTGGGTCAAAATGGCATAGGGGATAGATTGCGCACTGGCCCAAGCCATCCCAAAGCCCACCATTGACAGCAGCAGCAGCTGAGGCTGATGAATAAACAGCAGCGAAATTAGGCTGAGGCCACCACAGACCAAACAGGTGCTGTGAACAGCGGTGCGGCTAATTTTGCGGGTGAGCACCGGCAGCAGAAAAGAGAACGGAACGCAAACCGCATTGAACGCGGCAAAACAGAGCCCTGCCCACTCAATGCCTTCGTTGTAGAGGGCTGAGTCAATCTCAACCGCGCCAAATATATTGCGGGCAACGGCGGGCGGAAAGTACATGAAGAAACAGAAGATGCCGGTCCAAGTGAAAATTTGCACCCAGGCCAGCTGCTTCATCGTAGAAGGCATTTGCTGAAGGGCCTGCCAGGTTTCACTCAAGCTATTGAGCAGGCCGCCGCGTTCGGCTTTCATTTGAGCAAAGCGCTCTAGATCTTTCGGCGGAGACTCTGAAGTAGTAACAGCCGTCCACAGCGTCGTGAGTAAAAACAGGACAGCACCGATATAAAACGAAAGCTCAACGGTGAGTGGAATACGCCGGGTAGCATTCGTAGTGGGGTCAATGCCGAGCAGGTGGTTGAGCAGCCAAGGCAAAATAGCAGAAGCGATCGCCCCCATCCCCACCATCACGCTCTGCATCGCAAACCCTTGCGTGCGCTGCTTTTTGGGCAGCAGGTCACCCACAAAGGCGCGGTACGGCACCATGCTGACATTGGCACTAGAGTCGAGTATCCACAGCAGCCCAGCCGCCATCCACAGCGCCGAACAGCTGGGCATCAGCACCAACCCCACAGACGCACAGAGCGCGCCGCCTAACAGGTACGGCCTTCTGCGACCCCACGGGCCCCAGGTATGGTCGCTCAAGTTGCCCACAATCGGCTGAATAATTAAGCCCGTCAGCGGCGCGGCGAGCCAAAGAATCGGAATGCTGTGGGCACTCGCGCCCAAGTGCTCAAAGATAGAGCTCATGTTGGCCATTTGCAGGCCCCAGCCAAACTGAATGCCCAAGAAGCCAATGTTCATATTCCAGAGCTGGAGAAAGCTCAGGCTTGAAAGTTCGCTGGTAGAGGATTCTGCGGTCGGGCGATCGCTAGAGACCGACTGAGCTTTCTGAACTATTGCCATTCAAAACTCTGCCATTCAAAACTCTGCCATTCAAAACTCTGCCATTCACATTTCGCCATTCAAAAGGATCTCGGTGCAGTTTTTTATAAATTGCGGTCTGATGACTATCAATCCAATCAATATGCTCTCACGACAGCGTAACGGTACAACCTCTCTCTGGGGGAATCTCTAGAAAAATGCTCAGAGAACTAGCCCACCTGCTCGCCCGTCTGAACTTTCCACAGCCCTGCATAAACACCATCGCGAGCCAGCAGCGCTTCGTGGGTGCCGTTTTCTATCAGCTGGCCTCGATCCATGACGTATATGCAGTGGGCATTACGAACGGTAGAAAGGCGGTGGGCGATCGCAATCACCGTTCGCTCCTTGGTAATTTTCTCCAGCGACTTCTGAATCGCCGCCTCGGTCTCATTATCGACCGCAGAGGTGGCCTCATCCAAAATCAAGATTGGCGGATTTTTTAACAGGGCTCGGGCGATCGCCAGCCGCTGTCGCTGTCCGCCCGACAGCTTCTGCCCTCTTTCGCCCACAATCGTATCGTAGCCATCTGGCAACCCCAGAATAAAGCTGTGCGCCTCAGCCACATTAGCCGCTCTCGTAATTTCGTCCATCGTTGCGTCGAAAGTGCCATATGCAATGTTTTCAGCGACCGTGCCATGAAACAAAAACACATCTTGACTCACCAGCCCAATCGCCTTTCGCAAATCTTTTAGGTCCAGTGAGCGCAAATCCAATCCATCTAGCGTAATTTGGCCGCCGTTTACCTCATAAAAGCGCAACAGAAGTTTTACCAGAGTGCTCTTACCCGAACCCGTAGACCCGACAATCGCAGTTGTTTTCCCTGCGGGAACTTTCAAAGAGAGATTTTTCACAATTGGCTGCCGCTCATGGTATCCAAAAGAGACATTGTCAAACACGACTTCACCACTAACCTGCACGGTCGGCAAAGCAGCCGTGCCCGGACGAATTGCAATCGGCGTATCCAACAAATTCATCACGCGCTGAGTAGAAGCCATCGCTCGCTGATACTGATCTAGCGTTTCGCCCAATCGTGTGAGCGGCCAAAGCAACCGCTGCGTCAGGAACACCAGCACGGTATAAGTCCCCGCTTCCATACTCCCAGCAGCCGTTGCCATCCCTCCATAGAACAGAATTCCAGTAAACCCAATCAAAATGATGATGCGAATGAGGGGAATAAAAGCAGAGCTTAGAACAATCGCGTGGCGGTTGCTCGTACGGTAGGCCTGACTCTCTCGACTGAGCTGAGCCAGTTCATAGGCTTCAGCTGTAAAACTTTTAATGGTGGCAATACCCGTAAGATTGTTGATCAGCCGCGCATTGATTAAGCCCGCTTTGTCTCGAACAGCCGCGTAGCGAGGCGCAAGATATTTCTGAAAAGCAATAGCCCCCCCCACAATTAGCGGCATCGGAACAATTGCCATCCAGGCAAGTCCTGGCGCCAGCACAAAAAACACCGTACCGATAATCAGCACAGTCGCCCCCATCTGAATCAGCTGATTGGCGCCCCGATCTAAAAATCTCTCTAGCTGATTGATGTCATCGTTGAGCATCGACATCAGCTGTCCGGTGCTGCGCTCTTCAAAATAGGCCATCTCTAGGCGCTGAACATGGCGGTAGGCATCTATGCGCAAGTCGTGTTCTATCGATTGCGACAGATTTCGCCACAGCAGTTCATAAGCGTATTGAAACGCCGACTCTAGGACCCAAACAAAGAACGTGAGTACAGAAAGGAGAATAAATTGCGATCGCAGCTCCACCACACCCCACTGGGCCAAAATCGAGTCTTGCTGATCGACAACGATATCAATGGCCACTCCAATCAGCGCGGGCGGCGCTAAATCAAACACCGTATTCAGCAGCGAGCACAGCGCTGCGAGCCAAGCCTTACTCCGGTACTGCTGAGCGTAAGTCATCAGGCGCTGAAACGGACGAGCAGACGAAGATGCCATAGCCAAACCACACAAGAGCGTTGTGTATGGACTATATCAAAATCGCCTATTAGGTAGTAGCGTCTAACCGCAGGCTATCAGGGTCTGCTGAGCTATCAAACGGCTGGTGCGACCTCTGCTGTGGCCTGCACTAACTTTTCTGGAACTGCGGTATTGCTCAAATCCTTTAGCACCCAGCGCACCGCACTTTCAGCAAACGCATCGAGATACTCAACCGGTAGCCGCACCGGTTCCATTGCGTTGGCAGCAGCAGAGGCGACCCCGCCATTTTGAGTGCGATCGCGAACCTCACTTGCAAATTGACCCTCCGGCGTAGCCTGACCCACGATTGTTTTCAGCTCGCGGCTCATAGACTCCGCCATCCACTGCGATTCCAAACTCTTCTCCAAACTTTTCTCAGGTGTGCCTGGTTGACTTAGCCGCCGGCCCATCCGTGGCTCAGGCGAATTAACTTGATTCACCAACGGACCAATCGAAGCAAACACAGGCTGCCTAGGCCCCGTCAAATCCAACAGTTCAGATAACAGACCAGGTGCCACTGGATTCGCCAATCGCTTGCCCGTCCCTATCACCCCGCTTGAAACTGAAGAGGCCATCGAAGAAGCAACAGAGGACGCCATCGCAGGGAATCCAAATTGACTGCGTGAATTGGGCAACAGCTCCAAAGCCAGCGCTTCAGACACATCTCCGGCGCGGCGCTGAACCGCGACCGCTACTGCGCCCGCCGCGACCACAATTCCTAAGATCACTTTGCCAATACTGTCTTCAGCTGTGTAGGGCTCCAGGGCGGCGGCGGCATCAAAGGCAGAAGAAAAATTAGAGCCCAAAGCACTGGTAACTGCACTGGTAACTGCGTTGTTACCGCTATTTTTAGAGGCGTCAGCTAAGAGAGGGGCAGCCTTTGCAGCTTCTGTGGCGATGCGATCGCGCCGGCTCTCGTACTGGCTCACTAGCGCTTGAGCGTCCACCAAATTGCGCTGAAGCAGCTCATACTCACTTATAGTTGCGGCCAGCGTTCGATGGCGGCTTCTCAACCGCGATTCTGACAGGCTCATCGTCTCCTGACGCAGCTGTTGCAGGTCTTCTTGATGGGTGGCCACCACCAGCGATTGCAGCAAATCTAACGCCGCAGGCGACTGACGCAGAGAGCCCACCAGGGCACTCGCAGGCCCAGCTGCCTCAGAAGACAAAATATAGTTGCCCAGCACAGCCTGCGCCGAGGCAAATAGCGCCGCCTGATGCCGCTCGTAATTGCTATAAATGCGGTTTAGCTCGCCCGCACTGACATTAGCCTGCGTGTACTCTTCTAGCAGCTGCCGTTCCGTTTGCTTCAACTGTGACCAGGCTGCTTGATAGTCCGCATCTACCCTCAGTAGATGCTCAGGCAGCTCAGCCGTCACACCTACCGTCGTCAGCCGAATCTTAAGCTGGCCAATATAGCGCCGCGTCTCGGCCAGCTCTACAGCCGTTTTACTCTTCTCAGAAGACACTTCACTCAGCCGATCGCTCAGCACGCTCTGGTAAGTCGCCATGTCGCCTTTGCCATGCTGCGCTTCAAACTCAGTCAGCTTCGTCTGGGCAGCTTGGGCAGCTTGCTCGGCTTTGGGCAGCTGAGACTGAACATACTTCAGGCCCTGACAGCTATTGTCTAGGCAAACGGTCTCAGTTCTCGCGACGGCCTCTTGGGCTAATCGGCTCACAATTTCTTGGGTTGCGATCGCCGGATCAGCCACATTTTGCCAATTGGCCTGCTGCCCCGCCTGAGGTATCACGCCATTGATGCTCGTGATGCTCGCTTCGTTTGCAGAAACCGCAGAGGCAGAAACATTGAGCGTATCGTATGCAAGGCCCCAGCTGCCGTCTTTCAATCGAGTCAGAACGGGCTTCTGGTGGCCGGTTGGCTGAGCGACGACAGGCGTCAAAGTAAAATTATCCTGGCTGCGCTTAAAACTTGAATTATCTAACTGGCTAAACCCAACCTGCTCTGGCTGCGCAATCTGCGGACTCATGCTAAGTCCTTGGCTGGCCCCTTGGTCGAGGGCCTGTGACAACGACAGCATATCGTCGCCTTGACCCAACAGTTGAGTATCAGCACCTGCATCTGACGCGCCCACAAGAGACTCACCCACCGGTAAATGAATCGAGTTCTCGCCTGAGAAGGGAATAGCGGCCAATCCCGCAGAAACCACCGCCGTACCGGCGATCGCACTACTCGTTTTCCACTGCCAAAAAGAATGCGCCTTCGACGGCGATGTCTCTAGACGACCCTCGCCCTCCTTGAGCCACTGGTACTGACGAGACCGATAGTGAAATGAGCCGTAGTGGGCCGTTTTGTCAGAGGCAGATTGAGCGGCAAATTGAGCAGAAGCACTCGGCGATTGGAGGGGCGATTCGAGCAGTGAATCGAGCGAGGAGGGGCGAAGAGTGCCGAAAGATACCTGATCTTCGGGGGCTTGCATGAGGGCCTGTCCAGATGGGGGAACAAGCAACTGTGTAGTGAACATAAACACGTTTGCTGATACCTTCTACGAGAATTTACGGTGCCATCCGGGAAAGACCATCTGGAAGCTGGCTAGCTAGCTGTAAGAATGCGCAAGCTAACGTACCCAAAAACACTTAACAATTAAACTTGTTTAGAAAACCAAGTACTATGACCCCTGTCACCTCGCCTACCACCGCTGATTTCACTGCCCTAGCCACCCGCTATAAAGACACGCTGTTCAACAACGTCATTCCGTTTTGGGAACAGAACGCCGTCGACAAACAAGCGGGCGGCTACTTCACCTGCCTCGATCGTCAAGGCAAGGTGTACGACACCGATAAATTTATTTGGCTACAGAATCGCCAGCTATGGACCTTCTCCATGCTGTGCAATCAAATTGAAAAAAGAGACACCTGGCTCAAAGTCGCCAAGGTCGGCGCTGACTTTTTAGCCGCTCATGGCCGAGACCCCGAAGGCAACTGGTACTTTTCACTCACCCAAGCTGGCGCCCCCCTAACACAGCCTTACAACATTTTTTCCGACTGCTTTGCCGCTATGGCCTTCAGCCAATATGCGCTCGCCTCAGGTGAAGACGCCGCCAAAGCGATCGCTCAGCAGGCTTACCGCAACGTACTGCGCCGCCAAACCAATCCCAAAGGTCAGTACAACAAGGCGTATCCTGGCACCCGCCCGCTCAAGTCGCTGGCTGTACCGATGATTTTGGCCAACCTCTCTTTGGAGATGGCATGGCTGCTGCCCGAGAGTCAGCTCAATGAAGTACTGGCCCAGACAGAGCGCGAAGTCATGGGCGATTTTCTCTCAGAGAGCACAGGCCTCTTGCACGAGCACGTCACACCTGACGGCGAAGGCATCGACTGCTACGAAGGTAGGCTACTCAACCCAGGGCACGGTATCGAAGCCATGTGGTTCATGATGGCCATCGGTGAACGCCAGGAAAATCCAGCGCTGATTGATCAGGCAATTGGGCAAGTCTTAAAAATCCTTGAGTTTGCCTGGGACGAACCGTACGGCGGTATTTTTTACTTTATGGATGCCAAGGGCTATCCGCTTCATCAACTGGAGTGGGACCAAAAGCTGTGGTGGGTGCATTTGGAAACGCTAGTGGCACTATCAATGGCCTACCGGCTCAGCAGCACGCAGCGCACTCGGCAACAGTGCTGGCAGTGGTATCAAAAAGTGCATGACTACACGTGGGGACATTTTGCCGACAGTGCGTACGGCGAATGGTATGGCTATCTCAATCGGCAGGGAGAAGTGCTGCTGCCGCTGAAAGGGGGTAAATGGAAGGGGTGCTTTCACGTACCGAGAGCAATGTATTTGTGCTGGCAACAGTTTGAAAAGCTGGCCGCAGAGTAAGCAGCGTAACGCTCATGGCTCAACAATCTTATTTTTTCACAGCCGTTTGCCTTGGCTATGCGTAAATCATATAGCCCGAAATTCATCTATGCACAAGTCATTAGGAGTTCTTATTTACTAATTCAAGTTGCTGACTTCGGCCCAATCTGTCATGTCAGCCGGGTTGAGAACAACGGTGTCTGACTGGTTGGCAAACGCAGGCTGCAATCGCTCTGTTTTTCGTTGAGTGAAGTAGCGATCGCGCATTCCCCGGTCTTTATTAATCGAATCATGTGCCTGGTCTTGGCTCACCCGACTCTTCACCGCAGAGGTATTGAGCGTGGCAAACATTCTGTTCAGATGGACCCAGTCGCGGTCTTGCTCAGTCGCAGCCATCTCAGGGCTCCGTCTCAGCTCTACCAGGCGATACAGGCCCAAAATCTCGCTGCTCAAATCAGCCTCAATCAGCGCTTGCTCCAAAGCACTCATAATCTCTTCTTCGCTACGGCCACACAGCTGGACCAAATCACCTTCAGTTAGTGGGAACAGGCGTCCTGTCTGCTTCAGATACAGCAGTTCCACAGCAAGGGCATGACCAAAAACGGTGTAAGGGCAAGCGTTGAGTGCAGAAACAGTCATTGCCGACAGATGCGTTCGCAGCGGGCTCCATTTTTCCAGGGTGCCTTCGTACTTGAGCATGTTTTTGCCGCACCAAAAGAGCGATCGCACCGCGCCTTTTTGATGAATAAAAGGTCGAATAAAATTGGGTTTAAATCCCCAGAGCTGTTCAAAAAAGGCTTCGATTAAAAAGATCGCTGGCGCTCGAAACGGGCTGTAGATCGCCATGATGGCTACCCAGGCTAAAAGAGTGACTTAATTATATGGAGCTGTGTCAAATTTAAAGCAGATGGACAATAGAACATCCTCTACAGGGGATCCACGCGTCGTTACACGAAGAAGATAGGCTTGTACCACAGGGGTTTGGCGCTCGTCAGGACAAAAATACAAAAAATGCTCAAAATTTCAAACGCCGTTTCTATTCCCGACAGTGAAATTGAGATGAGTGCCATTCGCGCTCAAGGGGCCGGTGGACAAAACGTAAACAAAGTCGCTAGCGCCGTTCATCTACGTTTTGATATTGCGGCCTCTTCCCTGCCGGCCTTTTACAAAAGGCGGCTGCTCGCAATGTCCGATAAACGCCTAACTAAAGACGGCGTGATTGTGATCAAATCGCAGCAGCACCGCTCTCAAGAGCGCAACCGAGAAGACGCCCTCAGCCGCTTACAGCAAATGGTGAAAGCGGCTGGCGTTTTGCCCAAAAAGCGACGACCCACCAAACCTTCAAAAGGGGCAAAACGCCGCCGACTAGAAGGCAAAGCAAAGCGATCGCAGCTAAAATCTCTCCGCAAAAAAGTAGACCTAGAGTAAAAGTAGACCTAGAGTAGCCGCACAGCAGATTTCTCTTACTGCTCGGCCACCCGCTGCTCGACCACCCGCTGCTCGACCAAAAGAGGCGCTCTCAAGCGCTTTGCCTGATACAGCCTAGCCGTACGCATGTCTTTAGTTTGTGGCATCACCCACAGGCTATCAGCCGCTTGGAAATAGGCCACCATAGACGGCGACGCGGCAAAGAGAAAAAAGTCACTGTTCGCAGGCAGCTGAGCAATCACAGCCGCATAGTCAGGCGACTGTTCTCGGTTAAGCAAAATAAACCGCGTATCGGGGCTCACCTGATGGACCAAAGACAGCGCATAGGTATGGTCAACATCGCTCAGCACCAGCGGCTGCGACACCTGATTGATGATGGGAGAAGCCTGCGTTGTGAAGGCACTTGACCCCTTTCCCCAGCCCAAAGACTGCGTGATTAAGCCACTAGATAACATCCCACCTAAGATCAGAGCAATCGAAAGAACTCGTTTAAGCGGACGGCTAAAAGATTGCCATCTAGAAGCTATTGTGGCGGGGTCTAGCGTGTTCAGATGAGCTAAATATTGAGCGTCAAAAACCTGGGCGATCGCATAGCCCACCGCCAGTTCTATCCCCAAATACGCCGTTAGCGAATAGCGAGGCAACAGCGATCGCCGACCGCCATGCAGCACATCCGGCAGCACCTGCGCCATTGAACTCACCCCCATCAGCAGCACCACAAACAGCCACACCCGCCTCGGCGTATGGCGACACAGCTGATAGGTGCTGTAGGCCACTAAAGCCAGTATCAAATACGACACTGGATTGTCGACTCTCACCCGCCAGCCAAAATCAATAAAGCCAATTCCCAGGTTGTGCAGCCAGGTCACTGACCGGCTCGCTAACGTATCGCTGTAAGTACTGGCCCACTTCGTCGTCTTCGCGATGGTCTCCATCCGCGTTGCAACCACCCAAACCCAAGGAAAAAAGGCAGCACTAATCCCCACAGACACCACGAGGTAACGCAGCAGCTTTTGACTGAGCCGCAGCTTTTCGGTTAGCAGTACGTACAGTCCGTGGCTCACCAGCACCCAGGTAAAAAACAGGTGTGAGTACATGCCCAGCGTCGCGGTGACACCGTAGCCCACCCAGGAGAACCCGCCATTTGAGTTTTGGCTGCCTTTGAGCGATCGCAGCAAAAACGCACTAGAAACCACCGCCAGCAGCGCCCACACCGTATACTGACGCGCCTCCTGAGCCAGTAAAACCTGAAAAGGAGACACCGCCACCAGCGCCAGCACGCTATGACCCACCACTGCGGGCCGAATCGCCGCAGGCGCAAATAGCTCAGCGCACAGCCAATAAATCGCTGGCAGTAGCAGCAAACTAAACCCAATCGCCAACCATCGCGACGCAGCGGCCTGCTGAAACAGCTGCAAGGAAAACCGCATCATCAGGTAGTACAGCGGCGGATGCTCAGGATTGTTCGCAAAGGCACTGAGCGCATCGCCCAGCGGCTTGTCCACGCTGGCCGTCTGGTACTTTTGCAAATCGCGATTCACGACCGGCTCCCCGGTATACACAGAAGCCACAAATCCTTTGCTGGTTACCCCAGAGGCCCGCAGTAAGCCTCTCACCTCGTCAACGGTGTATACCTTTTGTCCGGCGTCCGCACAGCGCACGTACGTTCCAAACAGCAGCAGGCCAGATATCAAGAGACCCACTATTAGCCGCCGTCTAAGCTCCATTCCGGGCCGCATCTTCAGCTGCATACCAATCACTCACACGAAATACCTACTTGGCTTTATAGAACCCGTCTCACTGATTAAAAATCGGTTCAGCTGTTTGTTTGTGAGCTAATTCATCAATACTTGTGGGTAGTGAATGCCAGCGGATGCCTAGCGTATGTCAATCAAATCCCTATTGGTTCAGATCAAACCCTATCTACGCTGGGTTATTTTGGGCGGCACACTCTTTTTTATTGTCAAAACGCTCAGAGACCATTGGCAAGAAGTCACCACTATTCAGCTGGCGCCCCAAGCCGGATATCTCCTGCCCCTAGCTTTTGCGGTAACCCTGGTGGCCCATGCGTGGTCGGGTTGGGTATGGCATTGGTTTTTGGCTTTATTCAACCAGCCTCAGAGCGGGTTTTGGAGCGTATCGGTTTATCTCAAAACCAATGTGGCCAAGTACTTACCAGGTAACGTATGGCACTTTTTTGGGCGTGCGCGCGCTTTGCAAGCCACCGGCACACCGACCGGAACGGCGGTGCTAGCGGTAGTGATGGAGCCATTACTGATGGCGGTGGCAGCGTTGATTTTGGCCTGCCTATGCGGCGGGCAAATCGTAGGGATTCACAGCCTAGGTCTACAGGTAGCCGTGCTCTGCGGTGTGCTAGTGAGCATTCATCCTCGCTTTTTTAATCCAATCCTTCAGCGGCTAGCTCAAGCCAAGGCAAAGGCTCAAGGACTCGATAAAGAAATAGAGGTTGAGGCAGGCAAGTCACCTAGGTTAAGGGCCTATCCGCTAAGGCCACTGCTCGGGGAAATGGGGTTTGTAGGACTGCGATCGCTTGGCTTCATTCTCATCGTCACAACCCTGCATGCCACTACACCTAGCCAAATTCCCACGCTCATTGCCGCCTTCAGTCTCGCGTGGCTCATGGGTCTGGTAGTTCCCGGTGCTCCCGGCGGTATCGGCGTATTTGAAGCGACGGCCATTCCTTTACTGAGCGGTCAGTTTCCCGTCGCAATCGTGCTGAGTAGCGTGGCCATCTATCGGCTAGTGAGTGTATTGGCAGAAGTCGGCGCAGCCGGGTTGGTATGGATAATAGAAGCGTGGGGCAAAAACGCTGATTCATCAAAAAAAATCTAATTTGAAGCCAGTCACCCGACTAATCCGGTACGGTGAGGGCACCTTAAATCAAGATTCCTTTTATCAACCGTCTATCGATAACCGTCCATTTGATCTCCTGAAACACTACCAAGCTGTTAGCTGATTGGTTCGACAAACCCGCCATGATCACCTTTCCTTTGAATACGCCTGTCGCTGCGACACAAACTGAAAATGGTGCGGTCACCGCACCCCAACCCAGCTGCGAACTCTCCGTCGTCGTCCCCATTTACAACGAAGTCGAAACGATTCCTCACCTGGTGCAGAAAATTACCGACGTGCTGCAAAGCATGCAGGTCTCCTACGAATTCATCTGCGTAGACGATGGCTCCACCGATGGCTCTGTCCCTCTGCTCAAAGAAATTGCCCAATCGCGCCATGACTTACAGGTCGTGCTGCTACGCCGCAACTACGGTCAATCCGCTGCTATGTCAGCCGGGTTCAATCAAGCAAAAGGCAAAGTCATCGTCACGCTCGATGGCGACTTGCAAAACGAGCCCGCCGACATCGCCACCGTGTATCACAAGCTGCTAGAAGGCTACGATCTAGTCAGCGGCTGGCGCAAAGAACGGCAAGACGACGCCGTAACCCGGCTGCTCCCTTCCAAAATTGCCAGTCACCAACGCTAACGTAGCCTTCTTTGAAGTAGGGGTGATAGGGCAAATCGTGCTCTTTGAGATACATGTA
>JBCBDN010000055.1:0-16507 GCA_038529685.1 Cyanobacteria bacterium J06598_1 | reverse complement strand
CATTACCGTAAAGTCGTTAGGCTGACCCAAAGCCTCCCACATATCTGCAAACTGCTCAGCAATAACTTCGCCAAAGTCGTGGCCCATATGCGGCGACGTGACAAAGTCTCCCTGCGGTCCAATGATGCTACTGGGCGTAGCATAATAGCCAAATTGCGGATGATATAGCGCTAGCGCCATAAACTCAGCAAACGTGATTCGCTGCCCCTCACTCTGCTGAATCTTCTGGATAATTATTTGTTCTAGATTCTCTGAAGTATCCAACCGCTTCACCAACGTCCAATCACCTACCAGGATAGAACCTTAATGAAGGGCAGCAAATTTTGTTGCTATGATTCAGCTCAGAGTACTGCCTCGTTGATTCCTATGGCCTACGGTAATTTTACGTTTGAGCAGCTCATTGAAACCTTTGGTTTGTCTTTGCGAGAATCATCTGGCTTGTTCGAAGCAATTCCTAGCGTGGAAAGCAGTGAGCTGCTGAAGGCGACATTAGCCGAGACGATGGATTTGGCAGTCGCACTGAGCACTGAAAAAGCTCGTTCTGAGCTGATTATCATGCCAGTGATGCTAGAACTACGACGACGGTTCAATAAAAAAATCAGTTTGTTTTCAGGCGTTGATTTTACAGTTTCGCCAGAGCAAGGACTTAATGGAATCTGCGATTTTTTGATTAGTCAATCTGAAGAACAGCTTTTCGTGCGTTCTCCAGTGGTCATGCTCGTCGAGGCAAAGAACGAGAACCTCAAAACTGGCTTTCCTCAGTGTATTGCTGAAATGGTCGCGGCCCAGCAGTTCAACCAATCGAAAGGTAATCCTATTAAAACCATTTACGGTGTCGTGACGATTGGAACAACGTGGCGCTTTTTACGGTTGAAAGAGCGAATTGTAGAGATCGATTTGAGCGAGTACTACATTGAGGATGTGGAGAAAATTTTAGGGATTTTATGTAGTGCACTAGCGTAGCCAACAAGTCAAACTTCGGGCAGCCTAGTAAGCAATAGAATGGGATATATAAATGACAGCGCCGTAGGCATTCACGTTAAAAAGAAAGCCACCGTCCTTGTTACTGAGAACGGTGGCTTTCTTGGTTTAAAGCTTCAGATCGTTCTGACGCTTACGCTTCATCCAAAGCAGCGATACCAGGAAGTGTCTTACCTTCGAGCAGTTCCAAGCTAGCGCCGCCGCCAGTAGAAATATGGCTCATTTGGTCAGCCAAACCAGCTTGCTCAACGGCCGCTACAGAGTCGCCGCCACCAATGATAGTGATGCAGCCCTTTCCGGTGAGGCCAGCAAGGGTAGTCGCAATGCCGGTCGTGCCTTTTGCAAATGCTTCCATTTCAAATACGCCCATAGGGCCGTTCCAGATAACGCTCTTACAGTCGGCAAGTGCAGCTTGGAAAGTTTTTACAGAGTCAGGACCAATATCTAGGCCCATCCAGCCATCAGGAATATCGTTAACGCTTACCGTTTGAGTGTTCGCATCAGCAGCAAACTTATCGGCCACGATGACATCGGTAGGGAGTAAGAACTCAACGCCTTTCTCTTTAGCCTTGGCTTCTAGCTTCTTCGCTAGGTCCAGCTTGTCTTCCTCAACCAAGGAACCGCCAACACTCATGCCACGGGCTTTGTAAAAGGTAAAAATCATGCCGCCACCGATGAAAATCTTATCGACTTTGTCGAGCAGGGTTTCAATGACGCCGATTTTAGAAGAGACCTTGGAGCCACCGACAATCGCCGCCAAAGGACGCTGAGGGTTATCAACAGTCTCTTGCAAAAACTTTAGCTCTTTTTCAATCAAAGAACCGGCAACGGCTGGGCTGAGGTACTCAGTGACGCCAGCCGTAGAAGCATGGGCGCGGTGAGCGGTACCAAAAGCATCGTTTACATACAGGTCAGCGTTCGCGGCGAGCTGTTTCGCAAATTCAGGATCGTTGTTGGTTTCGCCATCGTAAAAACGCACGTTCTCCAGCAGCAAAACGTCGCCATCCTTCATGCCACCGACTTTGCTAGCGACTTCGTCGCCAATGCAGTCGTCACACTTAATCACATCTTTGCCGAGCTTCTCAGACAGGCGTTTAGCAACAGGCGTCAAACGCATGCTGTCAACGACTTTGCCTTTTGGACGACCGAAGTGGCTGGCCAAAATGACTTTTGCGCCTTTAGAAGCGAGGTCTTGAATAGTTGGCAACGCCGCGCGGATGCGGGTGTCGTCTGTGATGGTGCCGCTGTCGTCGAGGGGGACGTTGAAGTCGGCGCGTACCAATACTCGCTTTCCAGCAACATCGGACGCAGATAAATCAGCTAGCGCTTTCTTGGCCACAGAAAATACTCTCCTAAAAAAAATGTAACGTTTATGTACATCAGCGCGGTAAGCGAGGCAAAGCTTGTCTACTGTTGATAAAGTTCGCTTTTAGTTAAAAAGGCTCGCTTTTGGCAGATGCATAAGGCTCTTATAAGTGGGTAAAATTGCCTATGTGTCTACTAGTTTACAGAAGTCTGTGATCTCTTCTGAACCAAACCCGAAGAAAATCTGAAGGCCATCTTCAAAGGCACTCACAAAAAATACAGCTCCCCCGAACAGATCCACCCCCTATGTACAAGACGCTTCTTCTTTCTATTGACTCTAGCCCCAGTGCCAAAAAAGTCTTACAAACTGCACTCGACATGGCTCAGCTGTGTAGCTCTAAGGTAGTGGTACTCTCTGTAGTCGAGACCGCTGAGCAAAGCGACCCGGCTCACCCTGAGCAAACGTCCTCTGAGGCTGTCGCGGCTCTGCTCTCTCAAAGCAAAACCGTTTTTGAGCAGCGTGGCTTTGCCGCCGAAACGGTGAAAAAAGAGGGCAATCCGGCTTTTATTATTTGTGATGTGGCTGACGAGATGTCGGTGGATTTGATTGTGATGGGCTGTCGTGGCACCGGTTTGATTGAAGATGGCTGCGAAGAAAGCGTCAGCAATCGGGTGATTAATTTAGCGCCTTGTCCTGTTCTGGTAGTGCCTTAAATCAATGGCCATTCCTGCTATTCAATGGTATCCGGGCCATATTGCCAAAGCTGAAAAAGCACTCCAAGAGCAGCTTAAGCGAGTGGATGTGGTGCTTGAAGTTCGCGATGCGCGGATTCCGATTTCGACGCTGCACCCTTCGTTGGATGGTTGGCTAGGCGATAAAAAAAGGGTGCTGGTGATTAACCGGGTGGATATGATTTCGCCAGCTGTGCGCGATCGCTGGCAGCAATGGTTCAAAACCCAGGGCAAAACCGCCTACTTTACTGACGCCAACCAGGGCAAAGGCGTCGGCCAAATTACCAAGGCCGCTCAAGCTGCAGGATTCGCCATGAATCAAAGGCGAAAAGATAGAGGCATGCGTCCAAGACCCGTGCGGGCTGTGGTGATTGGCTTTCCGAACGTTGGCAAATCTGCCTTAATCAATCGGCTGCTGCGCCGCCGCATCGTAGAAAGCGCCCGGAAAGCAGGCGTCACACGTCAGCTGCGATGGGTACGCATCTCCGATGAGCTAGAGCTACTTGATTCGCCTGGAATTATTCCGGCTCAGCTCACCAATCAAGAAGTCGCTCTCAAGCTCGCCATTTGTGACGACATTGGTAAGGCCGCCTACGATACGCAGCGCATTGCGGCCGCCTTTGTAGATTTACTCAATCAGCTAGACCAGCAAGATAACCAGCCAAATCTACGGACGCAACTATTGGCTAGGCGATATGGATTAGACCCCGTAGGCAGTACGGGCGAAACTTACTTGTATCAACTCGCTGGAGAAAAGTTCAACGGATCTCAAGAGCAGGCCGCCCGAAAAATGCTGCTGGAATTTCGCAAAGGAGTGCTGGGCAACCTGAGCCTGGAGTTACCACCGACTGCCGCGAGCCATGTCCAAAGCAATGCCGCTAAAAGTAACCAGAGCAAAGCCCAGAAAAATTCAAGCAGCGCTGTATCAGCTAAATCCACAGACCTACCGGCTGTTTGACCGGGTTCGGCAAAAGGTTCGACCGTGGGTTGAGTCCGCTGAGCAGAAACACAAACGGGAGCGCCAAGAAGCAGAGTATTTGCTGCTGTCTCTTACCAACTGCGGCAGGACTTGGCTCAGGGTAATGCTCGGCAGGGCCATGCAGCAGCGTTATCTGGTGGAGAGCGGATCTAGTGTCAACCTGCACGACCTCTATCGGTTTTCAGAAGCAAATCCATTCCTGCCTTCTATCAAACCGATGCACGAAAAGTACGGGCAGTTTGGCAATAGCTACGCAGGGCAAAAAGTAATTCTGCTAGTGCGAGATCCTCGTGATGCGGTAGTTTCTCGCTATCATCAGCATCGGGACACGCTACCTTTTGAGACACTGGAAAGCTATGTGAAAGAAAGTGATGACCTGTCGGACTATATTCAGTTTTATAACGACTGGCAGCAGTATCGCGATCGCGCCCAATCTCTCCTCGTAGTCCGCTACGAAGATCTAAAAGCCAACACCCACCCAGAAGTCACCCGGATATTCTGCTTCCTAAACGTATCAATCACCGCTGATGAAGTTCAGCAGGCAATTGACTACGCTTCTTTTAAGAACATGCGAAAGATGGAAGTAGACGGTAGTCAGCAAGTCCGTGCTGGCGTAATGTCATCGCGAGACGTGAATCAGCCAGACTCTTTTAAGGTGCGTAAAGGCACCATTGGCGGCTACCGCTCTGAGCTTTCTGATAAAGCGATCGCCCTTATAGACACCACCGTTCAACAGCAGCTCAACCCCGTCTACGGTTATCACTAGCCATTGCCTTACGCAACCAAAACCGATAGCGGGGTTACGATCTATCTCCACTCAACTCGGCGTCAACATGTCCCTATCCTCGTCCCAGTCCAATAATGGGCTCAGCGTATCTGTCGTTGCTCCAGATTTGGCGGGCGGGGGCACTACCCGAGTCTACTTAGTTGCTAACGCGCTGCAAAAAATGGGCTGCGATGTCACCGTGGTTGGGCCACAGTTCGCACCACAGCTCTACCCGATTCCGCCGCAAAACTTGAAGGTACAGGCTATTCCAGCCGAACGGTCTTTGAAATATGCGATCGCCCTCAAATCCCTCCTCGCTACCCTCAACACCGACCTAATCTATGCCATCAAACCTCGACCTACCAGCTTCGGCACCGCCCTACTCAAAAAGCTCACTAGCCCCAGCAAACCTGTCTTACTCGACATTGACGACTGGGAAATGAGCTGGCACCAGCAGCGCTATCGTCCGGGCGTTAAACAGCTGGCCCGTGACGTGCTCACACCCCACGGAGCCCTTCGCAACCCGGAACATCCCATCTATCTAGAATGGATGGAAACACTTGTGGCCAGGGCCGATGGCGTCACGACCAGCACCCGGTTTTTGCAAGAGCGATTTAACGGGCACTACCTGCCCAACAGCAAAGACACAGCAAGCTTTGACCCAGCTGACTACGACGCTGCCGCCAGCCGTGAAAAGTACGGACTAGCGGGCTATCGAGTTCTGATGTTTCCAGGCACCGCACGACCTCACAAGGGGCTAGAAGACATTCTGACAGCCCTCGACCAGCTAAATGAACCCGACTTTCGCCTCGTCATTGTCGGCGGACGCAAGCCTGATGGCTACGAAGATGACCTGCTCAAACGCTGGGGTCAGTGGCTGATTAAATTGCCTCGCTTTCCAATGGCGCAGATGGCAGAAGTGGTCTCAGCGGCGCATGTGGTGGTGGTTCCTCAGCGAAACTACGAGACTGCAAAGGCTCAGTTTCCCCTAAAGCTCACCGATGGCATGGCTATGGCTAAGCCCATTTTGTCTACGACAGTCGGTGATATTCCAGAAATTTTGAGCGGGTGTGCTTATCTGGCCGAGCCAGAATCTCCTAGTCAGCTAGCCACGCAGCTATCCAGTCTTTTTCAAGACTGGGAAACAGCTACTCAAAAGGGCAATCAAGCCAGAGCCCGCTGCATAGAACGCTACAGTCTGACGGCGATGGCTGAGCGCTTACAGGATTTGTTTGAGCAGAAAGGATATTTGTAACCCTGAGCAAATTGAAAGAACTGACGATTGAGCAATAAGGTCGCAGTAGCGCAAGCAGATGTTTTAAGTGTTAGGGAATTTGTTCATTAGCTTTGTATAAGTAAAGAGTTCTTCTAAACGTCACATCCGGTCAATCGCGAGTCTTCATTCGTGGCATAAGCTGTATAGCAGTAAGAACACGCTGGTTTCCCGTGAACGCTTTATGGGACGAGTTGAGTTCCCTGAAATATTTACTGATCTCGCACTGGATTTTGTGGGTGTTTCTTCGCAGGTAGATGGGGAGCTGTGTCCTTCTTATGTTTTCTTTCGCGTGCGCTTGTGAACTCTAGAGGTTGAGTACTCGAAGGTTACGTACTCGGACCAGTTTCATCGCAGTCTTTTGAGCCGTATGGCGTTTCGCTCACTCCAAGGGTTATGCATTCTAGACAACTTCTTTTAAAATCGCTGCGCCAATATCCTGTGCTGGTCGTACTAACCGTGGTGTTAGGATTTTCGGGCGCTTTATTCAATGGTGTCAGTACCGTGCTGCTGGTACCTATTTTGCTAGAGCTGTTGGGTCAGTCAACGGAGTTTTCCAGTCAGCTGCCAGAAATTTTACAGCGGATTTTGGGGTTGTTTGATGGTGTGCCCGACCGATACCGTCTCTTTTCTCTTCTGTTCGCGGTCGTATCGCTAATTGTTCTGAAAAATGCTGCAACCTACGCCGGGTCGCTAACGTCTAACAGCTTAAATCGTAAGCTCGCAGCTAATCTACGGTTAGACGGGTTGCGCATTCTGTTGGATGTTGATTTATCCTATTTTTCAAAGACCAAAGTTGGCGATTTGATCAATCATCTCAACATTGAGGTGAGCCGGACCACTATGGCTATTCGGTCGCTCTCTAGGCTGGCGATCGCAGCTATCACCATCATTGTCTTTGTCGGATTCTTACTCCGCATTTCCTGGCAGCTGACCGTTATTGCGACCGTCGCCTTAGGCTTAGTAGCCCTGCTCAATCAATCAGCCGTCCGCAAGGCCAAGGTTTTTGGAGCCGAACTATCCCAGCTTTCACGCAACTATTCATCCCGAATTGTAGAGATTCTTTCTGGGGTTCGATTAGTTAAAGCTACCGCCAATGAAGAAGTGGAATATGCCAGAGTCAGTAAGCTAATTGCCGACCGAGAAATCTCTGAATATCGCTCCCAGCTGCTATTTGCAGGTATTGCTCCGATCAACGAAGTGGCAAGCATCATTGCTCTGCTGAGCGTTGCCTCTATCGGTCGCATTGCAATGGGCGACCAGCTCGAGAGCTTTTCGTCTATTTTGCTGACCTATCTGCTGGTACTGTTTCGGATGCTGCCCGCAATCGGCCAGCTCAACAGTTCCAGGTCGCAGCTAGCGAACGTACTCCCCAGCGTATCAGTCGTCAGCCACTTCCTACGCCGCGACGATAAACCCTTCATGGTTCACGGCCATCGTCAGTACAGTCAACTCAAGCACAGTATTCATTTCAACCACCTCACGTTCAGCTACCCAGGCGTAGAACAGCCGGTACTACAAGGCGTAGACTTAAAGCTAGGAAAGGGGACGACGCTAGCACTGGTAGGCGCATCTGGTGCAGGCAAATCCACGCTAGCCGACTTGCTTCCTCGGTTTTACGACCCCGATGAGGGTGCTATCGAAATTGATGGCATCGATCTCAAAGAAATTGACATTGCGAGCTTTCGCAGACGGCTCGGTATCGTGAGCCAAGACACGTTTCTATTCAATGCTTCCGTGCGCGACAATCTAATCTATGGCCGACCAGGCGCAACAAAAGCAGAAATTGAAGACGCCACTCGTCGGGCCAATGCTCATGAATTCATCAAGGATCTACCGCAGGGGCTAGACACACTCATTGGAGATCGCGGTGTATTGCTCTCAGGTGGTCAGCGGCAAAGACTCGCGATCGCCCGCGCCCTCTTACAAGACCCTGACATTTTGATTTTGGACGAGGCGACCAGCGCCCTCGACACCATCTCAGAGCGACTGGTCCAAAAGGCAATCGATGAGCTCAGCCGCGATCGCACCACGCTCGTCATCGCCCACCGCCTCTCCACCGTTCAAAACGCCGACCAAATCGCCGTCCTTGATCAGGGCCGAGTGGTAGAAACAGGTACCCACACAGGCCTTTTGAAAAAAGGCGGCTACTACGCTCAGCTATGCGCCATTCAGTTCTCTGAAACCGACAAAAACAAGTCCCGTAGTGAAGAACTCACAGAAAAAGATGAGACGATTGCCAAAGCCTCCTATGAAATGCGATCGCATCTCAACGGCGTCATCGGCAACCTCAACTTGCTCAACGACGATACCGCCATCAAAGATGAAAGTGAACGCACCGAACTGATGAACGCCGCCTACGAAACTACACTGACGCTGCTCAAAGTGGTCGAAGCTTTAGAAAAGTCTGGGCGGGGAAGGGCCTAAAAGCCAATTACCAATTAGTTGATAGCCAGTTAGTGAACAACAATCAGTCAGTCAATAGCCAGTGGGGTGAAACCAAGATGCGCGGCGTATATATAGTGGCCAATGACAAGGTAAGTGAGAATGCGATCGCGCTCATGAGCAGCATCCGCCTCCACGACCCAAATATCCCTGTCTTTTTGATCCCGTTTAATGACGATCATAAAATCGTCGCCCAGCGCCTAGCCGAGCTATACGACGTACAAATTTTCCCCGACCTACCCTTTCTAAACGAACTCACCCAACAAATCGGTGACATTTTCCCTCGCGACTTCTTGGCCCTACCCAACAAAATGCGCAAGCTCGCAGCCTGGTTCGGGCCGCTGGATGAATTTCTCTACATCGACACCGACATCCTATTTTTCACACCAGTTAGTGACACCCTGGCCTACTTAGACCAAGCAGACTTCATCTGGTGCGACTATCACTACACGCGCGGCCTAGAAGATGTTTTCTCCGAAGTGGTCCCTGCACAGAATATTTTCGACCCGGAAGCGCTCAAGAACTTGTTCAACAGCGGGCTATGGGGCTCAAAGAAAAGCACACTCACACTAGAGCAACTGTATGACGTGCTAAAAGAATGCGCCGCTCACAAAGAATATTTCGACTTCTCCAACGGCACAACCGACCAGCCGATCATGAACTACCTCGTGCTAAAGACGATGGAGCGGCGGCTTAATATCGTTAAAGCCAATCCTGGTGAACCCGGCAGCTGGGGCGGCTCCCCTCACTTTGAACGGCGTGACGATGTCCTGTTCGATGGCGAGCGTCCGCTGCGCTATCTGCATTGGGCAGGCACACCCATGAGAGCAGGCGGCCCCTATCGCAGCTTGTGGACACACTATCGCTACCTAAATGATCTAGAAGGAAAGGCGATCGCAGAGGCCAATAAACCTGCACCCCCTTCCAAATTTCAACAGCTGAAGCGCAAAGTGAAAGACCAGCTGAGAGCGGCCATAAAGCCCAGCTAGAAAATATTTTCTGGCAACAGATGCGCTAGAGCCCGGCTCGATTTGGATACTGATTGAGCAAACTAAGCAATTGCTGAGGATCAAACGAACGGGGGTCAGAGCGAGTACCCGAACGATCTACCGCTTTGTGGGTTGTAATGCGGTCATTCGGCACAGAAGAGCGGGCTAACAGCCAAGCCAAAGAACGATACTGCGCATCTGTGTAGCCACTGTGGCGAGCACTGTTGTTGTTTTGCCCGTCTGATGGGGTCTCTAGCGAGATGTGATAGGCAAAATTATTTACAGAACTCGGAAAATCTGGATTGGTAAAGACGGCCTCTTCACCATTAGATCCATTAAAAGAAGAATCACCTGCACCGAACGCGCGCTGCTCCGGCGGCACAACATAATAAACCGTGCCATCCAAACCAATTAAGGTGTGGTAGCTCACCTGGTCAGCATCGTTAGGATGATTCGTTTGAAACAGGTTGAGCGCGCTAGAAGCAGACCCGACCGTTTCATGGAGAACAACCAGATACGGATTGTTGAGCACGTTGCCATTAACGTCAGTTGGAAACCGCTCACCGTAATTAGAAGGATGCGCTAGATAAACTTGCTCTACAGGTTGGTAGTCTGGAGCTGCTTTAGAAAATGAAGTGCCCTGAGAAGATCTGCCCGCTGCTATATCCCTTCCAACGGCTGCCCGGTTGCTCGAAATCAAACTACCCGAGATCAAGCCATCCGGCAAAGCCTGTGTACGAGTAGTGGTTTGGCGACCTTGCGCAGGCTCTTGCGCGGTTCCCGAAATCACGATGGCAACGGCTGTAAGGAGGAAAGCGGCGGTGCTAGTAGCCCAAATCAACCATGACTGGCGCATAGGACAACTTGTATAAAGGGACAGTTAAAGAAAACCATGCGAAGCGTCTGCTTCTAACAGATTTCTCTTAAATGGTAGGTAATCTTACCTGTATTTTAGCTTTGAACCGGACAGTCGCACTGTGATGCTCATCAAATTATTTTGAAGAATAAATTTGAGTCGTCAGCGCTACTCGAATTGACCGACATTTAGCTATTGACCAGCACCACTCTGTCGAGATAGATACTGCCGGTAATATTGCCGGTAGAGCAGCTCTAGGCGTCCACTGTAAGATTCTATGGACGTTCTTTGCCGCCGGTACAAGCCCAGGAATAGGTTGGCAAACAGTAGAGTCGCGATCGCAACCAACAACCCGGCCGCAGTAGAAACCAGCGCCGTCCCAATCCCAGCAGTCACATCACTGGCCGAATCACTTAGCCCTTCTCCAATTCTCAAAGACGAAAACGACTCCATCAAGCCCAAAATCGTCCCTAGCAGCCCTAGCAGGGGAGCCACGCCAATAATCGTGTCAAAAACGGTATTAAAGCGCTTTAGCAGAGGGATTTCACCTTGAGCAGCACTTTCTAAAGCAAGGCGAAAATCATCTGGAGTGCCCTGCTCCAAGGTCAGCGCAGCCAAAAAGATACGGGCGATAGGGAACTGAACCTGCTGGCGTAAGCGCGCGATCGCATCTTGAGGATGACTGCTGTACAGCTGCAACACCTGCAAAATGAAGCGATCCTGCTGCCGATATAGCTGAAGCCAAAACAACCCCCGCTCAAAAATTAGCGTCGTGGCCACCAGGGAAAATATCAGCAGTGGCCACATCACCACGCCACCCGAGCGAAACAAATCTACTAAGCCCACAAATCCCTCACAGCCGCACACTCACTGATAGACACAGGTGAGTAGCGTACAGCGAGAGCGGTCACGATGAAAAGACTAGCCCTTACGCCTCCTAGCTACATGCCTGGGAAGTGCTCAATCTCCGCATAGCCGTTAAACAAAAGTTCCTTGCCTTTCACATCAAGCTGGTTGACCCGCAAAGAAACGCCGTCCAAGTCGAAGCGCTCTAGGTCTACCATCTTGTTCAAGACGCCAATAAAACCTGGAATCATCGCCTCAGAAAGCCACTGGATATCGTCAGGAATCCCTTCAGGCTCAAACTGCACATTGGTAAAAACCACACGCCGGCGCCGTTCTACCGCCACCTCTGCCGACAGCTGAATGGGCAAGTCCTCTTTGTTGGGCAAATCAGTTTTGGCTGATATATTTACCCGCTGGTTAGGCAGCAGCTCCATCCGAACAGCGCGAAAAGACACAGGGTCGCCGCCTGAAAGGCTAGTAGCCTCCTCGCTCGTGACATCGCGCAGGTGCTTTTCAACCAGTTCCGCCTCAAAGGCTTTATTGATGCCCGACTCAGTCATGGTGACTGTGGCGATCGCATGAGTTGCCTGCTTCAGGCGAATTTTCCCACCCATTAAGCCAGACATATCCAAAGAAACAGCGTCCGTCTCGAACTCCATCTCTTCTGCTTCGAACATCTTCTTGATGATGAGACCCTTGCCTCTCATTTGAAAACTGTCCACCACACCCTGCAAAATTTTGCTGGAAGGCGAACACCTCACCGAAACGTCCACAGATTCGCTACGGGTAAATAATTGCTGAGTTCCGTTGCACGTCAAGCTAACACCAGAAGCTACCTTTAAAAACAAACGCTTTCACTTGGGAAAAACATGTTAAATAATCATCAGATATTAGGTCACGATTCGGTTTTTACACCGGAACAAGTGCTGGAGAATAGAGGACGCGTTGCTATCTTCATTGACGGCTCAAACCTTTTTTATGCGGCCCTACAGCTGGGCATTGAAATTGACTACACTAAGCTACTCTCTCGGCTAACCTCAGGCTCTCGGCTATTCCGCTCGTTTTTCTACACGGGTGTTGATCGGGCCAACGAGAAGCAGCAGGGGTTCTTGCTGTGGATGCGTCGTAACGGCTACCGAGTCATTGCTAAAGACTTGGTACAGCTACCAGACGGATCCAAAAAGGCAAACCTAGATGTCGAAATTGCTGTCGATATGATGGCGCTAGTCGGTTGCTACGACACGGCTGTCTTAGTCAGCGGAGACGGAGACCTTGCCTACGCAGTAGACGCGGCTAGCTACAAAGGTGTGCGAGTGGAAGTCGTCAGCCTCAGAGCCATGACTAGCGACAGCCTAATCAATGTTTCTGATCGCTACATAGATCTTGATGGCATCAAAGACGACATTCGCAAGACCTCGCGCGGTGGCAACGGCAGCGCAGCCGCTAGCCACAACTACACCTATCGCCCACTCTCTAGCCTTTCTGTACTAGACGAAGCTGAGCCTGCTCGATCTTAACGACTACACACTTAACGACCTGTTAAGTAATGGGTCTGAGCAGTTGCCAGCAATCGGTTTAATCTTTGCAAAGA
The DNA here is from genome assembly GCA_038529685.1 of Cyanobacteria bacterium J06598_1. Lineage (GTDB taxonomy): Bacteria > Cyanobacteriota > Cyanobacteriia > Phormidesmidales > Phormidesmidaceae > Phormidesmis. The sequence continues at coordinate 3,744 of JBCBDN010000055.1, read as the reverse complement.
AGGTACGTAAGCGGTGAAAAGTCGGTGGTATCGGTGGCTGTTTGTAGTCGCGGCAATAGTCGTGCTGACGTTTGGTCTGCGGGCATGCTTCTTTGACGATGACTTAGCAGACATTGAACCTCAAGAAGCAATAGACGCTGAGCTCACCCTACAAGCCGTCACGCTAGAACAGCCAGATGAAGACGGCACATTACTATGGCGGCTTAAAGCGGAGTCTGTAAATTACATACCCGATACGCAAAGAGCCGATCTCATTCAGCTAGAAGGTGAGTTTTTCCAAGCGGGAGAGGTCATTTACACCGTAGAAGCTAACGAAGGTGAAGTACTCCAAAACGGCAATACGCTGTTTTTGCGAGGAGATTTGGTCGCGACAGGCCGCGAAAATGAACTAACGCTAGAGGGCGAAAAGCTTAAGTGGCTACCCAAGCGCGATTTACTCGTAATGGGAGAGTTTGAAGATAGTGATGAGTTTGAAGACGCGCCTGCGTCAGAGCTAACGCCAGACGAAACAACCAACCTCAGTACCAATGATGAGCTGACGCCTGATGCACTACAGCTACTAGAGTCCACGCCACCACTTACATCAGATAAAGCACCCGTCACCGGGTTCAACCCTCAAATTAAGGCAGTTGCTCGGATTGTCAAGGTCAACAACAAAGAGAACCGCGTAGAACTTACAGGCGGTGTATCGGCAGAAAGCAAAGAATCGCCTTGGCTGTTGTTTCAATCAGATTCGCTGCTATGGTTTACCGACCGAGAAATTATTGAGGCCAATCAGCCTCTAAAAGTAGAACAGTTTGATAGCGACCAATACGAACTTGTCACTGACCGGCTAGTAGGGAACAAAGGGCAAGTTGAGCTAGCGGAAAACAAAGTCACCCTCAGTGAAGCAGTCCAGCTAGATTCGCTAACACAGCCACTCACTGTTAAAAGTAAGCAGGCAGTTTGGGAGGTAGAGGCTGAAAGGGTCGTGATGGATCAACCCGTCGATATTGAACAGCCAGAACGTCAGATTACGGCGCAGGCAAATCAGGCCGAGTTGGATTTGGCCGAGCAGGTGATTGTTTTAGCAGGCGATGTGAAAGCAGTGGGCAAAGAAAATGATTCGCGGTTGGCAGCAGATAGCGTAACGTGGCAAACCACAACTCAGCAGATTCAAGCAGAGGGAAACGTGAGCTACCAGCAGGCGGATGACCCCGATATTTCGATAGCAGGTCCTAGGGCGACGGGCAACCTTGAGACCGGAATTGTCGTCATAGAAGGCGGCGAGTCTGGCGAAGTGGTCACAGAGATTATTCCTGATGGATTTTAGTGGCGGCCTCTTTTGTTTGAAAGGTTCTCTGTCGTTCTCTATGGATTAGAAAACACAAAATTACGGTCTGGGTTACCAAACTGATACGGCGCTTGGCCAATAACAACCGTTGTAATCAGCTCAGGCGGAATGACAGATGATCTTCCCCACTGCTGCTCCAGATTGGAGATGATTTGGTCTTGACGCGATCGCAATGCATCCAACCCCGCCCCGTAATTAATCAGCGAAAACCACACCAACCCCTTCTGCTCCGTCGGCAAGACACCCGCAAGCGCGCTTACCACAGCTAAGCTGCCTGTTTTAACCACCGAATTGGCAGGCAACCCACGATCGACAATCGTGCCGCCGTCCGAGCCGGTGACCGGGAAAATATCGGAGATAGTGTAATCGTGCGATCGCAAAATATCCTGAATCTCTTGCAGCATGAGCACCGCCGCCTTCGGAGACATTTGGTTAGCCTCTCCTAGCCCAGATCCATTCACCAGTCTCAGCTCTCCGGGATTAACGCCTGCCACAGCTTCCACCTTTGTAGTCACCGCCGCTGGTCCGCCGACCGTATTCGCCATTTGCTCAGCCATCGGGTTGTTGCTGTAAATATTCATCGCCTTGAGCACAGCCACCAACGGCAAAGAGTCATGGCGAATTAACCACCCATTCACTCGATTTTTACGGCTGCCTGCTGACACGATGACGTTTCCAGCAATGCTGACGTTGGGCGTTGGCGTGCCCGCCGGCAAATTTTGGTAGGCCACTTCTACGGTGTACCCCCAGTCGCTGGCATTCAAGGCCTGTTTTAGCAGCGCACCTGATGCACCAGGGCTAGTTTCAAAATTCATGTTGAAGCCGCCCGCAATAACCAAATCACCTGTGACTTGACGAACACCTACTTGTTCGAGGGCGTTACCCAGTGCGATCGCTTCTTCCCATACAAACAACGGATCGCTAGCACCTTCAATCACCAGATCACCCGCGACCACCCCGGTACGAGGGTCAAACTGCCCCTGCCAACCCACCAGCGTTTCAAAGCGATAATTAGGATCCCAAGTCGCCAAAGCCGCTAGCGTCGTAGCAATTTTGGTTAGAGAAGCCGCTGGGATAGGCACCGTACCCTGATTATCGGCAACGGGATACTGCCCAACAGAAATCCACACGCCCTGCCGACGCGCTTCGTATCCAGCCGAAGATAGCCCAGACACATAGCCAGACACGATATTTTTAGCAGCCGGATCGTTAGCGATCGCCTCCTGCACCCAGGCCGACTCCCACTGAGGCCGAATATCAACCGAACTCAAGCTTAAAGACGTTGGCTTGTGCTCGCTCACACTCGAGCAGGCGTGTAGCAAAGCAGCCAAAATACCGACTATTCCAACAGTCCTTACGGGTCGCCTGATAAATCGTTGCGTGCAGGACTTTGCGCTAGGAGTGATACAGCTATAAATAATGCTCAAAGACCAGTTTTTCAGAAGGTCCATCCAGAAATCGATTCCTGCCAAAGATACACTATAGATACCGTCTTTGTGTGGGTTAGCGATCAACCCTTCGCGGTCTCCAAAGCAGCAACTCTCTAGACTTTCTATGGCCAGACCCGATCAAAATCAAGTCCTACGTCGTCTACCCATCGTCGTAGGTGCCATCGGCGGCACACTACTCTTTCTCAATCGCATCGCGACCCCCGCACTCAGCGATTCACAATCGAGAGCCGATGCCTTAGGCGTTATTTTGAGCGCGATTCTCATCCTGACCGGTTTGCTGTGGCAGCGCATTCAACCCAAACTGCCCGAGTCAGTCATTCTCACAGGAGAAGAAGGTTTTGAGCTATCAGAAGAAATCCCTGAGACCCTTCAAATAGAGCTGGCTTGGGCCTCGCATTTGCTGCTGACGAACACCGCCACGCGTAGTGTCTTGGCCTATCACAACGGCAACATGCTGCTTAGAAGAGGCGTGCTCGGGCCCAAAGCCACACTGACACCAGGGACGATTGTGCAGCGTGTAATGGACAAGCAAAAACCTATTTACCTGGTCAACCTAGCGCTTTATCCAGGCCGGGTTGAGTTTGATTATTTACCTGAAAACACCCAGGGGCTGATTGTGCAGCCTATGGGCGACAGCGGTGTTTTGATTTTGGCAGCCAACGCACCTCGGAGCTACACCCAGCAGGACGAAGTCTGGATCGCTGGGATTGCTGAAAAGCTGACCGATAGCTTATCTCGATCTCTACAAACGCCAAAGGCTACAACATCAGATGTCGCAGCCGTTTAGCTGTTTAGTTCAATAGTCAGATAACAATCACTAAGGGAAAATCAGATTATAAAGAGCAGTCCTACTCTGAGGCCTTATCCAATACACGAACCGCCACAGTAGAAACTCTAAAGTTGTATTGAGGGCCGTCAATTTCGATCGGCGTACCTATCTTGGGTGTGCCTGTAAAAGTA
>JBCBDN010000054.1:0-16936 GCA_038529685.1 Cyanobacteria bacterium J06598_1 | reverse complement strand
CCGTCCGTCCGCCAGCCCCGGCGTCACCACCACGCACGTCCCCTCCGGCTGCGTTAAAAACTGGTCGCGCCACTCAGCAACGAAACCGCCGCACTTCCAGCCCCTTCAACCCGGCCCAACAAGCCATTGAACACCCCAGCAAACCACCGCATTATCGGCCCGCCCCGGCTGCTCAGATTAGACACATACCCCTGCGCTGTACTCGAAAGCGTCGAGACCAGTTCCTGCCCCCGACCATTTAACGCCGCCGTCAAACCGCCCGCTTTGTCCTGTAGCCACGCCTGCGCCGTGCCGGAACGTTCTTGAATCCAGCTCGTTGCACCACTCGTTTTCGCCTGCACCCAGCTCGTCGCACTACTCGTCGCCGTCGAGATAGCTGCCTGGGCCGCATCCGCCTTACCGCTAATCCAGCTGCTCGCCGCCGCCGTCTTCTCACTCACAAACGCACTCGCCGCCGCCGTTTTCTCGCCTAAGAAGCTGCTCGCCGCCGCCGTTTTCTCACTAATAAACGCATTAGCCGCTGCCGTCTTTTCACCGACAAACGCACTCGCCGCCGCCATCTTTTCACTGACTACCCCCTGCGCCGAAGCCGCCCGACCCGTCATCCAGCTGCGCAAATCTGCAACGCCCGCCTGGTAGCCCTGCCACACCTGCGCCGCGCCATCGCTCAGCGCACTCCACTTTTCGCTCAGCCACTGCTGCGCATTGCCCGCCGCCGTGCCCAGCCACTGCGCTGCCTGGTTCACCTTCGCACTCAGGCCCTCCCAAAACGGCCCCGACCACTCGCTAAAGCTCGCCCACCCGGCCTGAACTCCGTCAATAATGGGCTTAGCGCCCGTCATAAACGACTGCCACTCCGCTGCCGCCTCCGCCTTCACTGCGGCTAGTGCCGCCTGCGCTGCCTCTGCACCTTTGTCGCCCGCGAAGTTAGCAAACTGGCTCACTTTGCTATTGATACTGCTACAGACCGCGCCCGCCTGCGTTTCTACTGCAGCGACCTTGCCCATACTCTCGGTTTGGTACTGCTCATAGCGCTGCTGCACCTGAGTCTGCGCCGTCTGCGCCTCGGTTTGTAGCTGCTGCACCTGCTGATCTGCGTCGCTTTGCAGCGCCTGCGTTCGATTCTGCGTCTCAGACTCTAGCTGCGACTGCTGCATCAGCAGCTGCGCCTGCGACAGGTCCATCTGGCTGACCATGACCATCGCCTTGCCATCGGCGGTCACCGAGATTTCTTGCACCTGGCTCTGGGCAAACTGCTCAGTCTCCAAACTGCGAGTTTCTGCGGCCTGCTGAAGTTCTATGCCTTTGCTATCGGCGACGCTCTGTAGCGTTTGCGCCGCCTGCTGCTGCGCGCCCTCTAGTTCGCCCTTTTTCGTCTGCGCCGCCGTCTCTAGCTCTGTGCTCTTTGTTTGGCCTTCGGTTTCTAGCGCAGTCCCTGCCGTTTGCGACTGAGTATCTAGCTCGGTACTCTTGGTTTGCCCGCCAGTCTCTAGCTCTGTGCCCTTGGTTTGGGCGTCGGCATCCAACTCGCCGCCTTTCGTTTGCGCCGCCGTCTCTAGCTCGCCGCCTTTTGCCTGACCTTCACCTTCAATCTGGCCACTTTGCGCATTGCCCCTGCCTTGCAATTCAGCGGCCTTAGCTATCGACTCACCCCTGAGGGCGCCCAGTAGGCCACGGGCGTTTTCTTTCTCCCTTTTCTGGGCGCTTTCGCCACTAGCGCTATCGGCCTGAACAACGGTCGGGGAAACCGTTGATGAAATAGTTGGAACAGATTGCTGAAGCTCAGGATTTTCGGCAGAACCGGGTGTAGGCTGTCGTGCTTCTGTAATGGGGTCGGTAATAGCTTCTGGAAAAGGCTGCTGCGCTTCCAGGTCAGCAGCTGCAGGAATCTGTGGTGAAGGAAAAGCACTATCGGCGTCCTCTATCGGTGCCGCAGTTGCTACATCAGCTGCTACATCAGTCGTCGCACCAGAAACCTCGCCCACTGCCGAGTCTGGCGTTGCAATGACTGCAAGATTTTCAGCCGGGGCAGGTTCTGGTGAAGGCTGTCGTGCTTCTGGGCTAGTCCCTTCTGGCGTCTGCAACAGAGAAGTTGCCATACCAGCACCTTCAGCTGGGGCCAAAGTCGGTGCTGAAGTATTGCTGGCCACGGTCGGTAGTGCCGTTGGTGCTGCTGTCATCGGTGCAGACGCAACAGGGGCGGGCGTAGCATCGCTCAATACAGGCGCCGCACTCATCGCTGACACATCACCAGCTGTCGGCAAAACCTCAGTCTCCGGCGCATTCACCCGCTCAGGCGTCCGCTGCACCGACCCCCAAATAGTCTTCAAGGCATCCTGAGTTGGCATAGCAACATCCGGCAGCGAACCAGATGAGGACGAAGCAGCGGCCGAGGCCCTACGCGTAAAGCTTTCTGCCAGCGAACCGCCCGACAGCGAACCGCCCGACAGCTGCTTCTGGCCAAAAGCACTCACCTTTTGCTGAGCCTGCTGCATGAACGCAGCGACCGCATTTCCCCGACCCGCCAAAAAAGATTTCCCAGTCGAATCCGCCTTAGCGCCCACCTTCGAAGGCGCTGGCCGCCCTGGCAGTGCTAACGAACCTAACCCTTTGACAACACCTGGCTTCTCTACACTCGCCCCGAGCGTGCCAGGTTGCTCACCCTTATTGTCGCGTAACTTGCCCGTCCCCTTCTCGACCAAAGGCTTACCTAAGGGCCCTTTATCTGAAGAGGCTTTATCTGAAGAGGCTCTCTTAGAAACAGCTCTATCTAACAGCGTTTTTCTGGAAGCTGCCTTATCTGAAGGCGCTTTACCGGAAGGCGCTTTACCGGAAGGCGCCTTACCCAAAACAGCTTTACCCGACGGTGCCCTGCCCAAAGCCTTCGACACCGGCAAAGGCATTGCCCGTGAGTGCAGCTGACGATCTTTTTGACCACCCGCCGACTGACGAACAAAATCGGGAGTATCCCGCTGGATCATCTCTTTAAAGCTCGGGCGCTTTTTCTCCTGCGGCAGCAGTGCCTTCGCCTTCCGCTGCACCGTCGCTTTCTTATGCTTGCAGGCGCTGCACTGACAGCCGCCAGCATGGGCTTTCGTCTGCACCTTGCTCGAATCTTGCAGGGCTACATGCACCAGCTCATGCAGCAAAATCTCCCGGCTATTCTCCGCCGTTCTACCCTGCTCTAGCAAAATATCTTTTCCTGAGGCCAGCGCATGGGCATGGGCGCCCTTGGTTGCCTGCGCTGCCTGCGAGTCGGTATGCACCCGCACCCCGCTCAAATTGATCGCTTTACCGGTGACATAGCTAAGCCGTGCCGCTGCATCTTCCAGAGCCGTTCGGGGCTTCTTGCCGCCTCCCTCCTCTGGATATAGCGCCGAGTCTGGAACGGCCTGCGCTTTCGCCGCCAACGTATCCGCTTCCGTCTCTAGCGGATCGTTTTGCTTTCCAATCGCAACCGGCGTCTCCCCTTTTCCGGGCAGCGGTATCATCGGCTGCGATCTCTCTCGCTGTGCCAATGTCTCATACGCCTCGGCCACACCGGCCCGGTGGCGCGCTTCAGGCGAGTCTGCCTGGTTCATCAGCTCTGCTGCTGCTGGCGTAGAGGGACCGTAGGCGCCCACAGTTTTTCTACCGGGCGCTGTGCCCTTTGCCATGACAGGCATTTTGGTCTCAGGACGCTGCAATCTCTGCGGCTCGAAGCCCTTGCGGCTACCGCTGTTACTATCAGCCATGATCGCTTAAATGAAGAGAACAAGGAAACTGGCTGGTAGATACAAGATTGAAATGCTGGGAGTACAGCTATGCTTCAATCGTTTTTGATTTTAGATGCTTGTTTAGTGATAACACGCAGTTTCTCTTTTCTCAAGTCTCTGACGCGATGTAATTGCGAGCTAGACAGCGCTAAAGAGACTTGCCATTCCTAAACGTCAATGACGATCTGGCTCGGGCTTACAGCGTCAATACTAATGCGATCGCACAAAAAGCGGCGTCAACACCGTTGACGCCGCTCCAACCTAAAACAACAGGACTGTTACTAGTTCAGTCCCTATACAAAGCTAAAGTAGCTTCCTTCAAGATCTACCGCGCCCAAAACGTGACTTTCAAGCACAGTTACTAAGTCTCCATCGTTATAGATACCTGTACCACTGGCCACAGCCCCTAGCGTGTAGGTGACGCCGCTGCTGAGCTGAATGGTATCGGCTGTTTTGCTGAAGCCACGGATAATGGCGTGGTCATTCACTCCGCCGCCCACATACATTTGCTCAATGACGTAGGTGTCGTTGCCGCCCTGACCATACAGAATATCGATTTGAGCGGTGTCGGTGCTGCCGGGTAGGCTGCCAGTGATGATGTCATTGCCTGAGCCGCCGTAGATGCGATCGCTGCCAGCTCCTCCCGCTAAGATATCATCACCGCCATTGCCAAATAGGCGATCGTCGCCTTCACCGCCATTGAGCGTGTCATTATCCGCATAGCCATGCAAAGTGTCGTTGCCAGCATCACCGTTGAGAATATCTTCCCCATTGCCGCCAACAAGCACATCATCGTCAGCACCGCCGTTTAAGGTGTCATTGCCATCGTTGCCGCGTAAGGTATCGTTGCCAGCATCGCCGTTGAGTATGTCGTCGCCCAGTGCGCCGTACAAGCGATCGCTCTCATCGCCGCCGTTGAGCGTGTCGTTACCGCTGCCGCCGTGCAAAAAGTCTTCACCTTCGTTACCGCTGAGCGTATCGTTGTCATCATCGCCATAGAGTGTGTCATTATTTTGTCCGCCGTTGAGCAAGTCGGCACCTGCGCCGCCTCGCAGGAGATCATTGCCACCGTCCCCATTGAGCGTATCAATACCATCGTTGCCGTAGAGCGTATCGCTATCATCACCGCCATTGAGCGTGTCGTCGCCCTCGTGGCCAATGAGTCTGTCGCTGCCGCCGCCACCGTTGAGCGTGTCATTGTCGCTGAAGCCCAAGAGGGTATCGTTTCCGGTCTCGCCGTTGAGCGTATCGTTACCAGCGCCACCATCCAAAATATCGTTGTTAGCGCCACCGTGCAGTATATCTATACCGTTGTTGCCGTACAGCTTGTCGGTGCCCTCATTCCCAAAGAGCTCATCGTTGCCATCGTTGCCGTAGAGTCGGTCATTACCCAAGTTGCCGATGAGTGTGTCGTTACCGTTAGCAGAGCGAATAACGTCATTGCCAGCTAAGGCATCGATTGTGTTATCTACGTTTGGAATGCCGTCGATAATATCGTCATTCGAGGTTGGCTGGTTGGTTTGGCCATAGATGATGTAGCTTTTGCCAGCACTGGAGCTAGCGCCATAGGCCCCAATCAACAGGTCTGCAACGCCATCACCGTTGATATCGCCTGCCCCGCTGACCGAGCGGCCCGATCTATCAAAGTTGTTAACACCGTTAACCACAAAGCCATTGATGCCATCCAGTGAGGAAAGATCAACACTCCCAACTGTTGTTGTTTGCCCAAAGACAACATAGCTTTCTCCAGCGGCTCCTCTGCCGTCCGGATCGGCGGCATAGGCACCAATTATAACGTCGTCAATCCCATCTCCATTCACATCGCCCGCGCCACTGACCGATACCCCAGAAAAATCATCTTTATCAATACCGTTGATGATAAAACCGTTGCTGCCATTGAGGTTAGAAAGGTCAATGCTACCGCCTGCCGCGATTCCAGCGCCGCCATAGACAATGTAAGTTTCGCCTGCTGAACTGTTGCCATCAATATCAGCTTTCTGAGCCCCGATGATCAGATCGTCTATACCATCGTTGTTGACGTCTCCTGCGCTGGCGACTGAAAATCCTGAGACATCGTCGGTATTTACGCCATTAACAACAAACCCATTGCTGCCGTTGAGATCAGAGAGATTTAGCTCGCTAATCGTAGCGGTGTTGCTGCCGAAGATAACATAGCTTTCTCCAGCATTCGTTTCGCCATTGGGATCGGCCTGCTGCGCGCCAACAATGACATCATCAAAGCCGTCGTTATTCACGTCGCCTGCGCTGGAAACGGCAAAACCAGAGCGGTCTCCCGCATCTACGCCGTTGATTGCAAAGCCATTAGTGCCATCTAAAGCAGAGAGGTCAAGGCTGCCACCGATCGCAGCGCTGCCATAGACCACATAGCTGGCTCCCGCTGACGTTTTACCGTTGGGGTCAGCATCACGAGCACCCACAATCAGGTCCGAAATCCCATCGCCATTTACGTCGCCCGCGCCGCTAACCGCAAAGCCTGAGCGATCGAAGTTGCCCGCGCCATTGATAACAAAGCCATTGCTGCCATTAATTGAAGAGAGATTGAAACTGTTGCCCGCAGGTGTATTGCCGCCAAAGACCACATAGCTCTCTCCTGCTTCAGTCGTGCCGTTAGGATCTGCTTTATAGGCACCCACAATCAGATCATCAATGCCATCACCGTTAACATCACCGGTGCCACTTACCGCAACGCCTGAAAAGTCGTTGCTGTCTATTCCGTTAATAACAAAGCCATTGTTGCCGTTTAAGGCAGAGAGATCTAGGCTACTAATAGATGAAGTATCACTGCCAAAGACAACGTAGCTTTCGCCTGCTTGGCTGTTGCCATTCGGTGTTGCCCGGTAGGCCCCTACAATAAAATCGTCAGTACCATCATTGTTGATGTCGCCTGCGCTACTGACCGCAAAGCCTGTCCGGCTATTGCTGGTAATACCGTTAATAACAAAGCCATTACTACCATCTAGAGAAGAGAGATCAAAGGTTGCTGGGAAGATTGGCATGGTTTAAATAGTTGGTAAGTGTACTGAATGTCAACAAATAAAGTTGATAGCTCACCCAAGCTATGATTCCCATCCCACTTGCATAATTACACTATCCGTGAAACGACCTGTACTAGGTGTGTTTCAGCTGCTGGTTTTAGCCGCAAAAGGTAATCCACGCCTGACGGTAAGCTTTTTCTAACCCCTGTGCAGATAGTTTTGCTTGGCAGAGAGGAGACGCCGCCATTGTGCTTCGCAATCCCTGACGAATGTGTTGTAGTTGTGCTAAATCATTCGACAGCGCTACAGCGGTTTTTACGTATTGAGCGCCTGTGAGTGTACTGAGCTCAGGTAAGCCTACACTGTGCAACAAACTATGGCTCATGCGAGAACAAAACCGCTCACCCTGCAGTGTGATCACGGGTACACCCATCCATAACGACTCACACGTTGTTGTTCCGCCGTTGTAAGGCGTCGGATCTAGTGCAATATCAATGGAATGATAAGACTGAAAGAAGTCTTCTATTTTTAACGTGGGCCCTTCAAAAATTAGCTGCTCTGGGTGGGTGCCATAGTGAACAAACTGTTGCTTGAAGTGCTCGCAGGTTTCACTATCTCCAAGGGCCAATGCTTTTAGCTTGAGCTTAGCTGAAGGCAGTGCTGCGAGTACGCTTGACCATAGCTGAATGGTGGAGGGTGATAGCTTAGGGGTGTGGTTAAACGATCCAAAGGTAATATGGCCGTTTTTCAAGGCGGGTAGAGGGGTCGGCTCTGGCATAAATGCTCTTGGCTGATAGCACCAAAAGCTGCCGTCTACGGGTAGAGTCTTCTCGGTGTACAGTGCACTGTGCTCCTTTGGAGAGACGGCCCGATCAGAGATAATGTAGTCCACTGAATCTAGCCCGGTAGAGCCAGGGTAGCCGATGTACAACATTTGAATGGGCGCTGGTTTGTGCTGAAGTACGCCTACTCGATTGCCTGCTGTATGCCCAGAGAGATCTATTAGGATATCGATGCCGTCTTGATGGATCTGTTGGGCGAGGGCCTGGTCAGTAATGCCGACACAGGTACGCCAGTGATGAGCGTCGGCTTTGAGCTTGGCGGTGGTGGCATCTTCTACGCCTGCGGTGTCGTAGCAGTAGGTGTCTACCGTGTTGCTGTGGTTGGCGAGGATGGGTTCGAGGAAAAAGGCGACGGGGTGCGATCGCAAATCCCCTGACAAATACCCCACTTTCAGCCTCCGCCCTGTGTCCTTACTTCCTGCCCACTGCGTGTATTGTTCTGTTGACTGCGGCAGCCGCTGAACCCACCGCTGCCGCTCAGCAACAAAGGCCTCTCCTGTTAAATCATCCCGATACAACAGTGTAAATAATGCATTAGAAACGGCAACAGTTGCGCTGTTCTCTAGCTCCCAAGACCGCTGAAAACTCTCTAGGGCTTCTTTTATTCTTGCCTGCTGTGTCAGCGCAAAGCCTCGCATCAAATGGCCTGATGTCGAGTTTTTATGCTGGGTTAAAACACTTTCTGTTTGTGATAGCGCTTCATCAATATGGCCCAGATTCAACAAAGCATAGACTAAATTACTTAGTGCCACATCACTGCTCGGGTCTGTGGCCACTGCCTGCCGCAGATAGGGAAGCGCCTCATGAGGACGCTTCAGCATTCGCAGCAGCGTGCCTAAGTTGTTAAGGCTGTCGAATCTTTGCGGATCTAACGAGAGTGCCTGCTGAAAAAGCTGAAGTGCCTTCTCGTGCTGTCCTTGAGACTGTAGAGCGATTCCTAACCCGTTTAGCGGCGTGGGGTCGGCGCGATCTTGACGACACCAGGCGGCGAATACCTGCACGGCAGGCGGATACTGCTTTTGGGCGATGAGTAGCTGGCCCAAATTGCGATAGGCGAGAAAAAGAGAGGGGTTGAGTGCGATCGCCTGCTGGTAGTGCGTGATGGCTTTGTGAGGAGCATTGCGGTCGCGCAGCGAATTGGCCAGATTCAAATGTGCTGGATAAAACCCTGGGTTGACGGCAAGTGCCTGAGTGTAGGCCTGCTCAGCTTGAGTGCGATCGCCTAGCTGCTGCAACAGGTTTCCATAGTTAAACCATAGCTCTGGCAGGTTGGCTTCTTGGGAAAGTGCCTGACGGTAGAAGGCCTGTGCGATCGCCAGATTTCCTTCCTTCTTGGCCTGAGCCGCCTGCTGCGACAGCTCAATAACACTGACTGGCGATGGCGAACCGTCAGATACTGTCTGTATGGATAGCTCATCAACCATGTTTTTCTCATCTCTGTAAGCTTTTTTCAGCCCCGTCAGAAGCCTCCAGCGCATTTAGGTTGCCCAGGAGCAGCGTGCTCGTATCGATTTATATTGATATATGTCTTGCTTGGCTTCTAACGTCTGATGTCTTCTAACTCTGTTCAGCTAGCGCGCTATACGTCGGGGGCAACCTACAGTCCTGGTGCCTCGCTGTTTAAGCAGCTGCTTTGGTTTTATGTAGGGTCTCCCCTGCTGTTGAGCTACTGGCTGCCTTTCTCTGCTTTTAAGGTGGCTATTTTGCGAGGATTTGGCGCTTCTGTGGGTTCTCAGGTTCGTATTAAGCCGGGGGTCCGGGTGAAGTTTCCGTGGCGGCTGAGCGTCGGCGATAGCTGCTGGCTAGGTGAGCAAGTTTGGATAGATAACTTAGCGCCAGTCACGCTGGGTCACGATGTCTGTCTTTCTCAAGGGGTTTACCTCTGTACGGGTAACCATGACTGGAGCTCAGAAACGTTTGATCTAAAGCTGGGGCCAATTACCGTGGAGCACAGTGCCTGGATAGGTGCAAGGGCGGTCGTCGGTCCTGGTGTGACGGTGGGTGCCGGAGCGGTGCTGACGATGAACAGTGTGGCAAGTCGGTCTTTGGATAGGTGGATGATCTATGTTGGGAACCCCGCTGTGCCCGTGAAGCAGCGAACGATAGATTGAAACGCCTACAGATATTTTCGCAATACTTCAACGGTTGCCTTTCCTGTTTTTTCCCAGCTAAACTGTTGCGCTCTTGCGAGTCCGGCTCTGCTGAGCTGCTGACGCAGTAGGGTGTCTTTTGCAACCTTGTTCATAGCAGATGCGATCGCACTCACATCATATGGATCAATCAACAAAGCAGCGTCTCCAACCACCTCAGGTAGCGAAGAAACGTTAGTGCTAATGACGGGGGTGCCACAGGCCATCGCTTCCAATACGGGTAGGCCGAACCCTTCCCATAGGCTAGGAAATATGAGGGCGTGGGCATGGCTAAGGAGGGCGGGTAGCTGAGCGTAGGGGATGTAGCTGAGGAATTTTATGCGCGATCGCACGCCTAGCTCATCTGCTTGAGCCTTTAGCTGCGGCGTGTAGCGAGCGTCATTGGGGCCCGCAATAACGAGTACACAATGGTCTGATATCTGACGCATCGCTTCAATCACCCGGCCCAAATTTTTATAGGGCGCTTGTCTGCCAAGCATCAAAAAATATGGGCGGTCATTAATATCTGAAGCCTCTGTCAGTTCAGGAATGAGCTGAGTTGGCTGAAAATGCTGACGATCGTAAGCCAACGGAATCGCGGCTAGCTTTTGTGAGGAGATGCCATAGAACTCCACAACATCGCGAGCAGTGGCCTCGCTGTTGCAGATTACCTTTTCTGCTCGGGACAGTATTTGAGGCACGTAGTAACGGTAAAACAGCTTGATAGAGCCGAAGAACTCAGGAAATCTTAGGGGAATAAGATCGTGGAACATCACGACGGATCGCGCCCGGTGCTGTTGGCCAAGCAACGGTAACGGTGCTTCTGGGACCGGTGAAAAGATAAGTTCTGAAGCCTCCTGACGATACTTTGGCAGTGCAAACTGAGTCCAAACGAGTCGGCGGATGTGTCCTGCTATCCCCTCGTCAGCCGTCATATTGTCAGGAACTGACGTGTAGCTTTTGAGGCCGCTAGCTGGCGTCGCCAGATATCTCGGCGCAAGCGCATTTAGATAAGGGATAAGGTTCAATGCGTAAGTCGTTGTGCCGGTAGGCCGCCCAATCAAATAGGCCAAGTTTACTAGCATAGGAGACTACCGTTACGACAGCTGCCGTTTGGAAAAGAGTGGAACATGCTATTCAGACTGGCCGGGTAGCAGGTGTTAACGGCGTAGTGATTGTTGATTATATAGTAAAGTATTAGCTGAGAAACAGAGACGGCGTGAGAACTATAAGAAGCGTTTTTCGCTTTGACTTTCTCTCATCCTATTTTTCTCTTATGCCTACGACTATTATTTGGGAAGGCGCTGGAGGCACTTTGCTCTTTAATTCATTTGCTTTTGTGTTCTTCTTTTTTCCCATTGTCCTATTGGGAACCTACCTTACCTATAAGAAGTCTTCTGTTGCCTATTTTTGGCTAGTTGGTGCCTCACTTTTCTTTTATGGCTGGTGGAATCCTGCCAACCTACCCTTGATTTTGGGGTCGGCAGTTGCCAACTACTGGATGGGCCGACGATTAAGCCATCAGCCGCAAAAAAGCCTACTTACCCTAGGAATTGCGGCAAACCTACTGGCATTAGGTTATTTCAAATATACTCACTTTTTTGTAGATACGCTTAACAGTCTGTTTTCAGATGCGTACGTTGTTAAAGAGATTGTGTTGCCACTGGCTATTTCGTTCTTCACCTTTCAGCAGGTGGCTTACTTGGTAGACGCCTATCGCGGTGAAACACAAGACTATTCTTTTATGCAGTACTTGTTGTTTGTCACGTTCTTTCCGCAGCTGATTGCTGGGCCGATTGTTCATCACCGTGAGATGACGCAGCAGTTCGAGAGATTGGGCCAGAAGCCGTTCACCTGGGAAGATTTGGCGACGGGCTTAGTGATTTTCACCATTGGCCTGATGAAAAAAACGCTGATTGCCGATAACCTATCTCCCTTTGTTGTTCAAGCATTTTCTACCGTAGAGTCGGGTGCGCTCCTGTCATCAATTGAAGCTTGGAGAGCGGCTCTTAGCTATACTTTTCAACTGTATTTTGACTTTTCGGGCTATGCCGATATGGCGATCGGGTCGGCTTTAGCCATAGGAATCAGGCTCCCGATAAATTTTGACTCACCCTACAAGTCACACGATGTGATTGAATTTTGGCGTCGCTGGCATATGACGCTATCGCGGTTTTTAAAGGACTATCTCTATATTCCCCTAGGGGGTAAATACAACCGGTCGCGCAACCTGTTGATTACGATGCTGTTGGGCGGGTTGTGGCATGGTGCTGGCTGGACCTTTATTGTGTGGGGCGGCCTACACGGCGCTTTTTTATCGATTAATCACGCTTGGAAGCGCTGCGAGATTCAGCTGCCGGTAGTTTTAGGGTGGTTGATTACCTTTATCGCGGTGCTGCACAGCTGGGTTGTTTTTAGGGCAGAAAGCCTCGCTGGAGCCTTGAGGCTTTTCTCCAGTATGTACAGCTTCAATCTCACTGCGCAACCGACGATTGCCGCAGCGTCACAAAATACTTTTTATCTTTTGCTGGCGGCAGGACTTGCTTTTTTAATGCCAAATACAGCGCAGCTGACTCACTACTGCACCCTAAAATCAGTCCGGTTTTCGCTGCCCGTGCAGTGGCAGCCTACGCTTTTTTGGAATGTGCTACTGTCCGTTGGATTGCTCTACAGCCTAACCCAGTTAACCAACGTCAGTGAATTTCTGTACTTTCAATTCTAGTGTTTTTCAATGCCGCCCCAATCCGTAAAATCCTATCGAAATACTGCTGTCGGACTGATAATATCGGTTGCGATATTGTTTATTTTGCTGTTGCTAATATCGTTTTGGCTGGAGCCTTTTCGCGGTGACCTAACTCGAATTAGCGGGCTCCCAGACAATGAGTACGGCTGGCGCAGTGACCAGTATGACTTTCCCGAACTCCTGTTCGACACGCTAGAACACCCCGATCTGGCTGAAAAATCTTACGAGATAGTTGTACTAGGCGACTCATTTTCAAACTACTTAGAACAGTCTTGGCTTAACTATGTTGTTCAGGCGACTGGGTTTTCAGCTGTTCATTATCATACGGGTGTTTTTCTTCCCAGTGAAGTGTTCGAAAGTGAGCTTTATCAACAGTCTCCTCCAAAGCTATTCATCTATGAAGCGGTAGAACGGAGCATGTATTCGCTGGCTCCCTATATGAAAGAAGCTTGCATTTCAGATGAAGACCTGTCATCGCTCAAAACGTTTTATTCTTTCACACCTCAGTCTCCTGCTGATTTGAGGAAACGGTTTATTCCCCAACCCCAACCCGGAAGACTGGATGCACCTATGCGCTATCTGGCCAATAAAGTAGAAGGCCAAACGCAAACAAAGCTGGCCACGTTGAGCCAGAAAACGCTCTTTTCGAGCCGTCGGCCCAGCACTCTTTTGTACTACTGGGAAGATCTGGAAAAGTTTAAGCTTTCTGCGCAGCAGCGTCAGGATGCTCGCTGTGGCCTTAAAGACCTACAGCACAGCGTACAGAGCCAGCCAGGAGAGACTAATTTTTTGGTGTTGGTAGCGCCAGATAAGAGCAGCATATATGCCGACTACATTGTCGATGAAGGCAATTATCAGTTAGATATTAGGCCGTTGATTGCACCGCCACTGAACACAATCAATTTGCACAACCTACTGCGTCAGCAGGTGAAAGCAGGTATTGAGGATGTTTATTTGCCCAACGATACCCACTGGGGGACTGCCGGTTATGTACAGGTGGCCGAGGCCGTGATCGATTTTCTGAAGCCGTGAGATTACGGCTGGGGATGGTTGGCATGGGTGCGGGCGATCTCTACTGGTGAAAAAGCTGCCGTCAGGAAGCGTTTAAACCCGATCCATCGCCCGAGCGCCGAGGCCCGATTGTGAAGGCCCAGCCACAGTGCCTGAGTCAGCAAATAAATGATGTTGAGCCCGAGTGCTAGCGGTGTGGCTCTTCGGTGGAGAAACATTAGCTTGCTAAAGGTGGCGTGCTCGTACTTGGCCTGGGTATGGCGGCTGGTGATGCTAGAGACCGCGTGACTGACGAGCGGAATGGGGGTAAGGGCGATCGCATAGCCCTGCTGACGATAGCGATCGCACAAATCACAGTCCTCATAATATAAAAAATACACCTCATCAAACTGCGGCAGATGTCCTAACGCCTGTAAATTCAGCACCATACTACAGCCGCTAACCCAATCGGTTGGGGCCAGGGTGGTGGCTGAGATAGCCCGATGGTGTGAGGTCACCGCCCCGGTCCATCGGTTGAAGTGCCCAGAGCCAAACCATAGCTGACCTTGCGTATCCAAAATCGGTGTTCCCAAAATGGCCGTATTTGGCTGGCTGGCAAAGCACTGACGGACAGTACTCTCGGCCTCAGGTAGGAGTTGGGCATCTGGGTTGATTAACCAGACCAATGCTTGAGGCGATCGCGTATAAATCCAGTCCAGCCCAAGGTTGCAGCCAGCGCCGAATCCGCCATTCTCATCCGCGTCTAAAACGACAACCCGCTGATCTTTTTCTGCAAGATCTACCAGGCCATGAACGCTACTATCGTCCGGCGAATTATTTACAATAATTAGCTGGCAGCCGAGCGGTAGGCTACTTATCAGCTGTGCCAGTAGCGCCGCACTGCGATAGTTGACGCTTAAGAAAAAAAGTGGCTGCTGAACGAGCGGATTATGACAGGGCATAACACTATTGATGGCGTGGTCGTCCTTTGTGCAATGGAATGACTTTGATATAGTGACATCGCAACGTATTCATGGTTATGGCCGATTAAGCTCAGCCCTATAACCGTAAATTATGGCCGGATTCATCAGGCGGTTTACCTCGTCCCTCTCAGCGTCTCTCACCAGGTCTGTGATAGGAGTTATCTCCCGGATTTGGCGACAGGTAAGCAAACTCAAGCCGCTGATTCCATTGAACGATTCTCAATGGGCTCAGCTTAGCCTATTGAGAATTTTGGTCCAGCGAGACATTAATTCTCGCTATAAAGGCTCTATCTTTGGCAATCTCTGGCCGCTGCTTAACCAGCTAGCACAGCTTTTAATCTATACCTACGTTTTCGCCATCGTACTACAGGTAAAGCTCAGCCTAAAAGGCGTACCCGCAGATAATTCGTTTGTTTTTGGCCTGTGGCTATTTGCTGGACTCGTTCCTTGGCTTGCCTTTAGCAGCGGGCTCGCACAATCGGCCACTACTGTTATCGGCCAGTCCAACTTAGTCAAAAAAGTGATTTTTCCGCTGAGCTTGCTTCCTTTAGTACCTATTTTATCAAGCCTAATAGAAAGCACCTTTGGCCTGATGGCTCTGATTACTTTTACGGTGCTCTTCGTGAGCCATACGCTTTACCCTACGCTGTTGCTGCTGCCTCTGGTCTGGATCCCTCAACTCCTCCTGACTGCTGGGCTAGGTTACTTTGCAGCCGGCCTCACCGTCTTTGTCCGCGATGTCCCTCAAACGCTGGGCGTCATTCTCAACCTATGGTTTTATGCAACGCCGCTTATTTACCCTGCAGAAATGATTCCACAGCCTTTGCAGCGTTGGATCTTTTGGCTAAATCCACTGGCCGCTATTGGAGAAATGTATCGGGATATTATTTTGACTGGAGAAGTCACACACTGGGGCGAATGGGGGGTTGCTGTTGCCACATCCTCTGTTATCTTTGCAGCCGGGTTTTGGTGCTACAAAAAGCTGCGTCCGGCGTTTGCAGACGTTCTCTAGGCGCCCTCTTATTCGTCGCGCATGTCAATGACATGTAAAATACGAAATCATTGAGTTGCCATAAATTATTGCGTTGCTCCTTGGTTCTTCTTGACCTCACTTCTTTCATCATTCGCTATGTCTGACGAGACTGTATCTGATGGGATAGCGTCTGACGAGATTGCCATCTCTCTTAAGAATATCTCAAAGGTATTCAAGCGATATCATCGACCTGTCGATCGCTTGAAAGAGATTTTGCTGCCGGGTAAGCAGCGGGCCGATGAGTTCTGGGCCTTACAAAATATTGATCTAGAAATACCGAAAGGCTCGACCGTTGGCCTAATTGGCCGTAATGGTTCTGGTAAAAGCACACTGCTGCAAATTATTGCCAAAACCTTACAGCCAACCGTCGGAGATATTTCTGTACAGGGCCGGGTATCGGCCTTGCTGGAGTTAGGCAGTGGATTCAATCCAGAATTTACAGGGCGGCAAAATGTCTTTTTTAACGGACGAATACTGGGCCTGACACAGGCGGAGATAGCAGAAAAAATAGAAGATATTCAAGCCTTTGCAGATATTGGGGAGTTTATCGATCAGCCGGTCAAAACCTACTCTAGCGGTATGTTTGTTCGGCTAGGCTTTGCGGTTGCAGTGCATGTTGACCCAGAGATATTTATTGTTGATGAGGCGCTTGCTGTCGGGGATGTTCTTTTTCAGCACAAATGCATGCGCCGGATCAAAGCCCTGATGGATGCAGGCGTAACGACGCTGTTCGTTTCTCACGACGCGAACGCGGTCAAGAGTTTATGTCAGTCTGCTTTTTTATTGGAGAAAGGCAAGCTGTACACAGGCGGCTCACCCAATGATGTTTTTATTGAGTACATGAAGCTGACCACGCAGATGGAGTTGGCCCAAACCGGGGTAGAACATGAGCAGCTTTTGAGCGAGCCTACAGCACCTGTGCCGCCTACAGCGCCGGACGATGATGTGGACCCCGCTTCCTTAGAAGCCAATACGACCCGTAGAGGCAGCGCTAAAGCGACGATTGAGCGAATTGAGCTCTTTCATGAAGCGGGCAATTTAGCGATCGCAAGTCCATCATTTCAATTCAACGAAAGAATAAAAATTAGCGTCGCCGTCAGTATCAACACATCCCTAGAAGATTTTATTGTGGGCTTTTTTGTCTGTGATAAAAACGGCAACGAGCTACTGGGCACCAACACCAAAGAAGAAGGTCGCTCCATCGGACCCTTGAATGAAGCGGACTCCCTTACGGTGACCTTTTCACTTCATTTGCCCCTGCGGGTAGGCAGCTATAGCCTGACAGTGGCCGGGGCCGAAAATTACACCAATACAACCTGCGACTGGCTAGATAACGTCGTTGTTTTTCAAGTCGGCAAGCCCGAAAACGGTAGATCGGTTACAGCGCTAGTCGATATCCCAATCGAGACCTGAATGGAAAAAAACGATAGGCTATTACCTGCCAACATATGACGATAAAATAAAT
>JBCBDN010000053.1:0-16985 GCA_038529685.1 Cyanobacteria bacterium J06598_1 | reverse complement strand
CGCAATGCGCTCATTCCGGTGGTGACGCTGATTGCACTAGATATTCCGGCTGTGTTTACCGGGGCGCTAGTGACCGAGCAGGTGTTTCGCGTACCGGGCATTGGTTCGCTGCTCATTGCTTCTATTACTCGCAGCGACACGCCCGTCGTCATGTCTATTACTTTTATCTACGCCATTTTGATTGTGGTGTTCAATCTGGTGGCTGATATCTTGTACGGCGTGCTCGACCCGAGAATTCGCTATTAATCACTGTTAATAAGTACTGCGCTTAAGTGGGTAGCCGAAAATAAACGTAGCTATAGCGAAGGCCCACGTCTCCGATTTCGATACTGCTGACGAAATATTCTTCATAGGATAAAGGCTGATCTGCCGGAGGCCCCCGACCCCGAGTTCGGGGCTCTGAAGCAAGATGCACAACAATTTTCCGGATCGAGATCTAGAATGAGCTGGACCAGCGGTGCTCCCCCGAACTCGGGGGCTGGGGGGCTCTGTCCGAAGACTGGTTTACAGGTGTTTTATTATGTCTTCCTACTTAACACCATCAAAAGCGATCGCATCCCCCTCACACACCACATAGGCGCAGACATCTCCCACCAGCTCCACTTCATAGCCGCCGGTAAACTCCCCAAAAGAAGGCAGGGTGAGCCGTTTGCACTCACGCTCAACAAAAAAGCAGGGGAGGCGAAGGCTATCGGTAGGCGATCGCAATTTCACCACCGGATGAATGTGCCCGCAAATATTCAGCCTCGCCCCGTGAGAAACTTCCGGCTCATGGCTGAGCAAAAATGGCCCCAATGCCACAGCCTCTATCTGGCAGGTCATGGGTAGCGGCGGCAAAGCCGACACCAGCCGGCGGTCATGGTTGCCGACAATGAGTGTCACATCGGCGGCGATCTCTTTGAGCAACGTGTCCCAAGCGATTAGCACTTCGGGCACTAAAGACTGTTTGGAATGAAACAGATCGCCCAGGATAAACAGCTGTTGCGGCTGAACTTGTTGGCAGAGCGATCGCAGCCTCTCCAAATTCTCTTCATTCATCTGGTTAGAAATCGGAATCCCCAGCGACTGAAACGTCTCCGCCTTGCCCAAGTGCACATCCGAGACCAGCAGCGCTCCTATATCTGGCAAATAGAGTGCTTTGTCATCTAGCAACTGCAAGCGCTGTTCAAACAGCCGAATTTCATTGGGCAAACGTGTTGTTTCTAGGCTTACGTTGTCTCCGAAGCTCATGTTGTAATCGTCCGCCGCAGCAAATTTCCGTGACTAAACACCGAACTCATCAGGCCCCACCGCACCGGGTTAGACGTGCGGCCAAACAGCACCAGCATCGCCTGCACAATCTCTGGCAGTGTAGAAGTATCGGCCAAAAATCCCGCCCACTGATGTTGTTCTAAACCAAAGAACGTCGTGAAAAACTGCTGCAAGTCCCGCGTCTTAAAGTCCATCATGTTCTCTAAACCAAAGCTATACAGGTAGTGCTTACGCAAACGATCTTCTGGCCACAGCACCTTCCAGGCGTCTTGAGCCACTTTTTCAGGAGACGTGCTGCTCCCCATCAGAGACTGGGCGATCGCCCGGGCCAAATCCGGCCCCCGACGCAGCAGCGTCCCCTGCATGTAGCCTGTCGCCGGATGACCCATACTCGCCGCCCCGCCAAAGCCCACCACCGCTTGGGTAAAATCCGGCAGCGGCATATTCATCGGAAACAGGCAGCGCTCCTCGTGATGCGTTTCTATTACCTTTACGCCCCTGTGAGCCAGCCGCTGATGCAGCCGCCGCTCTAGAGTATCCATCGGAATCCCTGGCACATGCGCCAAAGAAGTCTCCTCAACAAAATAGATATCGTGACCCAAATCCATCGCGTACAAAAACGTCGGCGGCAGCTTTTTTTCAGGCGCTGGCAAATAGTCGTCTCGGTAGTCCATCAGCACCATCTGATTCGGTTCTACCGGCGGCGCAGAAAATCGCCCAACTATTCCGTAGGCCGCCTGATAGGCAATTGGCTTGGTTGCGGGCACTCGCTTCAACAGCGCCGGGTTGTGCCCGCTGGTATCAATCACTAGCCGAGCGCTGTAGGTCTTACCGTTTTCATCGGTCACTTCAGAGCGCTTAGAGCTGTGGGTCACGCCCATCGCCTTGCCTAGGTGCCAATTGACGCCGTGGTGCTGGTTTTGCTGGAGCCAGTGGCCCTGAAGCTTCTCGCGGTCAATGAAGCCGTAATCGCGGTTCAGCGGAATGGTGCGATCGCCCATGTAAGCCGTGGTCTTTTGCCAGCGCTTCCACAAAAAGTCTTCTAGGCCCAGCACCTCTAGTTCATCGGCCCAGAGGCCGTAGGTATTAGGCCAAGGCTGATCCGAAGGCACTGGGCTCAAGCCTTCTACTTTCAGGCCCCGCTGCTCTAGCGCGTTGGCCATCTGCAATCCCGCAGGCCCTGAGCCAATTACCAATACGTCCGTCATGTAGTCTTCTTTAATCGCTAGTACTACTCTACCGCTACATCTGAACACTCACCCCGAAGGGATTACGCGTTGAGTCTGCCAGTCTTCAGCCAGCAGGCTAAACAGTAGCCGATCGTGGAGGACACCATTGAGCAGCTGATGCTGACGAAGCCGTCCATCCTGCTGAAAACCGCAGGCTCGCAGCAGCGCAACAGACGATGCGTTGAAGGCACCGGTATCTGCTGTGACCTTGTTCAAATTCACGGTTTCAAACAAAAATCTCAGCATTAGGCGTAAGCCCTCTTGGGTATAGCCCTGTTGGCGATAGTCTGGCCCGGTGAAGTAGCCGACGCCAATCGAGCGGTTCTTGGCGTTGTAGCCATATACGCTAATTTCGCCCATGAACCGGTCGTCTGACAGACGGCGCAGCGCAAATACAGAAGGAACATGTTCTTGAAACCGGCGCTGTCGTTCTTCTAAAGACATCCGTTGAACAGCACGGCAAGTTAAAAAGCTGATGTCGACTTGGTGCTTCCAGTGGTGCATCGTCGCCAAATCTTGCGCCTCATACAGCGCCAGCCGAACGCGCTGTCCGCCGGGAATGCGCCATTTAAAATAATCGAGTTCAGCAGGGTCTAACATGTCACAGGTGTCGTCTAAAAATTGGAAGCCTCAACAGCCGAGTAGGCCCGCACCGGAAACGTCCCGAACTTCTTCACCTTCACAGGCACCGCGTTAAAAGTAAATCCACTGTCGGGCAGGCTCTTCAGCCCTCGCATGTGCTCAACAATCGGAATATCCGCGCCGAGCAATATTGTGTGGGCTGGCCGCGCACCCGTGGAGGTGCTGTCTATGTTGTAAGAGTCAATACCTACCAGCGCAGCACCAGATGCTTTTAGCCACTCGGCGGCGGCCGCCGTGATGTGCGGATGATTTTCAAAATATTGATCTGTTCGCCAGTGGTTGTCCCAAGCTGTATGAATCAAAACAGCTTTTCCACGCACGTCAGTCCCTTCAAACAGGTCGGGGCCGATACTGGTTTGTCCAACGGGAGCATGAAGTACGACACCGTCTAGCTCGGCCAGCGATTCTAAAGGAAGCTCTGAAAGGTCTTTACCGCTTTCATAGCGATGAAAAGGAGAGTCGATATAGGTGCCTGTGTTGCCACAGAGTTCGAGGGTGCCAATATGAAAGGTGGTGCCCTCAGCGTAGTGGGCCTTAGAAGCCTCACGCGTGAGGAAGTCACAAATCAGCGGCGCTGGCAGTCCCTTGTAGGTCACCATCCCCTCTTCAACCACGTGGCTCAGATCGATTAGTTTTTTCATGCGGCTATTCTCTCATGTGGCAATTGGCCCAGAGATGAAAGTTGTTGTTATCCAACCATCAAACAACTGCATCTAGACAACTTCGTCAACGCTCAGGTTGCCTTGCGTCAAGATTGTAGGAAAGTCGAGAATGCCGATAGTGGTGTTGCGATAGGAAAACTCACCTTGGAGATATCGCCGATCAATCGAGGCAAGCTGTGATGAAGGCGGCATGGTGTCTTGTAGGCGCAGCGGAAACATAGCTTCGAGTACGTCTTGTACCACAATGCCAGTAAAGTATTTGTCGATTTCAATGACCATGACTTTGGCGCGGGTCAGCGGTGTAGCAGATTGCGATGGGGTTGTCGGGTTATCTACGTCGGCGCTATCTATTGCTGCACTATCTATCGCTGCACTACCTGCCGCCGCCGACAGATTCAGGCAAGATTGAATATCCATCAGGGTCAAAATCTCACCGCGCAGGTTCATGTTGCCAACAACGTGAGACGGGCAGCAGGGAATAGGCGTGACGCTTTGAATATCGGTAAACTCTTTGACCGCCGAGAGATCGACGCCAAAGTGATGGTCGCCAATGGCGATAATTGCCAAGGTAGAGAGGGCTTCTGGCTCAGTGCTTTTGAGAGATTGCCGCAGATTGTGCGATCGCTGCTGAAAAATAGTCCGCTCTTCTGGGGTGGCCGTTGGGCAAAAAACAGTGGACTGTGACCCGGCAGGGAGTTCAGCGGCGATCGCAGGATTGTCTTCCAACACACCCGCCACAGAAATTAGCTGTTGAATCTCTACATACCGCAGCCACTGTTCGGGCGGGCTCAAGAGCCAGCAAAGATTGTCGTCTTCAGCCGCACCAGCGGTATCGGTTGAAAGCATACTGCCCGTGAGCATTTGTTTGCGGCGAGCCTGCGATCGCTGCGCCTGCAGGCGAGGGTCCAAATCATCCACTTCTAAGGTCATGTGAGCGGCCAATTCGCCAATGCTGCTCACAATTAGCCCCACCCTAAGCGGGTCCTGCTTGAGAATAATCACGCTGTTCGCCGTGCGGTAGGGCATAGGCTCATACCCCAAACTCAAATTGAGATCGATGATAGGGATAATGTCACCCCGCACATTGAGCACGCCCACAATGTCTTGAGAGCCCGTCGGCAGGAGAGTAATCTCGGGGAGCGGCAGCATTTCATCGAGATACTCGCTGTCAATGCTATATCGACGATGGTCGAGTAGGAACGTGAGATAGGTTTGTTCTTTCATGGCAGTTATAGGCGAATGAATACAGGCGAATAAAGCGCGCGCGTTTATGGCAAAACGCGCTTAATCTGGCATTGAATCTGCCGTCGAATCTGGCATTGAATCTGCCGTTGAATCTGGCATTGAATCTGGCATCGAATCTGGCATTGAATCTGGCATTGAATCTGGCGTCGAAAGATGTTGCTTAAAGAGGCCAAAGGCACTGCGACGCATCAGCTCGCTTTTTTTGGCATCGCCTTCTTGCTGGTAGAGCTGACTGAGTTCTAAATAAGCAATAACGGCATTTGGTTCGAGGTAGATGATTTTTTTGAGCGTGCGTTTGGCGGCAGAAAGGTCGCCCTGGGCAGTAAAGATTTTGGCTAAGAGATAGTGAGGCGCCAAAAAGCAGCCATCGGCTTTAATCGCTTCATAGCAGTAGTGTAGGGCGCGATCGGTTTGGCCCTGCTCAGCGTGGATTTTGGCGAGGAGGATCAGTATTTTCGGTGCACCCGGTTTGAGCCTTAAGGCATTTTCGGCCTGGTGAAGAGCGGGTTGTAGCGCCTTATTTTTGAACAGAGTCTCGGCGGTTTGAAGCAGGTCCGTCGCGTTCGAGCCAGAATCTGGCGACGTTGCCGAAACAGGCTCATCAGTGGGTAAAGGCGGTATCGAGATCGGCAATGGAGCCGGACGTTGAAACAGAAGTGACTCGGGAAAGGTTTTGACCTGAAACGCGTCTAGATTTTGGCCATAGAGTTCGGCATGGCCCGTGAGCAAATAGCCGAGGGGGCGAAGCGCCTGATAAAACTTACCGAGCACTTTGGCGATCGCATCCGCCGAAAAATAAATAAACACGTTACGACAAACAATCAAATCCAAATCCTCAAGCGGATCGTGAATCGGCACCCCGCTAAAAATCTCTTTGGCACTGAGCACAAACGAATCACTCACCAAATTAATCGGGTAAAAAGCCACCTGCGACTTGAACTTAGGATCGATGTAGTAGTGATTTCTCACCTGCTTGAAATAGGTTTGCTGCGGCTCGCTCCCAACCCCTCTAAACGACCAGTTGCGATAGATACCCGCCTTTGCCCGCGCAATAGACGCCGGGTTGAGATCAACGCCGTACACCTTCACATCCCACTGAGCGATATCGTCAATCAGCCCATGCAGCAGAATGACCAAAGAATACACCTCTTCACCTGTGGCACAGCCCGCACTGAGAATCCGCAGCTTTTTCTCAGCCGCCTTGCGCCCAATGAGCTCAGGTAAAATATGCTTTTCTAGCGCTAAAAATTGGCCCTTATCTCGAAAGAAAAAGCTTTCACCATTGGTCAAAAATTGACTGAGATAGTGCCACTCCTGCTGACTTTCTAGCGTGTCTTCGGTGAGGTGCTCGTAGTAGGCTTCCAAAAAAAGAGGGCTAAAGGTTTCGGCCCGCGCCATAATTTTTTGTACCAGACTCACCTGCTCTGATGGTTTGAGGTCTAGCCCGGTGCGATCGCCAACGAGCGAGATAAAGGCCTGACGTAGCCAAGGGGGCATCCCAACCGCAGGCGATGCGATCGCTGAGGATGGCTGCGGCCCGCCGTTACCTTTTTGGGCGTTATCTTTTTGGGCGTTATCTTTTTGGCCGTCTTTTTGGCCATCCTTTTGGCCGTCCTGGCCCGAGAGAAATAGCGTCATGACTGACCAACGGTAGAAAACTGGAGGGTTTCAACAAACTGTTTTAGGGTCGGTGCGATCGCCTCTATCGGCAACACCTCATACGCCGCGCCCAGATCAATCGCCACTTTGGGCATGCCAAAGACCACGCTAGTCGCTTCATCTTGCGCCAGCGTCAGACCACCCGCGCGGGCGATCGCCTGTAGTCCGGCAGCACCGTCTTTTCCCATCCCAGTGAGCAACACACCAATCGCCTGCGGGCCGTAATAACCAGCAACCGACTCAAACGTGACCGTAATTGAAGGGCGATGTCCATCTACCAGTGGCCCTTCGCCGTAGGCAAAAAACCCCCTATCATCCAAAAGCAGATGCTGCTGATCCGGCGCAAAATAAACGTGACCCGGCGCAGGCATCTGTCCGGACTGGGCGATAGTAATCTTTAGCGCACAGTCACGCTGTAGCCAAGTCATCAGCCCCTGCAAAAACCCCGACCCAATGTGCTGCACACAAATCACCGGTGGAAACGCCTTAGGCAAATTGCTCAACACCTGATAGAGCGCCTGGGGCCCACCGGTAGAAGTCCCCACCGTAACCACTTTTGGCCGTTTCCAAGCCCTCGCCCACTGGCTGCGTGCAGGAGACAATACCTGAGTGGGCGCAGCCGAAAAAGCAGCCCGCTTCTTCCGGAAAACTTTCACCCCAGCCAAAATCTGAATCTTTTCAATCAGCGCTGCATTCAGCGCCGCGCTCTCAGCATTGAGGCCAGCTACAGGCTTAGGAAACACATCGACAGCCCCGGCCTCCAGCAGCCGAAACACCTGCTGCGTATCTTCGTCCTGCACCGACACACTCACCACCAAAATCGGTAAGGGAAACCGATTCATAATTTCAACCGTCAGCGCCAGCCCATCCATATGGGGCATGTGCAAATCAGTACAAACAACCTCGGGCCGGACCTGAGGAATCAGCTTCAAGGCTTCAAGGCCAGTATGCGCTGCGCCCACAATTTCGATTTGGGGCGACTGCTGCAAAATTTTGGTCAGCACCGCCAGGACAACCGGCGAATCTTCAACCAGCAAAACTCGAATAGGCATTCAATCCAAAACCCTTTAAATCAACCGACCCAACGTCTCCAGCAGAACCTCCTGGTTAAATTTCCCCTTCACGATATAGGCATTCGCGCCAGCGTCCGCGCCTTTCTGACGGTCTTCCTCAGAAGAGAGCGTCGTCACCAGCACAATCGGCAGCTCCTCATACTCCGCGTGCTCACGAATTTTGTTCACCAGCCCCAGCCCGTCTAGCTCCGGCATCTCAATGTCAGAGACCACCGCATCAAAATTGCCCCCTCGCAAAATCTCATAGCCCTCTAGGCCATTTTCAGCGGTGACCACCTCGTAGCCCGCATTTTCAAACAGTCGCTTTTCTTGAATGCGCACTGGCGGCGAATCTTCAACCAGCAAAATCAGCGACTTGCGCACCGGCGTCTCTTCAGGCGGCGCAAACGCAACGCCCTCATTCCGCCGCTGAATAGACTTCACCAAATCAGGCGGATTGAGAATCGTACAGATTTCGCCATTCCCCAAAATGGTCGAGCCAGTAACATTGCGAATCCGTTTGAGCAAGACACTCTGCGGCTTAAACACCACCTCCTGGGTGTCGAGTAAGCGATCGACGAGGAACGCCCCCATTTCATCTCCGACTTTGAGCAGCAAGCAAGCTTTTTGATCGTCCGGGATGGGATCTGTAGGCGGCAGATATGCCGGAGAATTGGCCAGCTCCAGCACATCGAATAGGTCAATGACAGGAATAGTGCGCTCATTCCAGCTGATGGTGTCTCTGCCGTCTACAGCGGTAATATCGTCGCGGGAAATGCGCATCGTGGTCTGCAAAAATTCAATCGGCAAAGCGTGAGTAATGCCGCGCACCTTAATGAACACCACATTGGCTGTGGCTAGCTGAGTGCTAATTTGCAGGCGGAACGTACTGCCTTGCCCCGGCGTCGACTCGATTTGAACATTGCCTTTGAGCCGCTCAATTTGGTTGAGAACTACGTCTAGGCCGACCCCCCTGCCTGAGATTTCGGTGGTGAAGCTGCGGGTAGAAAATCCGGGTACAAACACCAAATCTTGAACCTGCTGATCAGAGAAGTCTTGAAGCTGGTCAGAGCTGTACAGCTTACGCCGAATAGCGGTTTGCTTAATTTGTTCTATATCGAGCCCACGACCGTCGTCGGCCACTTCAATCACAATACTGTTGGGACTTTGGTAGCTGCGGATCCACAGCTTGGCCGTAGCAGGCTTACCGGCAGCTTCTCGCTCTTCTGGGGTTTCGATGCCGTGGTCTAGGGCATTGCGCACTAGGTGCATCAGCGAGTCTTGAATCTCTTCTAAGATTCGCTTGTCAGCGGTGGTTTCTCCCCCTTCAGTAATCAGCTCCACCGACTTAGACTGTTGCCTAGCCAAGTCACGCACCACCCGAGGAAAAATGCGCAGAACGCTGTTAATTGGCAGAAGGCGCAGGGCTTGCACCTGACTCACCATATCTTGAGAGATCAGATCTAGCCGGAAGCTGTTTTCTTGAGTCGCAATTCGCAGCTTACTAATTAAAGCGTCTAACGGCGCTTCGTAAGGATTAGGTTCTGCCTGTAGCTGACTGGGATTGGTATTGCGGAAGGTGCGCCACTGTCCCCACAGGTTCACCAGATCTAGCATTTTGGCAGTGGTCTGCGCTGTTTGGATACGGGTGAGGGTAAGCTGTTCTGCCTGGGCCGCAAGGGTGTCAAGGTTTCGGGTGTCAACACGAATGGTCTCGATTTTGTAGGGTTCAGCAGCAGACTGACGAGCGCTTGAGGGTGAAGCGCCCGTCGGTAGGGCGTCAGGGCTGAGGAGCAGGCGCCTATCTGATTCGGCTGAAAAGTCAGCTGCTGACCTTTCAGCTGCTGAAAGCAGTGTGGCAGAGAGATCGGCCTGCTCAGAGGTATCGGTAAGAATAGGAGAAATCTCTCGCAGCTGGATCAGTAGCTGCTCGGTATCAACGGTTCTGGAATTGGAAGACCCAGCAGAATGATCAGCAGGAATGCCGGTAATCGCTTCGTCTATTCGCTGAGCGATCGCATCCAACCCCTGATACAGCAAATCAGCCAGCTCTCCGGCCAGCACAACAGATTTGTTTTGAATGCTGACCAAAATGCTCTCCAGCGCATGGGCCAAGCTACCCACATGAGCTAGACCCACGCTACGGGCGTCGCCTTTAAGGCTGTGGGCTTCCCGCAGGAGTTCGGCCAAAGCGTCAGGACTATCGGGCTGAGTTTCTAGCTGCACTAGGCCCAGCTCTAGCTTTTGCAGACGCTCGGCGCTAACAACTCTGTAGGCTTCTCGCAGTTCATCGTCTTCAATAGCGCTAGGCCCAGCCACCGGGAGAGCCTGAACGGCGAGATCTGGCAAACTGCTCGGCTCATCTATCTGGGAATCCGCCTGCTCAGCTGTCTGGGAATCCAGAGGCGCTGCTAGAGCGGCGTCTTGTAGCTGCTGTAATAGTAAAGGCGTGTTGACCTGAGAGGCAGGAAGTCCCGTAATAGCGCCATCAATCAGTTGGGCGATCGCATCCACCCCGCGATACAGCACATCACCGAGCTCAGCGCTCAGCGCCAGCGTCTGATCTTGCAGACCCACAAACAGGGTTTCAATAGCATGGGATAGGCTCGCAACGCTATCGAGACCGACACTGCGAGCATCGCCTTTGAGGCTATGGGTTTCTCTGAGCAACGCAGCGATCGCATCTGCATCTGACGGCTGACCCGCTAACGCTTCCAGCCCGATCTCTAGCCGTTGCAGCCGCTCCGCGCTCACCGTTCGATAAACGTCTCTCAGCTCTTCATCTTCAATAGCGCTGTTCTCAGCGTTGGGACCGACCGCATCTGTCGCGCGCTCAGGGCCTTGTTGATCGCTAAAGAAATCGTCTATCTGACCTTTAGCCGTTCCAGCAGCGGCTGAGGGCACGTCAGCCATCTGGGTATCTGCAGCCGTCAGGGAAACATCGGGAGGGCCTACTTGGGACGCGATCGCCAGTAGGTTCTGACTCAGCTGGGTCGCATTGACCGCGATCGCGCTGCCCATTGTCGCGTTTTGTACCAGCGCGCCCATCGCCATGAGACTCTCACGAAAGGCATTATTCAGCTCGCTATTAAGCCCGATCTCCTGGCGCTGAATTTTATTCAACACAATCTCCACACCCTCAGCGAGGGTGGCTACAGGAGCAATGCCGGTGGACTGAGCATCGCCTTTGAGGCTGTGGGTTTCATGAATAATGCTCTGTAGGGCCGCGCCGTTTTGTGGCTCTTTTTCAAGCTGCAAAAAGCCAGCTTCCAAACGCTGTAATCGCGCTTCGCTGGTGTCTTTGTAGATGCTGCGAAGTTCATCGTCAGCAATCAGGTCAGTCGTGATTGAAGTTGTGATTGAAATAGTATTACCAGCCTCGCCTCGCCCCGTTGAAGCGCGATAGGACTGGTTCACATTGGCCTCTAGCTCAGCGAAAAACTGAGTCAGCGCTTCGCGAGTAGGCGAGCTAGGTAAACGCTCAGAAGAACGCTCATCTATAGCAACAGACACCAGCTGCTCTATAAACTGTAGACCCTGCCACAGAGAAGATTGCAGCGCAGGGGTTAGCTCATTTTTCTGCAAGATGAGGCGATTGGCGATCGCCACAATCTTTTGGGCAATCGCTGCGATCGCACCTTGCCCGACTTCTCTAGCATCGCCTTTAACACCTTGAATTTCATCCCGAAAAGTCGCCAGTGTCGAGGGCGCTTCAGGACTTTTTGCTAGCGCCTCTAGCGCGCGCTGGAGGGTCTGTAGCCGTCGGTCGCTGGTGCTGGCGTAGAGCGATCGCATATCAGCATCAGCCACCAAACACGAGGACAGAACCGTAAGGTCTGCTTTCCCTGACAGGGAATCTGGCTCACTGGCCAAGTCACCAGCCGCCGCTGTCGTCTCATGATGTCTCGCCTCGCCTCGCCCAGTTGCCACCATCGCCGCCTGAAGATTGCTGCCAATGCGCGGTGCATCGACCTCAACGGCAGCCCCTGTGGTGGCACATTCCACCAGCTGTGTGATCGCCTTTAGCGTTTCTTCAACCCGCTCTGTTAGCGGCGATCGCCACTCAATCGCCTGCTGCTGCAAATCTTTAATCACGATTTCAACGTGATGAGCCAGGGTGCCAATATCCTCTAATCCCATCACCCGAGAGTCACCCTTTAGGCTGTGAGCCTCGCGCCGCAGCGCCTCCAGCTGAGCAGCCTCTGGTGTAGCAGGCAGGGTTAACAGCCCAGACGCTAACGCCTGTACCCGACCGCGACAAGTTGTCTGATACAGCGCTCGAAGTTCTTCATCTTCAATCATCATCCTCACCCACCAGCCTCAAACATTCTCAGTTCGCAGATCTCACTTCTTGCCAAAAATCATCGCCGTACTGCACTCGATGCGCCTACAGTCGCACTTCACTCGATACGCCTACATCAGCTTCCGGAGCGATTGGGCCGTTTCGTTCAGCTGCTCTGTGCCCGAGCGGGTTTGGCTTAGCCCCGTAGCCGACTCCTTAGAACTGCGGTCGATATTTTCCATCGCCGTCACCACCTGACGAATCGCGTCTACCTGCTGCTTTTGAGTGAGCGATACCTGCTGGTTGTTCATCACCACTGCATCGACACTTTTTTGAATATCGACAAAGGCTTGCTCGGTGAGCTTGGCAATCTTCACGCCTGATTTAGCGGTTTTGGTGCCCTCTTCAGTCACCATCACCGTTTTATTAATCAGCTTCTGAATACCCGCTACTAGCGCGTTAATTTTGTCTGCCGACTGTTGAGACTGCTCAGAAAGCTTGCGAATTTCATTGGCGACCACCGCGAAGCCGCGACCGTGTTCGCCCGCTCTCACCGCTTCTACTGAAGAATTGAGCGCCAGCATGTTGGTTTGGCTGGCAAAATCACTCACCATCTGTGAAATGCTGCCAATTTCTCCAGCCTGACCGCTAAGATTCACAATTTGCTGAGCGATCGCATCAACCTTTTGCTCTAGGGTAAACATCCCGGCCAACGTATCATTTACCGCCTGCGTGCCCACCTCAGCCCGGTCCCTGGCAGTCTTAGCTGCCGCCACCGCCGCCATTGCCTGCTCCGACGACTGACGAGAAGACGCCTCTAGCTCCTCCATCGTTGTACTGGTTTCACTGACCGAGGCCGCCTGCTGACTCGCAATGCGCTCTTGCTCCGACACCGTTGAGAAAATTTGTTGGCTAGAGGTCGAAATCCCCCCAATCAGCTGCTCGATTAGGCCAATTAGCTGACGCCCTCGCAAGAAGCCAATGGGCAGGGCAATGGCGATCGCCAGCAAAGAGACCAGCAGTGCCACATTCCGAAAGTCGTTAATTGGCCCGTACACGCTGCGCTTAGGCAAAGATTCAACCACATAAAAGTGCTCTCCTTCTTGCTCCGGGTTAGGGTCAATTTCGGCATAGGCAATCAGCTCGCCGCCAGCATCAACCACCCCTTGTTCCCCCGCCAGGATTTCATCAATCACCTGGTCGGGAAAGTCGTCTCGTGCATCACCACCAGACTCCATTTCTTCTACTTGCGCTTCACCCTCTATCTCTTCGCCGTCATCGTCGTCGTCGTCGGGCGCTTGAATGTAAATGCCCTGAGCATCCATCAGGAAATGCACTTCCTCTTCACCTTCATCGACTTCAGACTCCTCAAAAGCTTCGATGAGCTGTGCGAATTTCACCGTCGCAACATCAACAATCACCGCGCCACGACGACTGCCTGCCGCATTAAACACTGGCGCGCCATAGTGGGTCGCATCCCCCAACTCTCCAGAGTCCTCCTCGCGCTCTCCACCAGGCTGCGTAACATAAATATCACCGGGCTCCAACGCCAAAATGTCGTCGATATGAGGCGCCTCTTTTTCGCGCAGCAGCACCGATTCAGGCACCACTTCAACTGAGTCATCATCGGCCGGATCATATCGCACTCGAAAAACGGGCCGACCAGCTTGATTTATATAGGTAAGCTGCCGGTATTCAGGGTGGGTTTTAAGCAGCGACACCATGTCGCCCGTGAGCTGCTTTTTCCAAGCCTCAGTACTCAAGGAATCTGAAATGCCGCCATTATCTTCAGCATCCAGGAACCCCTGCAAAAGATAAGAATCTGAGACGAACTCAACATCTTCCCTGACGCTCCCTAAAAAAGACTCAACAATATCGGACTGTGACACCGCTTCTTCTTCAAAATCTTCAATCAGCGCCCTAGAGGTGACTCGGGTAAATGCACTCACGCCGTACCCGCCCACAATGGCCAGTGGCAGCGCCGTACTGAGCAACAGCAGTGCCAGCAACTGTCTTTGGATCCTGAAATTCGCAGTTTTACCGAAGATGCTCTTGCTCATGAGGAAGGTGCCTTAATCGAGAAATAACTAAAAACAGTCGTAGAGGAGGCTAGAGAAATACGCTTACCCTCTACCCATACGAAGGCCGATTCGGCTGTCCGAAAAAATTCAGATCCGTACAGACAAGCTTGATAGTAGTTAAAGAAAAGCCAAGTTTAGGTAAAATCACGGTAATTTTTCGGCGAATGCTACAACATAGCCAGTAGAATTTAGCAGATGTGTCATTTTTTTTAGACTATTCTACGCAGCTCATTACTTCATTAGGGTTGGATAATAGCTTTTTTTGACCCACTCGGGCCGTTTTGTAACACGCATACTGACTGAATCTACGGACCTCCTCTGGATATCAATAGCCACAGGAGGTCCGTAAAGCCGATCTCACGCTTCGATAGTGCCTGTGCTCAAAACTGCTTTAGAAACAACCCTCTAAAGCAAGACAGCTCAAGCAAGACACCTCAAGCAAGACAGCGCAGCGCTAAATTTTAAGCCTGACCATAAGAGTTTTAATGAAACACATCAGCAATCTATTGGCTCAGCTTGAGCAGCTCAACGACGGCGAGCTGCGCCTAACCAGTAAATCTGGGCAGTGGCGATTTTATATGTTGGACGGCCAGCTGCTGTACGCCTCGGGGCAAGCCCTAGCGGTGAGACGGTTTCATCGGGCAGCCTACTACCACCGTGCCAACTGGAAATGGGGCGTCGACCCTGCGTGGTCTGAGGACAAACAGGCTTGGGAAGTGCTGCTGCTCGAACGTGCGATCGCCCATAGCCAGCTCAGCCCTATTCAGGTCAAGCTCATTCTTCGGATGGTGCTAGGCGAATGCCTATTTGAGCTGCTCCACGATGGCACAGTTACCGCCAGCGAATGGCTGCCCTACCACCTAGAAACCTCTTCTACCTATCGCTCAGCCGCACTGTCTTTATTAGAAGTCAAACGAATTGTAGGTAAAACTGAGCGCCTGGTCGAAACCTGGACAGAGGGCGCCTTAGGCTATATCCATCTCAGCAGCGCCCCCATATTCCCAGCAGAACACCCCCCAGCTGGGGGCGGCGACTCGGCTGGCCCACTCGCCGCTATCAGCCCCTACCTTCAGGGCCACCATTCTCTCTGGGATCTCTTTCTCAATCAGGTGCCCTCTTTGGACCGGTTGGCCAGCTTACTGTGGCCACTCGCCAAAACCGGAAAGCTCAAATTTAAATCGCTACTTGACCTACCCCTGCCCGTAGCGTCCGAGTCAAATCAGGCAAGGGCTATCTCTATCCCGGCCAGTCAGGAGAACGATCAGCCTAGGAATACGCCAGCAACAGCCCAATCCTCCGCACCAGGCGCTAAGCCCACCGTTCAAGCCCCCTCTCAGCCTGCACTGATCGCCTGCATCGATGACAGCCCTGTACTCACGCTGGCTCTAAAGAAAATCTTGACCTCAGCGGGCTACAAAACGCTCAGCATTCCAGAACCGATGCGAGGATTCTCTAAGCTCATTGAACACCGGCCCAATCTCATCTTGCTCGATTTGATGCTGCCGAACGCCGACGGCTACAGCATCTGTAAGTTTTTAAGAGAGACCCCGGCCTTTGCCAAAACACCCATCATTATTCTGACCGGTCAAGACACGAATTTAGATCGGATGAGAGCGCGGCTGGCAGGGGCTACGGAGTTTTTGGCCAAGCCGCCCCAGGCAGAAGCGCTGGTTGAGATGATTGAGCGTCATCTGAAGCAAGTGGCTTGAGATGAGGGGGTAAAAGAGGCAGGGGTGAGGGGTTTATTTGTCCCACTGCTGTTTGAGGCGTTGGATGCGATCGCGCAAACTCTCATTGGTCAGCCGTGAACTCAACCGCTCCACCAGCAGCGGAAACCCTAGCGGAGAAGGTCGCTTTATCGTCATCCATACCAGCTCTAGATCTCGCATTCGTTTCAGCGCTGCCGTCAGCCTCGGCGCCTCCATCTGCCCCTCAATCACCTCATGCTCCGCCTGCTGCAACAGCAAATTATCCGGCTCGTATTTGGTAAACACCTCATAGATTAGCGACGAGCTAATCTGCACCTGATTCGCCGTCTTCTTAGAACCGGGGTAGCCCTTAAACACCAAGCCAGAGACCTGCGAGATCCCTCTAAATCTGCGCTGCGTTAGTTCCGAGATATTTAAACTCTCTTTTATCTCTTCGTACAGATTGCGTGTCGAGAAAAAGGCCTCGCTAAACAACGCCTGAAACGGATAGTCTTTCGGGGCCAAAATCTCAAAGCCGTAGTCGTTCACCGAAACCGTAAACGTAGCCTTTTGCAGCTGAGAAAAGCGGTAGGCCCACAGAAAGCCAAGTCCCTCATGAACGTTACGGCCCTCAAAAGGATACACATACAGGTGTTGACCCTCACGAGTGCGACAGCATTCAATCAAAAATTGGTCCGCCCCCGGCAGATGCGAAATCCGGTCCTGAGCCGCCAGTATTGGCATAATGCACGCTACTTCTGGGCTTACATTTCCTTCTTTTACCTCAGTAATCTCTTTCCGAATATATTGACTTAGCCGGTCTGATATCGCCAAGTATCCCCCGCTCCACACGGGCACCACACTCGACTTTTTCTTGGCGTTTTTTACATACAGCGTCATATCTTTCATCTGAAAGAACGCCAGCTGCCGGCCCGCAAAATAAAAGACATCTCCCTTCTTCAGCCGAGAGACAAAACTCTCTTCTACCGTGCCGATATGTCTGCCTTTTGCATAGGCAATTTTTACCTGCTGATTGCCCGTAATCGTGCCGATGCTCATCTTGTGCATCCGCGAGATTCGGCCATCGTTCACCTTGTACAGCCCGTCTTCTCACCAAAATCCAGGTCAAAAAATAAGCAAAAGCTAGGCTAAATCTTGATTTACTCTAACTCAGCTTGCTGCCGTAAGCTGTTG
>JBCBDN010000052.1:0-17248 GCA_038529685.1 Cyanobacteria bacterium J06598_1 | reverse complement strand
ATTTCTGTGGTGAATAGGACTGTTGGAACAACAAATTTACAGAGAAGATAGACTGCTGTGAGGTTCTGCGCGATTCTCTGTAACCTTCTGATGTGTAGTCTTTAGAGCGTTTGGGGAACGAAGCACACAGTGTTCTTTCCGCTTCCCTTCATTGTTAAGTCAAGCTGTCTGTGATTACGATCATTTCTTGTCAGTATTGAGGTCTCTATAGGCGCTCAAACCTACACGTAGAGCATCAACTTTTTTTTACACCTATGTCATCTACCTAATTGTTCTGATAGACTTGGTACATACCAAAAAATATTAAAACAAAAGTTTCCCGTATTTGTAGTTTTCTATCCCTTATTTACCTTAAGTGTTTGCTTTGAGTGTACTGCTTGAAGTTGTGTCACTTGGGCAAGCGTAGGTGCGATAGGTTAGCTGGGAATTGGGTAGAATCCGCCGAGTGAGCCTACGCTTTGTAGCAGCTCTGTGGCTTTGTATAGAGTTTGCCGAATGAATTTGTAGGGAGTAGCCTAAGTGCCTTACGCTGCACCGTCTTCTGAAAAACCGTCCTCTGAAAGCCTGTCTTCTGAAAACATCTCCCTGGGCGAGATGCTGACAGATAAAGGGTGGGAAAGCCTGAGCTTTGCATCCACGCTTTATTTGCGTCCTATTTTAGACGCCCTGCTAGCCACCACCCCTGATTTGTTTCATGATGAGCTACGGCTGGGACTACAAGAGGCGTTAGTGAACGCCGCCAAGCATGGCAATCGGCTTGATCCCCAGAAGCTGGTTTCTGTTCGCTATGCCAAGGCAAATGGCTATTACTGGTGGATTGTGGCTGACCAAGGTGATGGATTTCAAGAACCGGTAGCCTGTCCATGCCCTTCTGCTGATAGCCCGTTTGTGAGCGAGTGCGGCCGGGGTCTTTTTATTCTCCATCAGGTGTTCGACCAGGTGCGCTGGAGCGATAACGGTAAGCAGGTGTGTCTCGCTAAGCAAATACAGCCTTCTCCATTAAATGGCCTGATGAGTCCGACCTACTTTTTGAAGCTGATTGAGTCTTGGTGGCGTCGATGGTCTGCGCTGTCGGTATTGAGTTTGCGCTAGAGGTTTGGGGCTATCGCTTTGTATTGGAATGGTTAGGGGTTGCTGTGCGTTGAGTTCGCAGCAACCCTTTTGTATTTTCTGCCGCCGCCTATGTTTAGCTGGGCTTTCCTCGCTTTTCTCCGTGGGTGGGGCAAGGGGGTGCCTTGAGCGTACGGTCTAGCCAGCCGACGGCTTGGCTCAATCTGGGAAGGGCTTCTTCTGGCTGATCTTTGAGCATGTATACTAGGGCGGCAGCGGCTTGCTCACGGGCTCTCACCTGCCGGTTGGCGCTGAGTTTGTGCCAGTCATTGGGGGCGATCGCCAGCTTCTCTGCTAGGGCTTGCGCTAAGGCTTCGGCGCTAAAATCTTTCAGCGCAGCGCGGTCTGTAGCCGGATTAGCGCTCGGATTAGGGCTCGGATTAGCGTCGTGCTCAGCAGCTGTCGGGGTGTTTTGCATTGGTTGATGAGAGATCTGTTGAGTGGTATTGCTCGTGAGTATCTTCGGTAGGGGTGTTTTCTGGGAGGCGCTCTGTGAGGTATTCCGGGACGGCTCTTTGGGTACGTTCTGGAGCATTGGGGTTACCAATGTAAGGATCTCCCTATACAGTAGTGGCCATCTAGACTAACTTGCACAAGCCTATGAAATTATTTCGCCGAGCCTCCAAACGTGCGCCTCATCTTCCTGATGATGCAGAGCTTGCGAGCTTTGAGGCCGAACTTAAAGAAACCGCTGATGAGTTTTTGCTATTGCGCGATCGCTTCTTTGCCATCCGCCGCGCCAAAGCCAAGTACGAACAGATCACCTCTCGGGATCTCAGCCAGCTACCCGCTGAAGAACTTGCCCAAATGCAAGACCGCGTAGAAGCGCTCAAAGTTACCCTCGAAAGTCAGCTGCTCTCTTGGCGTGAAGTTCAAGAACCTTTTTGGCAAGTGATTCGCTTTGTCGGCCTTGGCCTCGTGGCTGGTTGGTTCTTACACAAGTACCTCGGCTAGCTTTGGTTTTATCTTTGATTCCTCTTTCAGAGCCTTATCAAGCAGAATCTTATCAAAATATCTTGAAGTTAGAGCCCTAAAAGCCGCATCATTACAGTAAGGCTCACACTCTAAGGCCAGCACTCTAGGCCAACACTTATCTCTATGACCACGACCCAACGGATTAAGCACATTCTTTCTTCAGGGCAGCCCGGTGAGACCCTGACCATTCAAGGTTGGGTCAGAACCAAACGCGCCTCCAAAAAGTTCACCTTTATTGAAGTCAATGACGGTTCGTCTATGACCGGGCTTCAGGTCATTGCTCCAGAAGACATTCCTGATTACGCCGCTCAGATGGAGCGCGTCGGCACGGGCGCGTCTATTGAAATTAGCGGCACGCTAGCCGACTCTCCCGGCAAGGGCCAGCGCGTAGAGCTTCAGGCCGAAAAGCTTCAGGTCTTTGGCGAATCGGACGGTGAAACCTACCCACTACAAAAGAAGCGCCACTCCTTTGAATTTCTCCGCTCCATTGGTCACCTGCGGAGCCGTACCAACACCCTGGGCGCGGTCTTTCGCGTGCGCAATGCCTGCGCCAACGCTATCCACAGCTTCTTCCAGTCCCGCGATTTCCTGTGGATGCACACCCCCATTCTCACGGCCAGCGACTGCGAAGGGGCCGGTGAAATGTTCACCGTTACTCGGTTTAACCTCGACAGCATTCCCACCACTGAGTCGGGCAAAGCCGACTACAGTCAAGACTTTTTTGGTAAGCCTGCCTATCTCACCGTCAGCGGCCAGCTGGAAGCTGAGATCATGGCGATGGCCTTCAGCAACGTCTACACGTTTGGCCCTACCTTCCGCGCTGAAAACTCCAACACGGCTCGCCATTTGGCTGAGTTTTGGATGGTGGAGCCTGAGATGGCCTTCTGCAACCTCGAAGGCAACATGGATTTAGCTGAAGCTTTCCTGAAGCACGTGTTTTCCCATGTGATGGAAGTGTGCGCTGACGATATGGAATTTTTCAATAAGCGCATTGATGACACCGTGCTGGAGACTGCTAACAACATCATCAACAGCGACTTTGAGCGCGTCACCTACACCGAGGCCATTCGCCTACTGACCAAAGCCATCGACAGTGGCGATAAAACGTTTGAATACCCGGTCAGCTGGGGCATTGACATGCAGTCTGAGCACGAGCGCTACTTGGCTGAAGAGCTGTTTAAAAAGCCGGTGATCGTGACTGATTACCCCGCTGAGATTAAGGCTTTTTATATGCGCTTGAACGATGACGGTAAAACCGTTGCGGCGATGGACGTGCTGGCACCGCGCATTGGTGAAATTATTGGCGGGGCTCAACGCGAAGAGCGTTTGGATGTGCTTGAGCGAAGAATTGGGGAAGCGGGCCTGCCTAAAGAAGACTACTGGTGGTATTTAGACCTGCGTCGCTATGGCACTGTGCCCCATGCAGGCTTCGGCCTAGGGTTCGAGCGGCTAGTGCAGTTTATGACCGGGATGACTAATATTCGCGATGTGATTCCGTTCCCACGGACGCCTGACAACCTAGATTTTTAGGCGCTCGGATTTTTCTCGTTTCAATGAGTCGTGACTAAGCCGCGAAATGACGGGTGTTCCTCTAAGCCTGTTGTCTGGCTCCAAGATTCTTTAGCTTCGCCTTGATGTCTTTTTCTAGCTGTGTGGTAGGGCTGACTTGGGCGCTGAGCTGCGGGAGCTGTTCGAGTGCTTTGAGGTAGAGTCTTTTGGCCTCTGGGTTTCGCGATTGATGGCAGTAGAGGTCTGCTAGGTTGCAGAGACTGGCAAAAAGGTACTGTCTTTCTCGGTCGTTAGGGGTGCCGTATTGCTGTGCGATCGCAATCCCGCGTTTAAACAGCGTCTCGGCCTCTGCATAGCGCGTTTGTTGGCAGTAGAGCTGAGTGAGTTCGTAGAGCGCTCTAATGATGGGCTCACGATTTTCGGCTGTAATTGAAGGGGCAGTTGCGATCGCCTGCTGATAGAGTTCCTCTGCTTTACGCTCGTTTCCTTCTTCCCAATAGCTCACTGCCAAAGTGCTGAGGTACACCAGCGGATTGTCGGGTGTGGTTCCCTTCGATAATATGCGGTGCCGGATGCGCTGATGGAAAGGGCGAAACATCACCGCCAGCCCAAGGGCTAAGCAGGTGGCGAGCACTGGATAGTGAATGGTAACCGCTGAGACGTTCGCGTTGATTAATGCGACAAATCTAGGCAGATATTCTGCGATGTAGAACGATACGACCCCAATGATCAAGATGCCGTCTCGGAACCCAGCGCCGCCAATGAATAAAGGCCCTGTTGCCCTACGCAGTCTCAGGTCTTTTAGGTGGAGAAGATCGGCGCCAATTAGAGTGCCAAGAACGCCGCTTGTAAAGGCGGCTGGCACGACTAAAGACTGAAGTTCGTCTGGCATCAGGCTCGCTGACAGTAGGGCTGCTAGCAGCGCGATGACCAAGATTTGTTCAGATGTCAGGGTGATGCAGAAGGTAGGGCGTACCCGCACTGAGATATAGCAAGTTGCCGTAATAGCTAGGGTGACCAGTAGGGTAGGCACTATTGGTAGCCGAGTGAATTGATAGAGTGCGATCGCCACTGGCATGAGCCCGCCGACTAGGTTAATGCCTACATATGCCTGCTGGTTCACGCTGAAAAGAGGTAGGTTTAGCCGTTGAATATCCCAATATTGGCTGTGATCGCCTTCGTTTCGGCTGAAGTTGAGCAGTGAGGCAATGAAAACAGTCGTGGATAGGGCGATGGGAATTTGGAGGCGATCGCTCATCACTGGGATCAGCAATCGCCAGACCCCGTAGTAGAAAGCCGCGAGGATGCCGAGCATTACCCCACCGGCTAGTAAGCACTGAACGATGAAAACTAAAGTACTGGCGCGGCCATACTTTGGGTTAGGCGCGAAGGTTATTTCAAAGCCAGCTAGCTGAGGCTTTTGGTGGGCATTGTGCTGTTGGTAATGAGTGTTGTGCCGTGGCTGATAGGGGCGCTTCTCCTCCCGTACGCTTTCTTCTATGCGCTCGTTCAGCTTTTGCATCCGCTGCGATACCTCTTCAGTGGCAGCCTGCTCAGAGCGGTACCGTTTCTTTCGGGATGGGCCTTTAGTTTTCATCACAGCGACTGCCTACAAAGGTCTGCTTGTCTCTGACGATTACTACAGTGCTAACAAGACACATTTCGTAGAGCGCATTTTGGATGGGCCCTATCAAAATCGGCGTAACAGGAAATACATAAACTCGTGGGATTTATGGCCAATAGCCCTTATTCTTAGTGTCACTGGCTAACCGCGCTAATTCCCCTTAGCGATTCACCCCATGCCCCCAAAAATTCTCGCCATTTTCAATGGCAAAGGCGGTGTTGGCAAAACAACCACCGCTGTCAACCTCGCTGCTATTTTTGCGGAAGACCAAACCGTTCTCTTAGTTGATGCCGATTCCCAGGGCTCTGCTAGCTGGTGGGCTGATCGCACCGACAGCACCATCGGATTCGATGTCAGCAAAGAAACCGATCCGACATTGCTTGGTAAACTAAAAGAAATCGAAAACTACGACTTAATTGTGGTAGATACCCCGCCCGCGCTGAGCTCCGAGGCCCTAGGCGCTGTGATCCCAATCGCTGATTGCCTGCTGCTGCCCACGCCCCCCGCTCCTATGGATATCGCTGCTCTCGTGCAAACGGTGAAGCAGGCGATCGTTCCCTCTGGTGTGATGCACCGTGTTCTGCTCACCAAAGTAGACTCACGTAGCCTGGGCGAAGCGCTAGAAGCGCAAAACATGCTGATGGAACTAGATATTCCTGCCTGCGAATCTTTTGTAAGAACCTACAAAGCTCATGAACGAGCTGCCCTTGAGGGCGTAGCGATCACACAGCTCGCCGGGAAAACCGCAGACGAAGCCAAAGCCGACTACATCAGAGTGGCTGACGAAATTCAAACCGACTGGGAAGACTCATGACTAAAAAGCGGATTGCTGACCTCCTCAAAGAAGAAGTAGAAAAGCCAGCTGCGGCTTCTATCAAGTCTTCTACTAAGTCTAAAAGCGAGACTAAAAGTACTAAGCCCCCGGCGGCGAGAACGCGCAAGCGCTCATCTGCAAAGCCAGCGGCAAAATCGACGGCTAAAACCACAGCTGCCAAAACCACAGCTGCCAAAGCTAAAGCTGCTAAAGCTACCTCGGCAAAGACGACCAAAGCCGCTAGCTCAGCAGTGAAAACAGCCACGAAGGCAGCGACCAAAACTGCGACAAATTCTCCTTCTGTCGCTGAGCTAACCAAGAAAATTACAGCCCTAGAAAGTACGCTAAAAGAATCGACCGATCAAATTGCAGCGCTGCAAGAGGATGTTGATACCCATCAGAGCCGCATTTTTGAGCTGAAAGATAGCCTAGAGAAATCTGAAGCGACGACCAAAAAAGCTGAAAGCGCTACTAAGCAAAAAGAAACAAAGCTCAAAAAGCTCACCGCAGCGCTAGAAGAGGCCAAACAAACTATTCTGAAACTCAGCGAGAGTAATGCTGCGGCCAAAGTCCAGCCCAAATCTCAAACGGGTCGTAAGCAGCCCCTCGCGACAAAGCCTGCCGCTGGGAAAACTGCCAGCGGTTTGAGTGTTCGTCGTCCCTACTCTAGCTACAAATCCATCCCGGAATACGCTATCCAGCGGGGCACCCCTGCCAACGGTCAGAATAACAGCATGCTGGATGACGACGATATCGGCTGGGTCGATTAACGTCGGAATTGTCTAGAATCAAGTTGAGCAGATACTTCTCCCTCAAACTTCACCATGACATCAGACCCTGGCAACCGTTCGGCAAAACATACTAAAGGGTGGGTGCTTGGCTTGGGCTTGGTCGGTATTTTGACCGTGCTAGCCGCACTGGTACTGGCCCAACGGCCTGCGGCTACGCCAACGCGTGATCGTGTTGCTGCGGA
The DNA here is from genome assembly GCA_038529685.1 of Cyanobacteria bacterium J06598_1. Taxonomy (GTDB): domain Bacteria; phylum Cyanobacteriota; class Cyanobacteriia; order Phormidesmidales; family Phormidesmidaceae; genus Phormidesmis. The sequence continues at coordinate 10,243 of JBCBDN010000052.1, read as the reverse complement.
TGAGGGTGATGCCCCGGCACTTGCTGAAGGGCCCTCTGAGGATTTGCCCGATGCGGCGGCCGCTGAGGAAGAAGCCGCTGAGCGAGCGCAGTGGGAAGCTCAAATGCAGCGCTTGAATGAAGTCGTGCAGTCAATGGACCGGGCTGAGCTGATTGGCGGCTCTCCGACGAAGGGGCCGAAAGACGCCCCGGTTGTGCTGATTAAGTTCTCTGATTTTCAGTGCCCTTACTGTGCGGTGGCCGCTGCTGAAATGAAAACCTTTACTGCGAGTCAGGAAGAAGATGTGCTGTACGTGTACAAGCACTTTCCGCTGGTGAGCATTCACCCTGAAGCGACTCCGGCAGCGCAGGCAACCTGGGCAGCCGCGCAGCAAGATCAGTTTTGGCTGTATCACGATGGGCTGTTTTCTTTTCAGGAAAAGCTGGGGGATGCGTACTATGTGGAGCTAGCTGAGCAAATCGGGTTGGATATGGCGCGCTTTGAGCGCGATCGCAATAGCGCAGAAGCTAAAGAAGCCGTTGCTAAAGACGCCGAGCTAGCCCAGCAGCTAGCGCTCAGGGGCACACCCAGCTTTTTGATGACAAACCTCACCGATAGCTTCTTGCTCCCAGGGGGCACTCCGCCCGAAATTTTTGATGAAGCGACTCAGCGACTCAAAGTCGCCGCCAACGGAAAGCAGGTAAAATTACAGCCTAGTCAAAGTCAGCCTAAGGCGAATTTAGAGCGTCTTCTTTAGGCTACAGATAGGCCACAGGCAGCATGAATAGGTGGTGAACTCTCACGTGATATTTATCGACTTAATATCGGGAAATAAACCTATGTCGTCAGGGGCATTTTCTTGGTAGTGTGACCATACCTCAGCCTCAGTGAATGCAGTTCCAGCGGTAGATTCATGGCATATGACTCAAAAACCTATGGTCAAAGTCCGTTTGGGAATCCCAAAAAGTCTAGCGGCGCTGAGTCTAAAAGTGCTGCCAGTGCCACGCCTACTCAGCCAGCTGCCCCACCCAATATTGCAGACGATGGCTTAGACCAAGGTCCGGGTGAGTGGAAGGCTCCGACCCCAAGCCCACGGCAAACAGTAGAGAAAGTCACCAACGAGAAAAAGACGACATCGCAGGTCTCGACTAGAGCGTCATCTAGTGCCGCGAAGTCAAACGCTTCTGCTATGGATGAAGCGACTCAGCCGAAGATTCCACCGGTGGTGGGTCGATTGGCTGGCAAACTGGGCTTAGGCAAACTATCGGATAAACTGCCTGGAAATTTGGCCTCGCAGCTACAGCTTGATGGTGTGAGCGGCGCTGAAACCGCCACGCGTAAAAGTCGCTCGTCTACTAAAACGGCTACGGGTAAAACGGCTACGGGTAAAACAAGTAAAGCCGCCAGCGGTAAATCCACTCGAAAAAGTAAAAAGGCTAGGGAGGCAGAAGCGGCCCAGGCCGAAACAGAAGCTGCGATCGCCCGTCGTTTTCAAGAAGAAGACCGCAATACCTTCCTGTCTTTGATCTACAAAACCGCTATATCTGCCTTGGTGTGGGCTGTGCTGAGGCTGTCGCGCCATGAGCTATCCGAAGACGCCGATGCCATTATTAATATCATTATCGATCCGCTGCTAGTGTCTGCGATCGCCCTTGTTGCCGTCATCGCCATGACCTTCTGGCTACGCCACCTGCTGAATGACTTGGCCCGCCATACTCAGCAGCTCAACATGGACGCTGAAGAAACCAGTGGTAAAAACTATCGCCCCACCTTAGAAATTGTGGGCGATTCGTTGGAGTACAACCCCAAGCTCCGCAAAAACTTTGCTCTGCTATGGAATGTTTCTACTATTTTGATCTGTTCTCTGGTGAGCTATTTGGTTACTAGCGCGTTGCTTCCCTAGTCCTAGCAGAACGCAGAGCCGTGACCCTTACATCACTTGCTCTAAAGACATTTCTCTGATCATAGTTCTGCGTTCATTGAGATACCGGCAGGTTTCAGCCCGCTCAGAGCCTGAGAGCACAACTCTGTTTTCTATACGCTTAAGTAAGAGCTTTACCTGCTCGCCTGACGACACCTGCTGCAAGTAATAAGCAGGCATCTCTTCAATCACTGACCAAATGGTTCTGAGTAGTCCAGTATCCATAGATACCTCCGAAGGGGTCTTGATCACCCAAACTCACCATACCCTTACTCTTTATAGTTTCTTAAGGTTTTGACAAAACGACACGTTAACAAGGTAGCTTGCTCCGTTTGCGTGAATAACCTTAAGCCTGCGAATGAGTCAGATCAATCAACGAATCCTTGTGAACTAGCTCTGACCTAGCGAGAAGCGGCTTGTTCTGTTTCTAGTTCTTCCAGTAGCTGCTGAAGCTGCGGGCCATCGGCTCGGTACACTTCGTTGCAAAACTGGCAGATGGCCTCTGCGCCTTCATCTACTTTGATCATGTCGGTGAGTTCTTCGGTGCCCAGGAGCTTGAGTGCGCTCAGCATGCGATCGCGATCGCACTTACAGCTAAACTGCACCAGCTGAGACCCCGGCAGCATTTCCAAACCCATATCGCCCACAAGCTCATGAATAATCTGCGGCAGCGTCTTCCCCGCTTTCAGCAGCGGCGTAAATCCTGTGAGTGCCCCTAGCCGTGACTCTAGCTGTGAAATGAGCAGGTCATCTCTAGCCGCCTTGGGCAAGACCTGCAATAGCAGCCCGCCCGCTGCCTCTACGCCATCAGCACCGACAAACACACCTAAAACTAGGGCTGAAGGTGTTTGCTCAGAGTTGGCCAAATAGTGCGTAAGGTCATCGCCAATCTCACCGGTTACCAGCTCTACCGTACTGGAATAGGGATAGCCATGCCCCACATCCCGAATCACGTATAAATATCCATCGCGGCCAACCGCACCGCCCACGTCCAGCTTGCCGTCTTCTCTGGGCGGCAGCTCAACTTTTGGATTCTCCACATAGCCGCGCACCGTCCCGTCTAACCCGGCATCTACCATCAGTCCCTTCAGCGGGCCATCACCTTTAAAGCGAATATTCACCCGCGACTCAGGCTTTTTCATGCTTGAAACTAGCAGCAGGCCTGCCGTCATCGCTCTGCCTAAGGCCGCCGTCGCTACGTAGGAAAGGTCATGACGGGATCTGGCAATGTCTGTCAGGCGAGTGGTAGTAACGCCCACAACGCGAATTCCGCCGTCTGCTGCCACTGCCCGAATTAACTGATCTGCCATGTGTTCTTGTTCTACGAATATGCTGGTTTTATTGTATCGTTCTCGCCGCGAGCGATGGGCTCTATAGCGTCTGTCGAGTTGCTTAGGACATATTTATCGGCTGAAACCGTTGCAGAACAACAGGCAACTCGATTAGCAGCGGTGCGACCCCGCGTCGCCTTGCGGCGCTAGGGAATGCGCACCAAGACAAACGTCCTAATGCATTAGGACGTTTGCTATAACCTCATGATCACTCGCTGGGGTAAAAGACCAAAAAAAGCGCCCCTTGAGTAATCAAGAGACGCTAAGACAAAGAGAATAACGCAGTTAGTTTCGAGAAGAATTGATCCTTAAATCAATTGAGGCCTTCACCTAGGGGGCTAGTGCATAGCCACGCAGCAAGCTACCAACCGTTTTCGCCGTGATTTTCATCTGTGTGATGGGGTTTGCTGGCACTACAGTTTTGTACAGGTAGCTATCAAAGGTGAGCTTTTGTACATCGATGTCGGAGCACATTTCCACAAAGGCTTCTCGAGAAGCATCGCTGCGGTAGAACACGCGCTGCAAAATATCGAGCACTTTGTAAGTGAGGCCGTATTCCTTGTCCCACTGCTTGATGTAGAGCTTCAGCTCATCTTCAGTGAGCGCGCGCTCGCCAGCGTTGGAGTACTTCACGATGGTTTCAGCACACATGCGCGCCGACTTAGCTGCAAAGTAAATGCCTTCACCCGAAGACTTGGTTACCGTGCCAGCAGCATCGCCAACGAGCGCGACACGGCCTACTACACGGCGAGGTCTGGGATGCTCAGGAATGGGGTGTGCTTCTACCTTAATGATTTCGCCGCCTTCAATCCGCTTAGCGGCGCGGGTGCGAATGCCCTTTTGCAGTTCTTTGATGCGCGCTTGGTTGGGGCGCATGGTGCCGGTACCGACGGCAACGTGGTCGTACTTGGGGAATACCCAGGCGTAGAAGTCGGGGGAGACATCGTCACCGACGTACATTTCGGCTAGCTCTTCGTAGTAAGCCATTTTGTCGTCGGGGATGCGGATGCGCTCTTGGAAGGCGATCGCATAGTTATAGTCACCTGCATCAATCGCGCGAGCCACACGGGAGTTAGCGCCATCTGCGCCAATCACCATGTCTACTTTGAGGGTTTTCGCTTCACCCTGAAGACCTTCTTTGGAGTGGTCTGCATAGTGAAGAACATAAGGATCTCTATCGTTATCAGGCAGCTGCAGCTTGTGCACAGTACCGTTGATCACCTTGGCACCTAGCTTTTCTGCTCTGTCTCGCAAGAAGCCATCGAGTACTTCACGACGGCACATGCCAATGTACTCACCATCTTTAAGCGTAGAGCCAATGTTCACCTCAATGTTTGAAGGTGAGATCATCTTCATTTTGCGCACCCGGCGGTCGATGATTTCGGGGGGCAAATCAAACTCATCCACCATGCACAGTGGAATTGCGCCGCCGCAGGGCTTTGCATTGTCTAGCTTGCGCTCAAACAGGTATGTATCGATGCCTGCTTTAACAAGTACTTCAGCTGCCGAAGACCCTGCTGGTCCACCGCCTACAACGGCTACTCGAATTGCCAAGGGCTTATGCTCCACAAAATAAATAATCCTATGAGCAAAATCGTATCACTCTCTCTTAGGGAGGATTACTTACTCCTGTGAATGCTAAGCATATTGAAACACTGGTTAACATTCCGAAAGGAAACGGCTCTAAATCCATCCTCGCTGTTGAAGCGTTATGACCTGTCATAAATTTCAGCTGTTGTTCTGGGCGGCTAAGTCAAAGTAAAACGTACTCCCATCACCGAGCTTTGACGCTACACCAATCGTTGTCTGATGCTGTTGGGCGACCCGCTGGCACAAGGCTAGGCCGATACCGCTACCTTCTGCGCGACTTTTGCCTGCGCGGTTGAACATCTGAAATATTTGCGTTTGAATTTCAGGCGAAATACCAGGGCCGTTGTCTGTCACACAGAAGACCCACCGATTAGTTTCTGCTGCTGCTAATGACTCAGGCAGATCACGTTTGATTGCGTTTATATTCCCAGGCTTAAAGTCTTCAGTGGTTTGGGCTGCGATCGCTACTCTGGGACTGTCGGACGTGTTGTGCACGATCGCGTTTTTTACCAGATTGCTGATGAGCTGTATGAGCAGCTGGCGATTGCCTTGTACGGTGGGCAAGGTGGCCCAGCTGATGTCTGCTTGTCTTGCTTGAATGAGTGCTTGCAGTCCGTCGGTGGCTTCTTGCACGACGGCTGTCATGTCTACTGCGGTAAATTCGTCGCCGGGAGACTGTACTTTGCTGTAGTTGAGCAGCGCTCCGATCAGCTGGTTCATTCTGTGGGTGGTGCGCTGGCCCATGTCAACAAACTTTTGCTGACTGGTGGTGAGCGATGTGCGGGCCAGTAGGTCAAAGCTCGTTTTGGCGATGCCTAGCGGATTGCGCAGCTCGTGGGCTGCGGTGTAGCTGTAGTTTTGTAGGGCTTGGTTGCTTTCTTGAAGCTGAGAAAGGGTGTTTCGTAGGGTGTACTGTCGGCGTCGGTTTTGCAGACAGGCCCTGACGATGGTGGAGAAGGTCATTCGCTGTAGGGGCAGCTCTAGCAGCAAGACGCTGCGGTGATGGGTGGTTTGCCCAAGTAATGCCAGGCAGTCGTCAAAGCGCTTACACTCGCTAAGCAAGATGATGACCGGAATATCTGACCAGGTTGGCTGATGGCTGAGGTAGTTGCCGAGCTGAGCGGTCTTTGCGGCATCAGTTAATACTTCTTCGGTGAGTACAATTAGGGAGGCTTCTTGGGCGATCGCCCTCGCCACCGTCTCCACCGTCGGTTCCTCAATTTGCACCTCGGCTTCTGCCGCTAGCACTTCACTCAGCACATCTGCGTTTGCACCTAGGCGTGCCGACAGCACAATATGCTCATGCGCAGTTGGTTGCTCATAGGTCATTCGATCCGCAGCGCTCCGGTCAGCACCGCCTCCGTTGGTAGAAAGTGTAGGGGTCCCTTGACTCATTACTGTGCTGCTCCGCCTACTCCATTGCTGCTAGTGACTGAAAGACCTTCAGACTCTTCAAAGCTTTCTCTGTATTGAGGGAGTCCAGACAAAATCCCGGAGAACTGGCCAAGCTCATCGTTAATTTGAATCCCGCCTGGACGAAGCAGGACTTCGCAAATTTGCTTTTCATGTGCGCCGTAGCGATTCTTGTAAACGCTAATTGCCTGACGCAGCTCTCCAGCGGTTTCAAAGTGGCGAAACAGCAAAACGGTGTCTGCCAAATAGCTGATGTCGATAGTGATATCCATTGATATCCCAATGACGCCATGCTGAGCTACCACCAAAAAGGTCAATACATCTTGTCGATTCAACCGCCGCGTAATCTCATGCATTTGAGAAATCAGCCTTGCCTTGGTTGGCATGGCATTGAGGTAGCCCGTGAGCGTATCGATGATGACAATCTCTGCGCCCCATCTCTCAACATCTTGATCGACCAAGCTGGCAAACTTACCAGGGGTGATATTGCCAAAGCTCAGCTCGTGAATATGAATGAGGTCGGAGGCAATCAGCCCCTCAAAATCCATGCCTAGTCCCTTCGACCGACGAAGAAAGGTGGTAATAGATTCGTCGAATAGAAAAACACTGGCTTTGCTACCTGTGTGAGCCAACCGATGGGCAAAGAGCGTAGAAATCGATGTTTTACCTGTCCCCGAAGGACCCAGCATTAGGCAGGTTGTGCCCGAGTGTAGGCCTCCGTTAATTAGCCTATCAAGGGCTGGAACCCCGCTGTCTCTGAGTATTGGTTCTGACAGATGCGTCGATTGAGCTGTCGCTAACTTGGTACCGTCAGCGTGCTGATGCGACTGATAAATTCGCATCCCAGTACTGGTAATTTCAAAGTCGTGCAAGCCTGGCTCGTAGACGCTAGCTCTCATTTTAGACACCGCCAGATAGCGGTGAGCGCTGCCATGCTCAGTGACTTCTACGGTGAGAGTAATGACACCATGCGTCATTGCAACCAGCTCCAAATCACCGGATGCGGCGGACTGTGAATCGGTGAGCAGCACAGTGACATCTCGCGTGTTCATATAGTCGCGTAGCATGAACAGCTGCTGACGGTAGATCATTGAGTTATTCGCGAGCATTCTGAGCTGCGAGACCCCATCGAAGACCACCCGACTCGGTGCCGCTTCTTCAATGATGTCCATGATGGCTTGCATCGTTTCAACGAGTTCCACTTCCGACGTATCGAAAATAGTCTGACGTTCAGAGAGCTTTTTGAGCGCGGCTACACTGCTCAAATCACAAAAGGTAACGTCTGAAATATCAAGCCCTACCGACTGCGCTGTTTGCTCCAGGCTCTCTACTCGCTGTGATAGCGAGATGCACAGCACCTTTTCACCTCTGACTGCGCCTGCCTGCAGAAAGTGCAGCGCCAGTGTCGTTTTTCCAGCGCCGGGTGAGCCGTTAATGACGTACAGCTCACCAGAAGGCAGTCCGCCGTGCAGAATAGTATCTAGAGTTTCGAGCCCAGTGGAGACACGGACATAGGCTTCGTGCTGCTCTGTAGGTTGGGAATTCATGTGGCGCTGAGGTAGTTTTTGCAAACGCCGAATCGCAGTTTGGTGGCTACGCAGATTAGCGCTAAAGTCTGACTTTTTTGTTAACTTTCTTTAACTATTTTAACAAGCTTGTTGAAGCTTAAATATTGGTGCTAGCTGAACAAAAGGTAGGGTATTCCCCCAAAGGCAAATCTCAAGCAGGTGTTACGGATCTACTTGCTCGATGCTTGGCTTCTCTTGGCTTCTATGGAGGCATGCAATCCCTCTAGGGGATGAGATTTATCAGTATAGAATAGTCCTTTTGTATAGTTTTGTGTGGATACGCAAACGTTTTTTAAGCTTTGTATCGCATTGCTAGGATTCAACGCTGTGTTCGTAGGACGCGTACCTTTTATGGCTGCTTTTTTCTTTTAGTATTCCTGTTCTACTAATTTGTCGTATGATTTCAGTGCTCAGCCGTTAGTGTGTTTGCTTAATAACCTATGGCTATTAACCCTTCCCAGATCCAAGCGGTCCTAAATAGTAAGCGAATTGACTTTTCTAGCTTTCAAGAGAGTGCCTCTGGATATTTGACCCAATACCGAACGGCATGGGCTGAGTGGGTGGAGATGCCGGTCAAAAGTCGCGATCGCTGGGTGCGATCGCAGCAGCAAACAGGAGAAAATGCCCCCGCTACATTGGGCGCACTCCCCTTAGAGCCCATCAGCAGCGCTGACCACGGTATCTGTCGATGCAACTTGACTTGGGCCAATCGTGAGCAGAGCTTGGCCTGGGCGAAGTCTCACCTAGCAGGCGTAACGACGTTTGCCGTCGATGGCTCACAGGTCTTCCCGCAAAAGGATTTCTCGATTCCGATTGCGCTAGTGCAAATTGGCTGGTTTGAAAACCATCACTGCGGCGAAGGCACCTACGAAAAAGATATTTTGCTTGACGTGATGACGCCAAAAGATCTGGTGGCCGACCGCTCGCAGCCGATGGACCGCTGGATTAATATGCGTCGCTTTTCGATGGAAGTGCAGCGGCTTACTGAGTACATTAAGACGGCTAAAGACCGCGCGAATGATCGTGGCTGTGACCCAGAGAAGTGTCTGGTCTTTTTTGATGGCTCACTGGTGCTCTCTTTCGCCTCAATGCTCGATGAAAATATTCGGAGCCCCTATATAGAGAAGGTGCTGACGCTGCTACAAGCGAGTGAAAAGCACCGAGTGCCGCTGGTGGGCTATGTCGATACGGCGCAGTCAAACGATATTACGACGCTGCTACGGGCGTTGCATGGATTGGAGAATACGCGATCGCTGCACGATGCCAAGCTGCTGAACCGCTGGATGAAGTGGGGCGATCGCACGCCGATTATGACCTGCGATCGCGGCGGCATTTTGAATGAGTATCAGGAAATGTGCGATCGCCTCACGTTCACCTACCTCAAAACGAATGCTAACTACCCCGCGCGTCTGGAGCTGCCAAAATGGCTGTGGGAAGCGGGCCGCGCTGAGACCGTAATCAATCAGGTGCGCGCTGAAGTGATTGTAGGGAATGGCTACCCCTACGCGATTGAGACGGCAGATCAGACAGCTGTATTGCAGAGCCGCGATCGCCAAATTTTCTACCGTATTTTGCAAGACTGGGCCGAGCAAGAAGATCTGCCCCTTCAGCTCTCCCAAAAAATGATGAGTAAAGCGAGGCGACGATAAATTGAGTGATAAATTTAAGGGCCTGAAAAAAGGCTCATGGCTACTGGGCTATATGCTTTTAGCCACCACCTGCTTATCTATGCCGACGGCTGTTTCTGGTGCCCCTACGCCCGCCATCGAATATGCGGACGGGCAAAAGAACGCTGCTAAAGATATTGAAGCGAATGCCGAAGCAACGACTGAAGCCGCTACGGCTACCCTAGTCGAAATTCCAGGGACGAGTTTGTCGCTTGTGCCGCCGCCTGGATTTACCTTATCGACCCATTACTCAGGCTTTGAAAATCTCGAAGACTTTTCTAGCATTGTGCTGACCGAGCTTCCTCCAGAAGCCTACTCAAGCATATCCACTATTTTTGCCTCCACGCCAGAAGAGATTACCGCAGCGTTTGCCGAAAGAGGACTGGACCTAGCGGTGGAGTCAACGGCTACAGTTGCGCGTGCAGACACTGAAGTTTCAATGGTTACAGGCATCCAAACGTTAGGCACGCGCAAGGTCAAAAAATACATTGCGCTCTTTGAAGAAGGCAACACGCTGCTGCTGACTTTTAACGTCATGGCACAGAGCCCGCTCAGCGAGGCCGCCGTCATTGAAACCATTCAGTCTGCTGAAATTTCGCCGCCGCCCTCCATACAAGAAACAGTAGATGCGCTCCCGTTTACCTTTGAGGCGGCCAGTCCCTTTCAGCTGATTTATAGTTTGCTGGGTTCAGCAGTGGTCCTCAATCTCAGCGGTGAGGTTGACCCCAGCGGCACGGAGCCGCTGAGATTGAGGACCACTGCTGAACCCAGCAA